>NZ_QKAP01000014.1 GCF_003247215.1 Malonomonas rubra | reverse complement strand
GTAGAATAGCCAAGGCCGCACAAGGCGACCTTGGCTAATGGCGAAACTATGGGACAGGAACTATTTAAGTTCCACGGTTGCGCCGGCTTCAACGAGCTGCTTCTTGAGCTCTTCAGCTTCGGCTTTGGGTACAGCTTCTTTAACAGTCTGAGGAGCGCCGTCGACGAGGTCTTTGGCTTCCTTGAGGCCCAGGCCGGTAGCGGCACGAACCACTTTGATAACGTTGATTTTCTTGTCGCCGGCACTGGCCAGGATGACGTCGAACTCGTCCTTCTCTTCTACAGCGGCAGCGGCAGCGGCAGCAGGAGCGGCAGCAGCAACGGCAACGGGAGCAGCGGCAGAAACGCCGAATTTCTCTTCGAGTTCCTTAACGAGCTGAGCCAGCTCAAGGACGTTCATTTTTTCGATGAATTCGATTACTTGCTCTTTGGTGATATCAGCCATGTTGATTAATCCTCCGTAACGTGAAAACGTTTTATCTGTTCAAATTAAGCAGCTTTTTTTTCTTGGATGGCAGCCAGAACGGTCACGAGGGACCGTGGGATAGCCGCCAGGACACCGACAAAGTTGGATGCCGGAGCATTGAGCGACCCGAGAACCTTGGCCAGAAGCACTTCGCGGCTAGGCAGTTCAGCCAGCGCCTCGATCTGAGCCAGATTGAGCAGGTCGCCGTTGAGGGCGCCCACTTTCAGTTCAAAATTTTTGTTGGCCTTGGCAAACTCGGACAGGATCTTGGCCGGAGCTACCGGATCGGTACCGGCGATTGCGATCGCCGTGGGACCGGCCAGGTGATCGGAAAGGCACTCGCTTCCGGTACCTTTGGCAGCCAGGCGAAGCAGGGTGTTTTTTACGACCCGGTATTCAACGCCAGCGCCACGCAATTCCCCGCGAAGCTTATCAACCTGCTCCACGTTAAGACCACGGTAGTCGGCAAGAAATGTCGCTTTGGCGGCTACGAGCTTTTCTGAAAGCTCGCTGACAATCTGTTCCTTGCTGTTCTTGTTCAACGTCTCTCCTCCTTTCATTGAGATTTGCGGATCATGAGGATCCGGGCCCCAGTCTGAGGTCATGGAGTGAGACGAACAGCCGTCAATCCATTGTTCCAGCCTCGGCAGGCAGTCCAGCTATTAAGCACACCGTCGGGTGCGCACCTGCTGTCTTTGACCAGGAGCAGTTATACGGTCTAACAACAACAGAAACCCGGTATCAGATGACACCGGATTTCCGTTATTCGAAACATCAGATTACTTGACCAGCGTCTGAAGAGCCGCCACGTCGATATTCAGACCAGGCCCCATGGTGCTGGAGACGCTGACTTTCTTCAGGTACGTGCCCTTGGACGTAGCCGGTTTGGCCTTGACCAGAGCGTCTACAAGGGAAACCACGTTCTCCTTGAGTTTCTCCACGTCAAAGGACACCTTGCCTACGGGAGCGTGCACGATACCGGCTTTTTCGACGCGGTATTCGATCTTACCCGACTTGGCCTCGGTGACGGCGCGGCCGACATCGAAGGTGACGGTGCCAACCTTGGGGTTGGGCATCAGGCCGCGGGGGCCCAGCAGCTTACCGATTTTACCGACAGTACCCATCATGTCAGGGGTCGCGATGGCGGTGTCGAAGTCGAACCAGCCACCCTGGATTTTGGCTACCAGATCGTCAGCCCCGACGAAATCGGCACCGGCGGCTGTCGCTTCGGCAGCTTTTTCCCCCTTGGCGAAAACGAGGACCCGGACGGTTTTACCGAGACCGTTCGGCAGAACCACGGCGCCGCGAACCATCTGGTCCGCTTTACGGGGATCAACGCCCAGTCGGATCGAAACATCGACGGTTTCGTCGAACTTGGCGTAAGAGACTTCCTTAACCTGCGCGAGGGCTTCCTCGAGAGGATAGGCCTTCATCCTGTCAATGGTAGCCTTGGCTTGCGTATGTTTTTTCCCAGCACTCATTGCAAACTCCAGTTATACGACTTCGAGGCCCATGCTGCGGGCAGTGCCTTCAATAGTACGGATCGCCATTTCGATATCGAATGCGTTGAGGTCGGGCATTTTCAGCTCGGCAATCTCACGCACCTGATCCTTGGTAACCTTGCCCACTTTGTTCTTATTGGGAACACCGGAGCCTTTCTGGATCTTGGCGGCCTTCAGAAGAAGCACGGCTGCGGGGGGGGTCTTGGTGATAAAAGAGAAAGACCGGTCCGCATAAACCGTGATAACGACAGGCGTGATCATTCCATCCTGAGCCTGTGTCTTGGCGTTGAACGCCTTGCAGAATTCCATGATGTTGACCCCGTGCTGGCCGAGCGCGGGTCCGACGGGCGGCGAAGGATTCGCCTTGCCGGCAGGAATCTGCAGTTTAATCATACCAACAACCTTCTTGGCCATGAGTGACTCCTTGAGTTTTACTTGTTAGAACCAGAGCTAGCTGGTTTTTTCGACCTGTATGAATTCAAGTTCGACCGGGGTGACCCGACCGAAAATACTGACCATAACCTTGAGTTTGCCCTTGTCGGGCTTAACGTCTTCCACCACTCCGGTAAAATTCAGGAAAGGTCCATCAACAACGCGAACCGTTTCACCCACTTCAAACTCGACCTTCGGCTTGGGTCGCTCGACCCCTTCCTCGATCCGCGAAGTGATTTTGGCAACCTCTTCGTCAGGGATGGACGGCGGCGCCGTCCCACCACCGACAAAGCCGGTGACCTTGGGAATATCCTTGACGATGTGCCAGGTTTCGTTGTTCAGCTCCATCTGTACCAGAATATAACCCGGGAAAAACTTGCGGGAGGATGTCTTGCGCTCTCCCTTTTTGAGTTCAACAACCGTTTCAGAGGGAATCAGAATCTCTCCGAAAAACTCCTCCGCCCCCAAAGAGCGGATGCGCTCCTCAAGATTAAGCTTAACCTTGTTTTCGAAGCCGGAGTAGGTGTGAACCCCATACCATTTCTTTGACATATCAGTCCCTCCCCCTGCCATCAGCGCAGGAGAACGCGGATCAGTGCGGACAGTCCCGAATCCACAACCCACAGGAAAACGGCAACCACCACAACCAGAAGAAGGACGACCGTTGTCGATGCGAGGGTATCCTTGCGCGTTGGCCAGGTTACCTTTTTCAGCTCACCCTTCACGTTGGCTAAAAAGTCTGTCGTCTTGGCAAGCACTATCAAAACCCCTTCTGAGGATTGTCTTTAAAATGGCAGGCCAGGAGGGACTCGAACCCCCAACACCCGGTTTTGGAGACCGGTGCTCTAGCCATTAGAGCTACTGGCCTGCATACAAAAGGCCGCAGACACCTGCAGCCGCTTTACCGCCCAGCAGAGAGACTACTTAGTCTCCTTATGGGAGGTGTGCTTCTGGCAGAAACGGCAATACTTGTTGAACTCCAATTTATCCGGAGTGTTTTTCTTGTTCTTGGTCGTCGTGTAGTTGCGTTGCTTGCACTCGGTGCAAGCCAAAGTAACGATATCCCGCATGGTGGTGTCCTTCAACTCCCCCCTCCTCGCAGAGGGGGGAGGGTGTGAATGTTGTTACTCGATAATTTCGCTGACAACGCCGGCGCCAACCGTACGGCCACCCTCGCGGATAGCAAAGCGCAGCTCTTTGTCCATGGCGATCGGGGTGATCAGATTTACGGTCATGCTGATGTTGTCGCCAGGCATAACCATCTCGGT
>NZ_QKAP01000037.1 GCF_003247215.1 Malonomonas rubra | reverse complement strand
AACTCCTTCCCGTCAAAGGTCTGATAAATAGTGCCGAGGGCGCTCTTAAAGCCCTGATCTTTTTCGATACCGAACAGGCCGTCAAAATCATCCTTCATCGATTCGACAATACTTCTGGCTTTGTCGTAGTCGAGAATGAAGTCGCTCTGACCACTGGTTTTTTCAATACTCAGGGTTCCGTGATCATAACGATCAAGAAGATTCAAAGCATAAGCATAGTCGGTAATGACCTGTAATACATCCTTGCCCAGGTCGTTGACAAGCCGCTGCTGGTCCAAGGTTCGGGAAAGCAGCTCAATTGCCTGGCGCATCTCCGTCAGATTGCGGGTCTGCTCTTCAAGGCGTTGCCGGTTGAGGGTATAACCTTGCACCAGGTGGTCGCGTAAAACCTGGGTTGCCCAGACTCTAAATCGTGTTGCTTTCGCGGAATTAACCCGATAACCGACAGAAATAATCATGTCGAGGTTGTAAGCAACGTTCTTCCGTTTAACTTTTCGCCCCCCCTCAATTTGAACTTTTTCCATTTTGGAAACAGTTGCCGAAGCATCCAATTCACCAGAGTTGAGAATATTGCTAACGTGTTTGGAAATTGCAGGGATCTTAACATCGAAAAGCTCAGAAAGTTGAGCCTGAGTTAACCATAGCGATTCCTGCTCCAGTCGTACTTCAAGAGCAGCTTTGCCATCGGCAGATTGGTAGATGATGATCTTATCGGGCATGTTTTTTCTCCGAGAAAATGGATTTCATCAGTATCTTAGAGATAAATGATCTTGTCAAAATATTA
Organism: Malonomonas rubra; assembly: GCF_003247215.1. Classification (GTDB taxonomy): domain Bacteria; phylum Desulfobacterota; class Desulfuromonadia; order Desulfuromonadales; family Geopsychrobacteraceae; genus Malonomonas; species Malonomonas rubra_A. The sequence goes on along the minus strand of NZ_QKAP01000037.1, from coordinate 44,506 downwards.
CCTGATAGGCTGATAGGAGAGCTGAGCTGATAGGAGAGCTGAGCTGATAGGAGAGCTGAGCTGATAGGAAAGCTGATAGGAAATTGCTTTTTCGGGGATCGCGCCTGCGGCGCTGTGAACCGCCCCTCCCCCGCCGATTCTCGTTCGAAAACCGACCTGTTTTCGTTGTAAGGGATGCGGCAATCCGCTGTCAATCAAAAACTCCGGCTGACAAGACAAAACCCTCTTAAATTCCGATCATTTTGCCGTTTCAATGCGCACCTTTCCTGTAACCGACGGAGGGAATAATCAATTCAGCGTAATGCTCGGCTCTTCATAATCGCTCCAGCCATCATCGAACGGCTGGTACTCGATCATTTCTTCGTAAAGTTCATCCGGTGGCGGTTTGCCGGGGTGTTCGGTCCGCCAGAGCTGCAGGTGCTTGAGGATTTTTTCTATGACCGGCGTATCTTTGATGAAGCTGACGATCTTCATCTCTGTAACACAGTTGGGGCATTCGAGGGGATCAACTTCCCAGACTTTCTTGATGCACTCACGCCAGGTTCTGGAGGGTATTTTCTTCGGCTGCTGTTCGCATATATCCAGCACTTCGATGGTTTCGGCTATTTCCTCTGCATCGCCATGCAGGTTTAGCTGGCCGCGCTTCTGCCGATCACCCCGCGAACGGTTGGAATACCATCCGTAGTAGCGCACCAGTTGAAAGTTCTTCTCTGGAATATGCTGGGTGATGGAAGCGATGAATTCCTCGGCGCTGAAGACCTCAAAATTCTTCTTGTTCTTGCCGTGGGTCATCTTCGATTTGTAGATGACCTGGCCGCTCTGTTGTTGATAGTGAATCTTCTCGACCGAGAAGGGATTGCGGATGATGTACTGTGCCAAGGCTTCCTGGCCGTCACCGTCGTCACGGGCCAGTTGATCGCCCTTATGCACGCTGAACCCGGACACGTAACGCCAGCGCATGATATTGGATGATCGGATCGAGATAGATTGGGGGTGTACTATTGGATCCGGTGACTCCGAATTTCGGAAAATATACTGTGTGTGTCAGAGGGTTTCTTTTTTTTCTCCTTCAGCCAATTGAGGTATTTACCCCAACGGTTCATCAGTTCTCTACGTTCAGCAAGGAATGAGGTTCTGTTGTAGGCTCTTCCAAGGACATCGTTTACCTGGTGGGCAAGCTGCGCCTCTATTATGTCTACTCTTTCCTGGAGTACCTCGTCAGCAAGTGTTCGAAAGATTGCTCGCCAACCATGGCTGACAATTTCATCCTTGCTGTATCCAAGCCGTCTTAGAGCCGCATTCATTGTGTTGTCACTTATTGGTCGTGCTACTGAACGAACTGATGGGAAAAGGTATTTTCCAGTTCCTGTTAGCTTTAAAAGGCTTTGAAGAATGTCTACAGCTTGTGGGCTCAGCGGGACGACATGTGGATTTTTCATTTTCATTCGGCCTGCTGGGATAGACCATGTTGCCGTATCGAAGTCTATCTCGCCCCATTCGGCATGTCGTAATTCTCCTGGCCGGGTTGCAATGTAAGGATGGAGCTGGAGGGCGTGTTTAACAACAAGGGAGCCATCGTATGTGTCTATGGTACGCAGAAGTTCTCCCACTTTTAGGGGGTCTGTCGTTCCTCCAGTAGAATCAAGTGCTGCGTGGTGTTTGCGGGGGATTGGCTTTAAGGCGCCGCGCATGTCTGCTGTAAGGTCGCGGTCGCACACTCCGCAGGCTACGCCATATCGTAGTATCTGGGATATTGTGCCCCGTACACGATGAGCAGATTCAATAGCGCCCCGTGCTTCGATGGGGCGCAATACTTTCTCCAGGATAAGTTGTGCCGATAGTTCTGTGAGTGGAGTGTCGCCAATAGTCGGGTAGATGTCTTTATCTAGGCGACTGCGGATCATTTTTTGAGTTGTTGCTGCCAGCTCAGTTGTTTGTCGATCAAGCCAGTCGCGAGCGAGCTTTTCGAAGGTGTTGTTACGTTCATCCATCTCTTCGACTTTGATGGTCTTCTTGAGTTCACCAGGGTCGACGTTGTTCGCTAGTAGCTGGCGGGCTTCGTGCCTGCGTTGGCGGGCTTCGCCAAGAGTGATTTCCGGATATGATCCCATGGCCAGGGTCTTGCGCTTGTCTTTGAAGCGGTAGTCAAGTCGCCATAATTTTCCCCCAGATGCCGTTACGAGTAAATACATGCCGCCGCCATCGGCAAGCTTGTAGTTTTTCTCTTTTGGTTTCGAGTTCTTAACTTGGGTATCCGAAAGAGGTAGTGTGCGTTTTGGCATGACGGGCCCTTTGTTTTTGACGGTATCCTGTTTGGCGGTATTTGTTAGATACCTTCAAAAATACCGTCAAAAACGATGGATGTCAATGTGTTGGACTGGGCAATGTTGTGCAGCGTTGGACAATTTTATATAGCGTAAATATGTATTTTGTAAAACGCTGAGCATGTCTAAGGTGCCGAAACAATAGAAAAAATTGATTGTTTTGGACGTTGATGGATTGCGGTGGAAAAAGAAAAAGCCCCCGACGAATCGGAGGCTATTTCTCTTTTGTGGTACCGAAGGCCGGAATCGAACCGGCACGCCCGGAGGGCATCGGTTTTTGAGACCGACGTGTCTACCAATTCCACCACTTCGGCACGAGCTTGACGATTATAGTAATCTCCAACCGTTTGTCAAGTATCTATCCTCATCTTCAAAGTTTTCAAGATCGTTTTCCATGTGCAGCCTCTTTTTAATGGTTTTCCATCGAGCGAGGCGAGTGGAAGGATGTCGATCAAGGAGTTGCAGAGAAAGGCTTCCTCGGCTTCAAGTAACTCTTTTTTGGTGATCTCTTTTTCGCACACTAATATCCCAAGTTCTGCTGCGGCATCGATGATCTGCCGCCTCATCACCCCTGCCAGTACGGTTTGACCGAGTGGAGGAGTGAGCAGTTTGTCATCGATTAGGGCAAACAGGTTGCTGGTGCTGCCCTCAAGCAGGTTGCCGTTCGGGTCGACGAACAGCGCTTCGTGTGCACCTTTCGTTCGGGCGTAGTTGGCTGCGTAAAGACAGTCGCTGTAATTGCCACGTTTCATCTGTGGTAGGTGGCTAAGTGGGTTGATCCGTTGGTTTGGAGCGGTCACGCAAGCGGCACCGATTTCTCGTTCTGGTTCGCTGATTTCTTCCATCTTTATAGCAGTCAGTAGGTAGCTGCCGGTTTCCGGTGTGGGGAAGGTTAGTCCTTGGAAGGTGCCGCGGGTCAGTGTCAGGCGGACGCGGCTGACCGGAGCGCTCAAGGAGTTGGCCATCTGATGCAGTGATGTTTCAATGCGTTTGCGGTCGCAGGGGAAATCGATCAGTTCAGCGGAGAGCTGCAGGCGGTCGAGATGCTCTTTGACCAGCAGGATCTTCTGGTCAAATGCCTTGAGGGTTTCGAACAGGGTGTCGCCGAACAGAAAGCCGCCGTCGGTGATCGGCAGTTGCGCAACTTCGTGTGGTATAAAAGTTCCGTTTAGACAGACCAGCATCTTAGTTCATTGCCTCTTGTAGTACTTTGCGCAGCGCTGCCCCTTTGGCCATACATTCTATCCATTCCTCTTCAGGAATAGAATCGGCTACAATTCCAGCGCCAGTTTGATAGCTCAAATGGTTACCGATACGTTGGAAGCTGCGGATCAGGATATTCAGGTCCATGGTGCCGCAGGCGCTGAGGTATCCGGCGCTGCCAGTGTAGCAGCAGCGGCCGACCGGTTCCAGTTCGTCGATGATTTCCATGCAGCGTTTTTTCGGTACCCCTGTGATGGTTCCGCCGGGGAAGGTCGCTCGCAGTAGGTCGATCGGACCGCATTCGGGGCGCAGTTCGCCGCGCACGTTGGATACGATATGAGTGACGTGAGAGTAGCGTTCTAGGACCATCAGCTCGTCTACTTCGACACTGCCGGCTTGGCAGACTTTGCCGAGGTCATTGCGTTCCAGGTCCAGCAGCATGATATGTTCGGCCCGCTCCTTGGGGTGGCCGAGCAGTTCTTCGCCGAGTCGTTGGTCTTCCGGAAGGGTGTATCCGCGCGGTCGGGTTCCGGCGATGGGCCGGGTTTCGGCTAGTCCTTGGGTGAGGGAGACGAGTCGTTCCGGCGAACTGGAGATGATGTCCAGCCCGGGAAAGTGCAATAGACAGGCAAAGGGGGAGGGGTTGAGTTCTCGCAGCCTGCGGTAGAGTTCGCTCGATTCTCCTTCGATTGTGCCGTCAAAGCGGCAGGAGAGGTTGACCTGGTAGATATCGCCAGCGGCGATGTATTCTTTGCCACGCTGGACCATTGTTTCAAACTGTTGTCGTTCGATAACCGGCTGTGGCAGGTTGGTGAGCTGTAATTTCTGGTTTGGGGGAAGTTGCCGCTGTGAGGCGCACACCTGCACTGCCAGAGTTTTCAGGTTGACCAGTGGATCAAGAGTGGCCAGGGTCAGTTGCCGACTAGCATGATTGTAGCTTGCCGTCAGGTCGACCCAGTAGAGATCAAGGTCGGGAATCGGCAGGTCGCGTTTGGCTAATTTGGGCAGTTCTTCAATCTGGCTCGCAAGATCGTAGCCGAAATAACCGAAATAGCCACCGGGAAAAGGGGAGGCGTCATTTACGGGGACGCTTCGCTTTTGGAGGATCTCTGCCAGTTGACCGAGCGGTTCACCGTCGAGCATGGTCTGTTGCCCTTGCTGGTCGAGGTAGAGGGCTCCGTTGTTAAGGAAGTATCTTTCTTGCCAGCGCAAAGGAACAATCGAATAGCGCCCGGTTTTTGACAGCGGGTTGAGTGATTCCAGCAGGCCGGGTCCTGCTGGTGAACAGTAGAGGTAGAGAGCCAGCGGGTCAAACTGCGAAAGTGTAAAACTGAGGGTGTTTATTCTCATCGATGCTGTTACCGGGAAACAAAAAGGGGTCAGCTGTATTCAGCTAACCCCTTGATTTGTTTGGTGGAGCTAAGGAGGATCGAACTCCTGACCTCTTGAATGCCATTCAAGCGCTCTCCCAGCTGAGCTATAGCCCCGTTCAGGTGGGCGATTTATAACAAACTCGACTTCCGGGTGTCAACAGGAAAAGTACCCCGTTTCTTGTAGTGCGGCTGAAACTAATGATTTTACCTTTGGGCGCCGATAAGATGCTTATTTCCCCAATTCGATGGAGTGCCTCTATGGACACAATCTGGGTCGGAAAGTCGGTAGAGCAGACTTGCAACTCTTCACTGGGTACACTGATGCAACATCTGTTGGTTGATGTCATCCCGGTTATTTTACTACTGGCCGCCATGTTGTATGGAATGGCTTTTGTGTCGCACAAACTGGAAGAGCCGAGGATCGTGGATGTGAGGATCGTGGCCGACAAACCAGGTTAAAAGTAGTCCCGCCATCTGTATCAAAAAATGGTCTTTTCCAAAAGGTCATGTTACACTTCTGCGCTGAATTTACACTTGCTAGTCATTGCTGACGGAGAGGGTTTTTATGAGTGATCAACAAGGACTATTGCGATCACTGCCTGCCGTTGATCGTGTTTTGCGTGAAGAGCCATTACAAAAGCTTACAGGCCGCTTACCTCAAAAGATGCTGACGGAGGCGGTGCAGCAGGCTGTAGCCGATCTGCGTTGCAAGCTGCTGGCTGGGGAGTGTGTGCCGGAAAAGGCGTTGGATCCAGCCCAGGTGGCGGCAGACGCGGCCGATTATTGTCAACCGTATCTGCAGCCATCATTGCGAAAAGTGATCAACGCGACTGGAACCCTTTTGCATACCAATCTTGGGCGGGCACCGCTGGCAAAAGAAGCACTGCAGGGCATTCAGACGGTGGCGGAAGGTTATTCGACCCTAGAAATAGATATGAAGAGCGGTCAGCGTGGTCACCGTTACAGCCATGTCACCCGTTGGTTGACCCAGTTGACCGGCGCCGAGGATGCGCTGGTGGTTAACAACAATGCTGGGGCGGTTCTGCTGGTGCTGACCGCTCTCGGTAAAGGTTCTGAAGCGATCGTTTCACGCGGCGAGCTGGTCGAGATCGGTGGTGCTTTCCGAATTCCGGAGGTGATGGAGGCGGGGGGGGTGAAGCTGCGTGAAGTAGGGGCTTCCAACCGCACCCACCTGCGTGACTATGAAAATGCTATCAGCGATGAAACCAAAATCCTGCTCAAGGTGCATACCAGCAACTATCGGATCATCGGTTTTACCAGTGATGTGTCCGCTGCCGAGTTGAAGCCGCTGGCGGTAGCGAAAAACTTGATCTTGATGGAAGATCTGGGCAGTGGCATGCTGATCGATCTGACCCATTTCGGCTTACCCTATGAGCCGACCGTCGCCGAGACGGTCAAGGCCGGGGTCGATGTGGTCACTTTCAGCGGGGACAAACTGCTTGGTGGGCCGCAGGCAGGCATCGTGGTCGGTAAAAAACAATATCTTCAGAAGATCGGCAGGCATCCGTTGGCGCGAGCGCTGCGCATCGACAAACTGACACTAGCGGCGCTGGAAAGCACTTTGCAAATCTATCTGCAACCGGAACAGCTGATTGAGCGATTGCCGATTTTTCAAATGTTCAGCGCCCAGCCGCAGCAGCAGAAGCTACGCTGCGGAAAGCTGATGGCCCGGTTGCAGGTCGAACGTCTGCCGATCGAGCTGACCCTGATCGAGGATTTTACCCAAGTCGGCGGCGGTTCGATGCCGCAGGTGCAGCTGCCCGGTTGGGCGTTGGAAATCAAGCTGCCGGAGGGGTCGGTCGATGCCTTGGCGCGACGTCTGCGCGGTTTTATACCTGCGGTTGTGCCACGGGTGCAGAACGACTCCCTGATTGTTAATTTGCGTGCGGTTGCCCCAGAGGAAGAAATTTTACTAGCGCAATTGTTGATTACCGCGATCGGTGGAGAAGGATAGTTAGGTGGTGGCAAAAGGACATTTCATTGTTGGTACCGCTGGACATGTTGATCATGGCAAAACGGCGCTAATCGGTGCTCTGACAGGGATCGAAACCGATCGGCTGGCCGAAGAAAAGAAACGCGGCATCTCCATTGAGCTCGGCTTTGCCAAGCTTGACCTGGGCAACGGACAGGTTGCCGGTGTGGTCGATGTCCCAGGACACGAAAAATTCATCCCGCAGATGCTTAGTGGCATTGCTGGGATCGATCTGGTGCTGCTGGTGGTCGACGCCAATGAAGGGGTGATGCCGCAAACTCGCGAGCACCTGCAGATCATGGAACTATTGCAGGTGGGGCGCGGCATCCTGGTGCTCTCCAAATGTGATTTGGTCGAAACGGACTGGCTCGATATTGTTGAAGAAGAAATCCGCGAGCAGGTCGCCGGAACGTTCCTCGCCGGCGCGCCCTGTTGCCGGGTTTCTGCGCTGACAGGCGAGGGGCTCGATGATTTGCGTGAAACGATCCGCGTGCAGTTGAACCGGGTCCAGCCGCGTGAAACATCCGGGGCGGTCCGTTTGCCGATCGATCGTTGTTTCTCGATCAGCGGTTTCGGCACCGTGATTACCGGCACACTCAACAGCGGCCGCATCATGCCGGGCGACTACTTGGAACTGTTGCCGGCCGGCGTGCAGACCCGCATCCGGGAAGTTCAGGTCCATGGTGTTCAGGCACCGGAGGCGTTGGCCGGACAGCGGGTGGCACTGAATCTCTCCGGGGTGTCCCGTGAGCAGGTGCCGCACGGATCGGTGATCGGCACTGCCGGATTGTTCCGAGCCAGTCAGCGGATAGATGTCAAGCTAAAGTTGCTCAAAGAAGCCCCGCGGCCGGTTAAGTTCCGTGACCCGCTGCATTTTCATCTTGGCACGGCGCGGACCGTTGCTCAGGCGGTTCTGCTTGATCGTGATGAGCTGGTTCCCGGCGAGGAAGCCTTCGTCCAGCTGACCTTCGACAAACCGCTGCTGTCTCATCGCGGTGATCGTTTTATCGTTCGTTCCTACTCGCCCATGCTGACTATTGGTGGAGGGATCGTTATTGATGTCGAACCGCGCAAGCATCGGCGCTTCCGTCCAGAGGTGATTCAGCGGTTGAGTGAGCTTTCTGCCGGCAACCTCGGTTTCTGGTTGCAGAAGCTGGATGAACTGGAAGTCGCCCGGTTGCGTGATCTGGAAAAGCTGACCGGTACTGGGCGCGAAGAATTGCGCCAGGGGCTGGAAAAACTAGCCGAGATGGGTCAGACAGAAGAGTTGGCCGATCAATGGGTTGCCACCGAGCGGGTCCGCAGCTGGAAGCAGCAATTGCCACTGCTGGTGATCGATTATCTGCAACGGAACCATTTGCGTCATGGAGTCCCCAGGGCGACTTTGCAAGCGAAGATCGCTGAAAAACTGACGCCGAAGGGATTTGAAGTTCTGCTGCAAAGAGCAGTCGAGGAGGGGGAACTGGAAGTGCGCGAGGAGCTAGTGTTCTCTCCCGGTTGGCAACCGCAGCCGACTGAACAGGAGAAGCAGATCCTAGCCAGACTCGAGCAGCATTTCAAGCAACAGGCTTTCCAGGTGAAAAACCAGAATGAGGTGCTTTCACAACTCGGTTTGACAGAAAGCGATACCGAACCCTATTTCTCTTACCTAGTGTTGGAAGGGCGCTTGGTACGCCTGGGCCCGGAGAGTTATTTGCACGCCGATAGCTATAAGCAGGCGCTAACAGCGTTAACGGAAATTCTCCAGCAGCAGCCAGCCTTTACCCTGGCTCAGTTTCGAGACCGGCTCAACAGCAATCGCAAGTTGGTTCAAGCACTATTGGAATATTTTGACAGTTGCAAGTATACCCGGCGCACCGGTGAAGAAAGGGTTGCCTGGAATTTACCAGAAACGGGTTAAGGGCACATATTTCCCCATATCAGGAGGTTTGGAATGTCGGACAGGAGTCTCCGTCTGACCGCCTTGTCGCGCAGCTCCGGTTGAGCGGCCAAGATCGGTCCTGAGACCCTGACCCAGGTGCTGGGTCAGCTCCCCAAGGTGGATCATCCCGATTTGTTATCGCAGGAGATCCCGTTTGCCGATGCGGCCGTTTATCGTTTGAGCGACGAGCAAGCGCTGGTACAGTCGGTTGATTTCTTCACTCCGGTGGTGGATGACCCGTACAAGTACGGCCAGATTGCCGCGGCCAATTCGCTCTCCGATATTTTCGCCGTTGGGGCCAAGCCGCTCACCGCGATGAACATTGTCTGCTACCCCCTCTGCCAACTGGGTCCAGAGGTGTTGGTGCAGATTCTTCAGGGAGGGGCGGAAAGGGTTCAGGCGGCTGGGGCACTGATTGTCGGTGGTCATTCAATTGAGGATGACGAGCCTAAATACGGGCTGAGCGTTACCGGTATTGTCGATCCGCAGAAGATGCTTTCGACCTGTGGTTGCCGCCCCGGAGATCAGCTGGTTCTGACCAAGCGGCTTGGAACCGGGATCCTTGCCACCGCCCTCAAGGGGGAGTTGCTTGACGAGTCTGCCCTGAGCGTGGCCATCAACGGGATGATCATGCTGAACCGGACAGCTGCAGAGGTGATGCTGGAGGTCGGGGTCAGCGCCTGCACCGATATCACCGGATTCGGTCTGGTCGGCCATGCGTTGGAACTGGCTGAGGCAAGCGAGGTGGGGGTGTGCATCGCTATGTCGCACCTGCCGGCCTATCCGCATGCTGCGGAGATGGCCGAGATCGGCTTGGTGCCGGAAGGTTCTTACCGCAACCGCGATTTTTATTTCGGTCGGGTCGATGGACTGCAGGGCTGCGACCAGTTCTCTCTCGATTTGCTCAGTGATCCGCAAACTTCGGGTGGCCTGCTGATGGCAGTCGCTCCTGAGAAGCTCGAGTTGCTGGTTTCCCGCCTGACAGAAGAACATGTTCAGGTCTGTCGCGTTGGGGAAATTGTTAGGGAAAAACGAGGTCGTTTGCAACTGCTCTGCTGATTTTACAGCCTGTCGAACGTTAGGCTAAAAACAGAGGCCGGCAGAGAGCGGTTCGGCATTTTACAGCCAATAGAGTTTGTTGTAGGAATTGTGGGTAGTTTGATGATTTTGTTTGGTGCTGTTTTGTTTAGGGAGGCAATTATGCCGGCATGGAGAAGGGTTTGGTTACTCGTAGTTACGCTTCTGCTTGCGCTGTCATGTCTGGCAACCGCCGGTCCTTATACCGATTCCGCCCATGGCAATACAACGACCGGGGTTGATCGCTCAAGTATTGATGCACGGTATTCAACATTTATCAAGGGGAACTGTTCCCATTGCCACGAGCAGCACTCCAGCCTAGGCGGTAGTGAGCCGCTTCCTGTCGGGTCGGCGCACAATCCCGCGTTACGTTTTGCTCCTGAAGAACATCTCTGCAATATTTGTCACGACGGCAGCCCGGTCAGTAAGAATATCGCCAGTGAGTTTAACAAGCAGTATCGCCACCCGGTCACAGATTATGCCGATCGGCACACTCTCTCGCTTGACGAAAAAGGCCAGAACGGAGCTCCCTTTAGAGGCTTGAACCGGCATGCCGAATGTTCCGATTGCCATGAGCCGCATACAGCCCAGGGGGCTCTTCATATTGCACCGGGTAATGACGTTTCCGGGATGTTGCTCGGTGTCTGGGGTGTTGAACCGAATTCCGACCTGCGTTGGCAGCCGGCGTTGAGTTTCAGAGAAGAGTCACCGGCTACCAAGGAATATCAGCTCTGTTTTAAATGCCATTCCGGTTATGCCTTGTGGGAAGTCGATGGTATCGCCAATTTTACCGGCCCTTCCGGAGTGTTGATTACCGATCAGGCGATGGAGTTCAGTAAGGCGAACCGTTCGGCACATCCGGTGAGAATTGGCATGAATTACCAGACTGGGTCATACGGCACGCGTAGCCTGAGCAGGGATAAAATGAAAGCGCCGTGGAATCTTACGATCGGTGAACAAACCATGTATTGTTCCGATTGTCACGACACTGACAGCTCTACTGTGGCGGGACCGCATGCTTCGGCCAATCGGTTTTTGTTGCAGGGCTCTTGGACCTGGCCGTACCGGCCGATTGACGGCAAACTGTGGACCTTGAACGATGTCCGGAGCAACATCAACAGTTGGAACAGCAGGCTGCTATGCGCTAAATGCCATAGCCTCAACTTCAATGATATGTCCGATGAGCATCCGCACCTTAAAACTGGGCATACGAGCAATTATGGTGCTGAGCCCTATACGACCTATGATAGCAGCTTTTCCTGTGTCGCATGTCACATTCCGATTCCCCATGGCAGTGCGGTAAGTCGTCTGATCGGTTACGATACGCTGCCGGAACCGTATAAAATCACCGTTTCTACCGGGGCGACGTTTCCGGTCCTGCGTCAGTTCAAAAAAGAGCAGGTGTACAGCAAGCGATCCTGTTTTGTGCCCAACACGGCCGCATGCCACTCAGCCCATACGATAAAGGTTGATGGAGCTGACTAGCCTTAGAAGGTGAGAGCCACCTGTAGCTGAAAAGTCTCTGGATTCTTTGAACCTAGGGGTTTTTTGCTGGGTGTTACTCAATAGGTGTATTTAGCAAAGGGTGATTTGGCCGAAGCAGCCAAGGCCTCTGCGAGGGTATTGATGCCGTTGGCTTTAAGCAGCGGCAGCATTTTCAAGAGCACTTCGGCGGTGACGATAGCATCGCCGAGGGCTGTATGCCGGCCGACAATGGTGACATTGAGTCGTTCGGCTAGCCCTTCCAGAGAGTGGCTGTCCTGATTCGGGTGAATGATCGAGGAGAGGAGCAGTGTATCGAGTACCGGGTTTTCGAACCTGATGCCGGTGCTTTCCTCCTTCAACTGCAAAAAACGCATATCGAAAGCAGCGTTGTGGGCAACCAGGACCGAGTTTTCTGCAAACTTGTGGAAGTGTGGCAGCACCTTGTCGATGGTCGGCTGTCCTGGCAGTAGTTCTGGCTGAATGCCATGAATCTCAACTGATGTCGGGGGCACAGGTCTTAATGGGTCGACTAATTGGTCGATCGCCTCGTGGTAGAGCATTCTTCCGTTAACCACGCGGATCGCCCCAAGCTGGATGATCTCATCTCCTTCGGAGGGATTGAGTCCGGTGGTCTCCGTATCGAAGACAACATAGGTCAGCTTGTCGAGAGGCACATCGCCCAACTCCTGCAAGTCCTCCTGCTTGAACAGGTCGAATTCGTAAGAGACCGGACGATGTTCCAGCCCAACCTGCATGGCAATGCGCTGCTCCTTGAATTGGGGGAATTCGAACAGCACACCGTTGCAGGCATCGCTGGTATGAGCCAGTGGTCTGATGCTCCCCTCCATCTGCTTGATCAGGTCGCTGACGGTCAATGGGTTGCCCTTGGCATCGCTGCTAAAGGGTACTTGTTTCCATTCGATCAGCAGCTGTGGAGAAACGTATGTTTCCGGCCATGCGATGGCCAGTTCGACTTTTCCCTTTTCGTTGAGGGTCAAGGTCAACAGCATCTCCTGAACCTCGCAGCGCAAAAGCAACATACTTACCAATTGCGAAATCGATTGGACGACCGAATAGCTGTCGAGCTGCAACCAGATCGTCTCCTCGGCCTGCGTAGTGACGCCGATGAAGAAGCGGTCGTAGATATTTTTGCTGATAACGTCGAGCAGGTTGCTTCCGAGAACATTTTCTGTGCGCTGTAACGAGTGCAGATGCCTGACGTAGTTCGTACGCGCGCGATCGATGTTCTCCAGCAAACGATGGGAAGCTTTATCGATCGATTGGCGGTAGCTGCTCAGCTGCTCTGCATCCAGATTCGGCTGATTGAGGATTATGGTGATTGAGGAGCGGATTTCCTGCAAAGCGCTCTGCTGGTCGTCGGTCAGGGCCTGGATCAGCATGTCACGGCGCGCGTCGGATTCGATCTGGCTGGTCATGTCCTCCAGAGTGAGTACGAAACCGGAGATCGTCTGCTTTCCCTCTTGCAGGGCAAAGAAGGGGGCCATGTTGACCCGCAGACAGAGGCCATTATGAAGCGTCATCATGAAGTTGTTGACCAGTTGCTTATGTCCGGACTGGTGCGACTGGTAGAGCATTTCCAGGGCATGAACGATCGGGTCGCGATCGAGAATGCTGAAGATCGACCGACCTAGACCGAGAATCCCCTGTACTGCCGCGTTGTCCTGCTTCTGATCCGCCTTGAACATCCGCTGTGCCTGCTGGTTGTAGAGCAGAACCTGACCATCCGTGTTGCAGACGACAACACCATGCGGCAGTTCCGACATCAGCGCTGCCAGGCGGGTCCGCTCTTCGTCGAGTTGGCTTTTGGCTTCGGCGATCTGTTCGCCGACATCGCGGCGCAATTCGGCAAAGGCTTCACCCGATTGGTTGATGATGTTGGTCAGATGGTGGACTTCTTTTCCTGCTTGTTTCAATTCAATTCGGTGTTCTGGGTTGACGGCTGAGATTAGCTGCGTGCTTTCGGATAGTTTGAGGATCGGGATGACGTAGTTGTGAAACAGAAAGCTGACCATCAGGCTGAGGATGCCGCACAGAATCAGGGCACCGACAAACGGGAAGGGGAGCAATTTATCCGACATGGCAGCGACGTAAGCCTGCTCTTCCGGTGTCAGGCTGTTCCATGCCCCTGCAAAGCAGAGCGAGATGATGCTGAAAACTGTAAAGATGATGGCACTCAGGAAGATCCAGTATTTAATGCTCGGTCTCATCCGTTGAAGGTCCCTTTTATCCTGGCTGGGAGAAACTCTTCAGATCCTCCCAAAAGCGCGTGATGCGGCTTACTAGCCCGTGACACCGGGCGTGGTTGTTAGCAAAAAACAGGGTTTCGAACGCTTTGTCCCAGTTGCCCACCGCGTCCCATGCTCGGGCGGCGATAAAGTAGACCCACCCCTTCATCTCCTGGTCTGCTGGTTCTGCGGTGACCCGCCCTCTCAAGCTGAGGGCACTGTCGAAATGCTGATTCGCGATTGCCTGTAAGAATTTCAGGTTGCGTGCCGCGGCTGAGTTTTCAAACAAATGTTTTGATAGCTCCTGCAGTTTAGCTGGATTGTCTAACTCCAGCGCTTCGAGTGTAGACCAATAGAATTTGAGTGTCTGGTTGATTTCTTGCTCGACATTCAGTTTAAGTCCTATTTGGTATCTGTTCAGGGCTGCGCGGTATTTCTGCTGGCGATATTCATCTGCTTGTTGTTGTTGCTGTTGGCCGGTGACGTTGTGGGTGCAGGCAGACACCTGCAGCAGGCCGAAACAAAAATGACACTGGCAGAGCCTTTGTGGTGCGGATGAACTGAGCAAGTCAAACCCCTGAAACAGCGTACAAAAGTATAATTATATAATATAGGATATTAATATCTTGCCATAAGGAGAGACATAAGCAAAGGGAAGAAGAAAAAGAATGGGCTGCACGACTTGTCGTTGGCAGCCCTTGGTAGTTCGTTTACGCTGTAAGGAGTTGCAGTGCCTCCAGATATTTCTCCCCGGTTTTGCGAACGATCTCTTCCGGTAGTTTCGGCGGCGGTGCCTGCTTATTCCAGTCTAGGGTTTCCAAGTAGTCTCGCAAGAATTGCTTGTCGAAGCTCGGCTGGGCGCTGCCCGGGCTGTACAGGTCTTTCGGCCAGAAGCGGGATGAGTCGGGCGTCAGGGCTTCGTCAATCCAGATCAGCTGATCGCCCATGGTGCCGAACTCGAACTTGGTGTCGGCGATGATGATTCCCTTGGCATCGGCAAGTTCGTGCGCGCGTTCGTAAATGGCGATACTGATGTCGCTGACCTGCTGAGTCAGTTCAAGGCCGCAGATTTCCGCCGCTTGTTCGAAGGAGATGTTTTCGTCATGTTCGCCAAGTTCCGCTTTGGTCGATGGCGTGAACAGGGTTTGCGGTAGCTTGTCGCTTTGCTTGAGGCCTGCGGGCAAGGAAATACCGCAGACAGAGCCCTTTTGCTGGTATTCCTTCCAGCCGCTGCCGGAAATGTAGCCGCGGACGATACACTCTATTGCCAGTGGGTTCGCTTTCTTGGTTAGCATGCTGCGGCCTTCCAGTTGGTCGCGATACTGGTGACAGATCGCCGGGAAGTCATTAACCTCGGTGGCGATCAGATGATGCGGAATCAGGTCGCTCATCTGCTCGAACCAGAATTTGGAAATCTGGGTCAGGACGTAACCTTTCTGCGGAATCCCTTCATCCATAATGACGTCGAAGGCCGAAATACGGTCACTGGTAACGATCAGCAGGTGTTCGCCAAGATCGTAGATGTCTCGAACTTTGCCTCGGTTAACCAGCTTCAGTTCAGGACAATCGGTCTGGGTGATGAGCGGTGTCATTTTATTGTTTGCTCCCGTTAAAAGCGTTGATGAGTTCCGGAACCAGCACCTCAATCCTGGCCTGTTCCATTAAAGCGTTCAGCTTTTCTTTGACCGCGTCCTCTTTTTTGCCGGCCAGCAGCTGCTCCCGCAGTTGGGATTTTGCAATTTCATCCATTGTGGAGAAATCCGCCAGTTTGAACTCTTTGAGGCTGGCAACCAGATATTTACCGTCGACGGTAAAGACTTTGGAGGCGATCGGCGCTTCTTCACTTAGGGTAAAGGCTTCTTTCGCCAATTCTTCAGCTTGGCCTACTTTCGGCACGAAGCTTCCGTAACTAGTTGGAAATTGGCCTGTTTCCTCGACGTTTACATTCAACTCCGTGGCGGCCTTGCGCAGGCTTTTCAGCTCTTGTGCTTTGCTCAGCAGCTGGTCGGCTAATTCTTTGGCAAAGTGTTGTGCCTGGTTGGTGCGGTAGGCTTTTTCGACCTTGACCTTAACTTCTGCCAATTCTGGCAGGCGGCTTTCTTGGCGCTCTTTCAGGGTGATGATGAAAATTCCCTGAGTGGTCTGCACTGGCCGGGACAGCTCATTTTCCTTCAAAGTAAAGGCGGTTTGGAGGATGGTTGGGTCTTTGCCGATACCGTCGATCGCACCGTTGCGGTCGAATAAGCCGGTTTCTTTTACCCCCAGATCATTCGCTTTTGCCGCCGCGTTCAGGTCGCCGCTCTTGCGGTTGATGTTGTAAGCGTCCATCGCCTTCTCGTAGGCTAGTTGACGGGATTTTTCCACCATCAGTCCGGCTTTGACTTCATCGATAACATCAACCAGCGGTTTGACACCTGCTTCGACTACTGCTTCTACCTTGATGATGTGGTAACCGAATGGGGTTTCTATGATATCGCTCAGCTGCCCTGGCTTTAGGCTGAAAGCGGCGTTTTCGAATTCCGGGACCATGATTCCGCGACCGAAGTAGCCAAGGTCACCGCCTGCTTCAATGCTACCCTTGTCGTCGGAGTATGTTTTAGCCAGTTGTGCAAAGTCGGCCCCTTCTTTCAACTGCTTTAGCAGTTCAGCTGCCAACTCGTGGCGCTTGTTGCGGGTTTCTTCATCCGCATCTTTGCTGACACGCAGCAAGATGTGCGAGGCCTTGACCTGCTCCTGAGTTTCAAACAGGTCGAGATGCCGACGATAGTAACGCTCCAACTCCTCGTCGGTGTAGCTGGACGCTTCCTGTTCATAACGGGCCGGATCGAATTGCAGGTAGCGTAGCGAGATCTTCTCCGGCAGGCGAAAATTTTCCTTATTTTGCTCAAAAAATTCAGCCAGTCCTGCGTCGGTCAACTTGACCTTTGTCTCGACCAGCGAAGGGGTCAACCAACAATAGTTGAGATCAACCTTGTCGTTCTCTTTATGAAAGGCGTCTTCCAGTTCTTCTTCGCTGACTGTAACGCCTTGCTGGAGCCGTTCACGAACCTTCTGGGTCAGCAGTTGGCGCCTCTGGGCGGCTTCGAATTGCTCTGGGGTCATCCGCTGGTAATTGAGCACCTGGAGATAGCGGTTGCGGTTGAAAGCGCCGTTTTCTTTGAATGCATCATATTGAGCGATAGCGGCGACCAGTTCTTCCTTGCTGATCTCAACCCCCAGTCGATCCGCTTCCTGAACCAGCAAGACCTCATTGATCAGCTGGGTCATCGCCTGCTTCGGTAGATTTAGCTGCTTTTCTGTCTCAGCATCGAAATTCCCCTGATAGATGCTTTGGTACAAATTGTATAAGCCACTATAGCTGTTTTGGAAAGCGGCATAACTGATCTCATTGCCGTTCACTAAAGCCGCAACATCGCTCGGTTGGCCGCCGCTGTTGTCGGTCGGCGCGGTCAGCATGGTGTAGCCGATGATAAAACTGAGGATAATCAAGCCAAAGGCGACCTTGATCAGGATCGATTTTTGCTTGGTTCTTACAAAGTCAAGCATTGCCGGGAACTCCTTGAATTTCTTGATGTGGATGGTTTAAAACAGCATCGCATGTTAGACCAGCAATCCGCTCAAAAGCAATCATTTTTTCCCTGATAAGCCCTTGCTTAATGATGGTCGGTTTGCTAGAGTGTGCAAGTTTTTCTCATGCTTATTAAAACCACATGTTTAAGCCGTTTGGCGACATTTTGACAGGATAGAATATGGTCAATATCTTTAACGCGATCTGGGGCATGTTTTCCAACGATTTGGCGATCGACTTGGGAACGGCCAATACCCTTGTCTATATGAAGGGGAAAGGTATTGTCGTCAGCGAACCCTCGGTGGTCGCTGTCAAAACCGGCGCAGCTGGCCAGCGCAAAGTGCTGGCGGTCGGTAAGGACGCCAAGGAGATGCTCGGACGGACTCCGGGGAGCATTGTGGCGATCCGCCCGATGAAAGACGGTGTGATCGCAGATTTCGACTACACTGAGGAGATGTTGCGCTATTTCATCCGCAAGGTACACAATCGCAAGAATCTGGTACGACCCCGGATTGTCATCTGTGTTCCGTCCGGGATCACCCAGGTGGAAAAACGTGCGGTGCGCGAATCGGCCGAGTCGGCTGGCGCGCGTGAGGTTTACCTGATCGAAGAACCGATGGCGGCAGCTATCGGTGCCGGTCTACCGATCACCGAAGCTTCCGGCAATATGATCGTCGACATCGGTGGTGGCACCACCGAGGTGGCGGTGATTTCCTTGGCCGGAATCGTCTATTCGCAGAGCGTTCGGATCGGTGGCGATAAGTTGGACGAGGCGATCGTCCAGTACATGAAGCGAAAGTACAACCTGTTGATCGGCGAGCGGACCGCGGAGGCGGTCAAGATAGGTATCGGCAATGTTTTCGTTGTCAACGACGAACAAAAAAAGATGGAAGTAAAAGGTCGCGACCTGGTCAGCGGGATTCCGAAAACCCTGGAGATCAATTCGGACGAGATCCGGGAGGCGATGTCGGAGCCGGTCAATACCATCGTCGAGGCAGTGCGGATCGCCTTGGAGCGGACTCCACCTGAGTTGGCCGCAGATATCGTCGACAAGGGAATTGTTCTGGCCGGTGGTGGAGCTTATCTGAAAAATCTCGATATTCTACTCCGGCAGGAAACCGGTCTACCGGTGGTTGCAGCCGAAGATCCGCTTTCCTGTGTCGTTTTGGGCTCCGGTGCGGTGCTCGATCAGCTCGACCTGCTGCGACAGGTTGCTGTTGCTTCTTGATTTCTGCACGCTCCGGATAAATGTTTGCTACCATAGGGAGGGTCTTAAAACGATCCTCCCTATTTAATTGTAAAGTTAAATCATCAGGTATCGGTGTCGGCGATACCGTCAGAGGTAGGGCATGCGTGATCTGATCAAACGCTATCGTAATCTTCTGCTGGCCGCTGCCCTGCTGATAGCCACTCTATTGCTCTATTCCTACAATCTACGCCAAAAAGATGCCACCACCTTTTTCGAACGAGCGGTGTTGACCTTGGCGTCTCCCTTCCAGTCAGTTATCGATAATATTACCGATGGAATCTCCGACGGGTGGCAGCATTATCTGTGGCTAGTCGATACGGAAAAGCGTAACGACCAACTGGAACAGGAAAATAGTCAGCTTCACTCTGCTTTGCAGCAGGTGGAAGAATTCCGTCTGCAGAACGAGCGCCTGCGGAAATTGCTGGCATTTGTCGATGATCTTGACCGGCCCGCCCTGCCGGCACAGGTTATCGGTGAAGATGTCAGTAGCTGGGCGCGAACGGTAACCATTGATAAGGGCTCGCGGGCCGGATTAAGGGCTGGTCTGCCAGTGGTTGCCGCCGAGGGCGTGGTCGGTCGGATTATCAAGGCGGCGCCGAACAGTTCGCGCGTGCTGCTGGTTACCGATGCTTCGTCGGCGATCGCCGCGATGGTACAACGAACCCGGACCCGGGGGGTTGTGCGTGGACTCGGGGCAAAGATGTCGCTCGATTACGCATTGCGCGGCGCTGATATCGAGCGAGATGACCTGCTGGTCTCCTCCGGGATGGGAGGCGTTTTCCCCAAAGGGCTGCCGCTTGGCAAAGTCTCAGGGGTTGAACGGGATCAGTATGGCCTGTTTCAGTGGGTCGAGGTCTCCCCGGCGGTTGACTTTTCCCATCTTGAAGAGGTTCTTGTCATTGTTGGAGAGGACCAGTGAAAGGTTTTGTTGGATACCTGTTGTTCGGTCTGTTAGCGCTTCTGTTGCGCACCAGCGTCTTCCCGCTTTTTCTTCCCCCCGGTTTTTGCCCTGATCTGTTGCTGGTTTTGGTAATCTACCTCGGACTCAGCGAAAATATGCTTCGTGCCGTGCTGGTGACCTTACTGCTTGGGGGGATGCAGGACAGTTTCAGCAGCACCACTCTCGGCCTCTATATCTTCGTCTATCTGGCTATATTGCTGCTGGTGCGTTTGCTGTCTGAGCAGCTGAACCTTGAGAGCCCGCCGCTGTTGGTTTTGCTGATGATTGGCGGAACCTTCGTGCAAAATTTTCTGCTGGTTTGCTGCCTGACGATTTTTGCCGATGCCGGGCCGGTGGTGCAGATCCTGCTGCCGTCGCTGGCTGAGCAGATGCTGGCGAACCTGATCTCTGCCAGCCTGTTGTTGTTTCTGGTTTTGAAAATTCAGTTCCTGTTTGGCAATCGGGCCGGACTGGCCAGATTGGGTTATCAGAGTAAACGACATGGGATTTGATGCCAAATGGACGGAACTGCCGTCTGTACAACGTCGCTTCCTGTTCTTTTCCGCTGCTGCAGCGATTGTGTTCTTGTTGCTTGGTTTACGGCTCTGGTACCTTCAGGTGATCAGTTATGGAGAATATCAGGAGCGGTCGGTGCGCAATCGCACCCGCGTGTTGTCGCTTGATGCTCCACGTGGTCCGATTTACGACCGCTACGGGCAGTTGCTGGTTGACAATCGCCCCTCATTCCAGATTTCGGTGATGCGCCAGGATGTTGAGGATCAGCAGTTGCTGTTGCAGCACCTTTCGGAACTGCTGAAAATAGAACTGCCAGTTCTTGAAGAACGCTGGAAAGATGGGCGGCGGTTTCCGATCTATCGCCCCGTGCCGCTGGCGACTGATGTCCCTCGGGACGTGATGGAACGGGTACAGGAGCATGGTGTTGAACTTCCCGGAGTCCTGACAGAGGTCCGCCCAGTTCGCGATTACCTGGAAAAAGGCTCCGCTGCCCATCTGGTTGGCTATCTGGGGGAAATTACCGAGAACGAACTGGTCGATGAAAAGTACGAAGGTTATCAGGCTGGGGATTTCGTCGGCAAAATCGCGTTGGAAAAAACCTTTGAAGCCTACTTGCACGGTGAAAAGGGGCGACGACTGGTTGAGGTTGATGTCAAAGGGAAGCTGCTTAGGCAGTTGCAGACCGAAGCCGCCCGGCCGGGCAATAAAGTGTATCTGACCTTGGATCGAGAACTGCAGCGGGCTGCCGATGTTGCTTTTGGCGACCAGTCGGGTGCCGCTATCGCCTTGGATATAAAATCCGGTGACATTCTGGCGATGGTCAGTCGGCCGACCTTCGATCCAGCCCTTTTCGCGCGCGGGATAGCCAGTGAAGAATGGGCCTCGCTGCTCAAAGATTCCCGCCATCCGCTTCAGAACAAGGTGATCGCTGGCCAGTATCCACCCGGATCGACCTTTAAAATGGTAGTCGCTTTAGCGGCCATGCGCGAGGGGGTTGCCAGCCGATTCCGTGAAATAGACTGCAAAGGGGATTTCGTCATAGGTGGGATGCGGTTTCGTTGTTGGAAAAAAGCCGGACATGGCAAAACCGATCTGAAAAAAGCACTTCGAGAAAGCTGTGATGTCTGGTTTTATCAGGTCGGATTGGAGTTGGGGATTGATAAGTTGTCAGCTGCGGCGAAAGAATTTGGCCTCGGCGAGCCGGTGGGATATCCACTGCCTGGTGAAAAAAGAGGGGTCATCCCAACGCGTGAGTGGAAACGGGCACGTTTTAATCTTCCCTGGTATGCCGGGGAGACGGTCAATGCGTCGATCGGGCAGGGGTTTGTACTTGCGACGCCGATTCAGCTGGCGGTGATGACCGCTGCCATGGCCAATGGCGGCAAGGTTTTGACACCACAACTGATTGAGCGGATCGAGGATTGGCAGGGGAATATTCTTCTGCAGCCAGAAGTCGAGGTCGTGCGTCAGGTCGATTACTCGGCAGCCGCCTGGCAAGCGATAAAAGGTGGCATGGTGGCGGTGGTCAACGAGCCCCGGGGCACCGGGCGGGTTGCCCAGCTTGATCAGGTGGTTGTTGCCGGCAAAACCGGAACCTCGCAGGTGGTGCGGCGGAAGACGGATGAAGAAGAAGAGTCGGATGAAGGGGGAGATAGCCCTTATCGGTTCCGTCCGCATGCCCTGTTTATTGCTTTTGCCCCGGCGGATGACCCTAAAGTGGCAGTAGCCGTTGTTGTTGAACATGGCCAGCATGGTGGTAGCGCTGCCGGGCCAGTGGCGAGAAGTATTCTGGAAAAGTATTTTTCGCTGCAACAGCAGCGGGTGGAGAACAATTGATGTTTGACCGAAGATTGGTGGTTAATTTCGACTGGATTCTGTTGTTGACGGTATGCTCACTAGCCGGTATCGGCATTCTCAACCTGTACAGTGCAACTGCCAACTGGCAGTTTGCCTCCACTCCCATTTATATGAAGCAGCTGATCTGGCTTGGAGGCGGTCTGGCACTGGTGCTTTTGATCTGCTGCTTCGATTACCGTCATTTGGAGCATTTTTCCATCCTTGCCTATATCATCACCATCGGCATGCTGTCGTCTGTTCTTTTGTTAGGCAAAACCTCGATGGGGGCAACCCGTTGGTTGAATCTCGGCTTTTTCAACCTGCAGCCGAGTGAAGTGATAAAAATCGTTATGATCCTACTGTTGGCAAGAACTTTCGGCCGCACCGCGCTGCCGGAAGGATATAGTATGGCTGATCTCTGGAGGCCTGCCCTGTTGCTGCTTTTGCCGGTCGGGTTGATCTTGAAACAGCCTGATTTGGGCACTGCTTTGATGCTGATTTTTATCTCCATGTCGATGTTGCTATTTGCCGGGGTGCAGAATAAAACTCTGCTAGGACTCTTCATTCTTGGAGGAGTGGCGGTTGTTCTCGGCTGGTTCGGACTGCACGATTACCAGCGGGAGCGTATCCAGACCTTTCTTAATCCGGAAGCCGACCCGCTTGGCAGTGGCTACCATATCATTCAATCGAAAATTGCGGTTGGCAGTGGCGGTTTTTTCGGTAAAGGTTTTTTACAGGGAACGCAATCGCAGCTTTCCTTTTTGCCGGAGCGACATACGGATTTCGCATTTTCGGTGTTCGCCGAAGAATGGGGGTTTGTCGGCTGCAGCCTGTTGCTGCTCGGGTACCTGTTTCTGGTTGTTTGGGGGATCTATATTGCCCGCCACGCCGCCGATCGCTTCGGGATGTTTCTCGCTATCGGCGTTACGGCGATGATTTTCTGGCACATCGTCGTCAACCTTGGCATGGTCAACGGTCTGCTGCCGGTGGTCGGGGTGCCGCTGCCGCTTTTCTCCTACGGTGGTACCAGTATGGTGACGACGATGGTTGGTATCGGGCTGCTGATGAATGTCAGCATGCGGCGGTTCATGTTCTAGCGAGACATCCTGTGTTTGATGTGAACGTTTAATATCCGCAGAGCTGACTGTAACAGATAATATCCACAGAAGAGTTCACTGAATCGCACTATTCCAAACCAGTAGGATCTGACCATCCCAATGATTGTAAGGGCTATCCTGCTCTGGGAAACGAACTACTCTTTGCAGGTTGAACCAAGCAGCGAGGGAATCCTGCAGCAGCCCTCGTGCACGGTTGAAGTCTTTTTGGCCGCGCGGCAGGGTCAGCAATCCTGCGGTTGCCACTGCCTGCTGGGTTTCTATGCTGCCGAGCCACAACGGTGTTCCTCCCTGCAATTGAAAGCCGCTTGGCCAGAGCCGCAGAATCAGTCTTTGCATCCGTTGATTTAGTACCAACAGCAACTGTTCGCGTTGCCCATCTGCCAATTGTGGCAACAGGGGAAGGTGTCGGACATCTGGCTGAGGAAGTAGCGCGTTCAATAAGGTTTTGGCGGGCATGGCGGTAACCCGTTCCCAGCCCTGCTTTTGCAGAAACATCGCCAACTGCTGAGGATCACCCGCAAATTGCAGGGTCAGGGGCTGCTCCTGCTCTCCGGCTAGGTCGATCCGCCAAGCTGGAAGTTTCTGCCAGCCTCCATCTTGCCAACTTTGAAAGCCGATGATCTGTAGCTCACGCCGGGGCTGGTAACGCGCCATGTCGCGCTCGTGTCGCTGGCCAATGTGCCAGCTACCGGCGAGCAATAGCGTCAGCAGCAAGGGGATGAGGAGCAATCGGGGGCGGAACGGGCGATTTTCCTGCCGCAGGTAAAAGATACCGAGCAACGCCACCCAGGCCCAGCCCAAAGAGAGTCCGCCGAGCACGTCGGACAACCAGTGAGCGCCGAGGTAAAGACGCGAGAAAGCGATCAGCAGGGAGCTGCCGATTGCCACCGCGAAAGGAAACCAACGCCAGCGTTGGGGAGCCTCCCGCAGTAGCAAAATGGCGAAGAAGCCGAACAAGATTACGCTCATGGTGGTATGTCCGCTGGGGAAACCCCAACCGGAAACCCCTTGATAGATCACTATCGGTCTGGGTTTGTGCACCAGCCACTTGAATATCTGGACCAGCGCGCCACCCCCGATGGCTGCGAGCAGCCAGTAAGCTGCCGGACGGAAAAGACGGCGCAACAGAAGCGCCGCCAGGACAGCGAGAAGGATAAACAGGTTCATCACGCTGTCGCCCAGTTCGGTGACGGCAACCAGCAGCTGATTTCCCCACGGAGTCCGCAACGACTGGAGGAACTGATAGATTGACTGATCGGCCCGGACCAGCGGGTCGAGGGTCAGGACATCTTCCAGCACCCCGAGAAACAGTCCCCCGGCCAGAAAAAACAAAAGGGAAAAAAGGAGCAGTAACCGCTGCTCCCGTTTGGGTTCCAACCGGGAAAGCAGGTTGAAAAGTTTTTTGCTGAGCCAGAAGGTCAGCCAGCCAAGCAGTAACAGTAGCAAAAGGAGCAGGCTGAGCCTGGCGCTGACGGCGTTGACCAGCGTGAGCGAGCCGCCGAGCAGCGCCCCCGGCAGCAGGTAGGCGAACGACCAGCCGACGGCGGAGAGGACATTAACACCGAGAAAGTGCCGCGCCGGCATGTCGAGCATCCCGGCAATCACGGGAATCACCGGTCGTACCGGCCCGACAAAGCGGCCCAGAAAAATACTTTTCCCCCCGTGCCGGTTAAAGAACTCCTCCCCGCGAAAGATCAGTTGGGGGTGGGTTCGAAACGGCCAGAGAGTTTTAATCTCCTGATGATAGTGCCGTCCTAGCCAGTAGCTGATTCCGTCGCCGGCGATCGCGCCAGCCATCGCCGCAAGTAGCGTGATCGACAGTGACAAGGCACCGCTACCGGCGAGGGCGCCGATGCCGATCATCATGGCGGTACCCGGTACCAGAAGGCCGACCAATGCCAACGACTCCGACAGGGAAATCAGAAAGATCATCAGGTAGGCGGCAATTGGGTGCAACCCGACCCAGCCGACAATTTCGCTCCATAGGTGCGCCCAGTTCATCGTTGCTGATCCCGTGTTGGTAGCTCAATCACAATACGCAGTCCTCGCTCATCATTGCCGGTATCCAAAGCAATCTGCCCCTGATGCTGTTCGACGATCTCTTTGGCGATCGCCAGCCCCAGGCCGCTGCCAAATTCTCCGTTGGTCGACAGCCGGTGGAAGCGGGAGAAGGCCCGATCCCGCTCCGCGGGGGGGATACCGGGGCCGGTATCTTTTACTTCGATCTTGGCCCTGTTTCCAGCATGTATCAGGCTGACATCGACCTGCCCATTTGCCGGGGTATAGCGGATCGCGTTGTCGATTAGGTTGGTCAACAGGGTCCGCAGGGTTTCCGCATCGCCCCAGATGCTCAATGGCTTTTTTTCGCAGAAGCCGAGGTCGATCCGTTTGCGCAACGCTGCCGGAGTCAGATCGCGAATGACGCTTTTGCTCAACTCGCTCAGGTTGACTTCTGAAAAGGGGCGCTGCCGGTCTTCTGGGTCGAGGCGGGCTAGGGTCAAAAGCTGCTGCACCAGGCGTCCAGCACGTTTGATCCCTGCCTTGATCTGGTCGAGAACCTTTTCCCGCTCTGGCCCATTGGGGGTTCGCTCCAGCAGTTGAGCCTGTAATTGGATCGCCGTCAATGGCGTACGCAGTTCATGGGCCGCGTCGGCAATGAACTTGCGTTGTTTCCCCAAGGCCTCATCCAGCCGGCCAAGTAACTGGTTGAGAGCATGGATCAGGGGGAAGATTTCAACCGGTATACTTGCTTCCGGCAATGGCTCGAGAGCGTTCGGCTGCCGCTGATGAATCGCTTCCGTTATCTTGTGTAACGGTTTAAGCCCGCGGCCGATACTGATCCACACCAGCACGCCAAGAACAATTATTAGTAACAGCACCGGGGTGATCGCTCCCAACGCAACCTCTGTGGTCATCTCGACCCGGTCGGAATAGGGTTGGCTGGTCTGTACAAAGCGGTCATTGCGCTGCAGGCCGAAACTTCGCCACAGCATGCCTCCGGAAAAGTGAGTGCTGAACCCTTCCGTCGCTCTGACCGGGGCACCTTCTTTCCGGTTGAGATATAAGATTTGTTCCCCATCGGCTAGCCAAACCTGAATGACGAAATCGGCATCACTGTCTTTCAGGCTGTTCGATATCGGCGGCAGCTGATAGCTTCCCAGTATCGGTACGCTGTAGGCGAGCTGTCGGAGTCGGTCATCGAACAGGCCGGCCAATTCACCTCGAACGTAATAATAGGTCAGCGCTGAAGACAGAATAACGGCGACCAGCTGACCGATCAGCAGCCAGCGCAGCAGTTGGCGACGGATCGAGGTCATTGCACCGAACCTAAGGTATAGCCGACGCCTCGGATCGTTCTGATCAGCTCGGCGGAGAGTTTTTTGCGCAGGTTATGAATATAAACTTCGACGGCGTTGCTTTCGATTTCTCCGTCCCAACTGTAAAGCGAGTCCTCCAGCTGGGATCGTGAAAAAACCAATGTGGGCTGTTCCGCCAAAGTCTGCAACAGACTGAATTCCCTAGCTGAAAGCGGGATACTCTGGCCTTTCCAGCGGCAGCAGTGAGAGGCCGGGTTCAACTCCAACTCACCCTGCACTAGCAGCGGCTCGGCGCGGCCCAACCGGCGCCGCTGTACTGCCCGCAGGCGGGCGCTCAACTCGTCCAGATCAAAGGGTTTAACCAGATAGTCGTCCGCACCGCCATCAAGTCCGGAAATCCTGTCCGCTACGGCATCCCGTGCCGTCAGGATGATCACGGTCGCCTGGCTGCCCTGGCGGCGCAGGTCGGAGAGAACCTCCAACCCAGACTTGTCCGGCAGTCCCAGGTCAAGCAGGACGGCGTCATAGCTGGTTGTTCCGAGCGCCAGTTCGGCATCGGTGGCGTTTTGGGCCCAATCGACACTATAACCATCGATGGACAAGCCTCGTTGCACGGCCGAACCGATCATCCTGTCATCTTCAACCAGGAGAATTCTCATCGTTTGCGTCCTCTTTGTTACTGCTGATTCTATCATGTTTAACCCCGATTCTCCCGGCGGCTGTTTTATTCTCAACAGCGTCAGATACCTTCCACATAATTTTAGCGGTGATAGAGTCAACCGCTTTGCTGGGGATTCGCCTAAATTAGCCGCAAGCTGGTATGAGAACAGTTTCTGCCTGTAAACTTAACGTTATCTTAAATTTTGGCCGGAAAATTTTAGCATCTTAAGGTTAGGTTAAGAATGTTCGGAGAGAATTCACTGCATCAATAAAATTCACAGAGTTGTCGCTCAAGGCAACAAACATGAGTCATAACTGAGAAGAGGATGTCATGAAAAAAATTATTCAGCTCTTATGTTCATTGCTTTTTGCCACCTCGATTTATTGCCCCGCTGATGCTTTGGTCGTTCCAAGTGAAGATCCGACCGACCTCAATGTAGAGGAAAGCCTGGAAGTGAGGTCGAGTGAGGATTATCAGGTTACTTTGTTGGAGATGGATTTAGGGGAGTTAAGCCGAAGACAGTCTCAGCATGTGCCAAACCAACAGATGCTGTTTGTCTGCGATTCTCGGGGGAAAGTCATCAAGGATGCTCAGGTAGTTACAACGCTGGTTTTGCCTAACGGGAGGCAGCTCATGACCAGAGCATGGCCTTTTGTCGGGGGCTATTTAATTCCGACTAGCAACCTGCCGGCTGGGCAATACCGGCTGGAAGTTGAAGCTGCTACCAATGGCCAGTTTGTGACCGACGAATTTATTTTCTGGAAGGCTTGACCTTTGCTCATCCCCTTTGAGAGGTCTGAGTATGGGGGGGACTTTTTTTCGCCGGAGCAGTCTGTGGGGGAACGGTTGACAGCTATCTTAGCCAGAAATCGTTGTTCTGCAGCGGATCATGAAATCTGACGTAACCCCACTTGTTAATCGGTTGGGTGTGCTCGTGTTCGACGTCCCCTTCGCGGTAAAGGCGGTCGACGGTCTGGAAAGTGCCAAACAGCGGACCGTGTTTGCGGAGTGCCTGCAGCGCGTAAGCCGAGCAGGTCGGGTACATCGGGCAGCGTGGCCCGTCGACGGGCGAGAGGTGGCTCTGGAAAAATTTCACTGCCAACTGAAGAGGACCTTGGTTAGCTACCTGCGGTTTCTTTGATTGCGCCGGCATCTCCCACGGCCCCCAATCGTCGGCAAGCATCTCACCGCTCGCAAGCAACAGCATAAGAATCGCTGCCAGCAACTGCTTCATCAGCCCTTTTCCTCAAGCGGCTTTTTTAAACTTTCCAGATACTCCATTCGTTCACCGATCATCTTTTCGTAGCCACGTTCGGTCGGGCGGTAGAACTTGCGGCCGAGGAGTTGCTCTGGTAGGTGTTGTTGGTCGGCGACGCCCCCTTTAAAATCGTGGGCGTACTTGTAGCCCTTGCCGTAATCAAGTTCCTTCATCAATTTGGTCGGCGCATTGCGGATATGTTTCGGTACCGGCAGGGCACCCGACTTGCGCACTTCGGACTGCGCCTCGTTGAGGCCGACGTAGCTGGCGTTGCTCTTCGGCGCGGTGGTCAGGTAGGTGACACCCTGGGCCAGGTTGATGCGCGCTTCCGGCAGACCGACGAAGTGGACTGCTTGCTGCACCGCTAGGGCGATCTGCAGCGCGCGCGGATCGGCGTTGCCGACATCCTCGGAGGCGAAGATCACCATCCGGCGGACGATGAACAGCGGGTCTTCGCCCGCCTCCAGCATCCGTGCCAGCCAATAGAGGGCGGCGTCCGGGTCCGAGCCGCGCATGCTTTTGATGAAGGCGGAGATGACATTATAGTGTTCTTCGGCTCCCTTGTCGTAGAGCAGCGCTTTTTTCTGCACCGCTTCTTGGACCGTTTCCAGCGTGATCCGCTCCTTGGTCGCCGAGGCAGCGACCTCCAGACCGCCGAGGGCGATGCGGGCGTCGCCGTCGGCCTGCTGAACGAGAAACTCGAGGGCGTCTTCATCAAGCGTGAGATTGCGTTCGCCGAGCCCCCGCTGGTCGGTCAGGGCACGCTGCAACAGGGTCTTCAGGTCGTCACTGGAGAGCGGTTCGAGGACGAACACCCGCGACCGGGAGAGCAGCGCCGAGTTGACCTCGAAGCTGGGATTTTCTGTGGTGGCGCCGATCAGCGTCACTTCACCCTTTTCCACCGAGGGGAGAAAGGCGTCCTGCTGGGCCTTGTTGAAGCGGTGGATTTCATCAACGAACAGGATCGTCTTGTGGCCGTGGTAGGCGCGCTGCTGTTTCGCTTCGGCGACTATCTCGCGGACCTCCTTTATACTGCCAAGTACCGCGGAAAAGAAAACAAAGCGGCTCTTGGTAGTACCGGCGATTACCTGTCCCAGCGTGGTTTTGCCGGTGCCGGGTGGTCCCCAGAAAATCACCGAAGAGAGCTGGTCGTTGTCGATCAGGCGGCGCAGCAGCTTGCCTTTACCGAGCAGGTGCTGCTGGCCGACCACCTCGTCGAGGGAGTGCGGACGCATTCTCTCTGCTAGTGGGGTGTTGCTGATTGTTTGTGCTGATTGTTCAAACAGGTCCATTATCGTTTCCGTTGTCAGTAGGGTGGCTCAATGTAGCATGCAGCGGGCAATCATAACAACTCTCTAAGTCTTTGAATCTGATAGACTTAAAGGGTCGTATATGGTATCTGTCTGAGGTTTCATTAGATGGACGATTGTGGCCGCGAGGCGACGACATATTTCTCTTCGGGATGACTGTCATGCTGAAAAAAGTCGGGGTTTACGCCAAGAAAAATCATCCGGATGCCGAACAGCTTGCGCTAATGATCTGCGAGCGGTTCAAGCGCGAAAATATCGAGGTCCTGCTTGAGGACAGCCTGGCCGAGCAGGTCGGGCAAATTGTCGGTTTTGCTGAAGAAGATATTCCGGCGCAGGTTGATCTGGTAATCGTGTTGGGCGGGGACGGTACCCTGATTTCGGTGGCGCGGCAGGTTGGGGAACGGAATGTGCCGATCCTCGGTGTCAACTTGGGGCGTCTCGGCTTTCTCACTGAGGTGACCCGTGATGAGCTGCCGGCGATGCTTGATCTGCTGATTGAGGGCAATTTCAATGTTTCCGATCGGATGATGCTCGATGCGCTGATTCATCGCAATGGTGAGGTGGTCGGCAAATATACGGTGCTCAATGATGTAGTGATCAACAAAGGGGCGCTGGCCCGGATTATCGATATGGAGACCAGCGTCGATGGTCGGCACTTGAGCTCCTTCAAGGCGGATGGGTTGATCGTTTCCACGCCTACCGGTTCCACCGGTTACAGTCTGGCCGCCGGCGGGCCGATTGTTTTCCCTGAGATCAACTGTCTGGTTGTCTCGCCGATCTGTCCCCATATGCTGACCAATCGGCCGATCGTGGTCTGGCGTAACTCAGTGATTGAGATCAAGGTCAACTTCGAGGATGACGTGGTGTTTTTCACCGCCGATGGCCAAGTCGGGCGCAAGCTGTTGCCGGGGGATGTGGTTGAAGTGCGGCGTTCTGAAGCCCGAACCCGTCTGGTGAACAGCCCGAGCAAGGATTACTTTGAAATTCTGCGCACCAAGCTGAGTTGGGGCGAGCGCTAAATTCCCGTTGCTGCGGATGTCATGATTACCGACCTTATCGTTAAGAACTTCGCCATCATCGAAAATCTGCATGTGCAGTTCGGGCATGGCTTCAACGTCCTGACTGGCGAGACCGGGGCCGGCAAGTCGATCATCATCGACGCGGTCAACCTGCTGCTAGGTGGTCGGGCGCGGGGTGAGGCGATTCGGGCTGGTTGCGATGAGGCGAGTGTCGAAGCGGTTTTTGACCTGAGCGGCGAGACGGCGGTTCGCCAGCTGTTGACCGAACAGGGGCTGGAGAACGACGATGAACTGCTGGTGCGTCGGATCGTCGCGCGATCTGGGAAAAACCGAGTGTTTGTCAACGGCTCGGCGGTGCCGCTCGGGCAGTTGCGCAACCTGACCAGCCGCTTGGTCAATATTTACGGGCAGCATGAGCATCAGAACCTGCAGCGCACAGAAACCCACCTGATGCTACTTGATGATTATGCCGGTCTACAGCAACCCCTCAACGACTATCGGCAAGCTTTTCAGGCCTGTCAGGGGTTGCGCAAGCAGCTGGACGATTTGAATTTGGCCGAGCGGGAACGCCAGCAGCGGCTCGATATGCTCAGCTTTCAGCAGCAGGAGCTGGCCGGTGCCAAGCTGATTGTCGGCGAGGATGCCGAGCTGGAGCAGGAGCGGTCCCTGCTCCAGCATGCTGAGAAGCTGACTGCCGCCACCTCGGGCGGCTACGACATCCTGTACGGCGGGCAGCAGGCGGTCTGCGCCCAGCTGTCGAGTGTCGCGGAGCAGCTGGAAAGGTTGCAGTCGATCGACCCGCAGCTGGCTCCCTTGGCAGAGACATTGCGCAGCAGCCTGTTCAATATTGAGGATGTTGCCGCAGAGTTACGTGGTTATGCCGACAAGCTCGATTTCGAACCGCAGCGGCAGGCACAGGTTGAAGAACGGCTCTCGCTGCTCACAGGTCTGAAGCGTAAATACGCGCCAACCCTGGAAGAGCTGGTCGCCTATCAGGAGAAGATAGAAGCCGAGCTGGAAACGCTAAGCGACGTAGAAGGGCATCGTGATCTGCTGCAGAAACAACTTGAGAAGGCGCTCGGCAGGGTGCTGGCATTTGGGCGGGAGCTAAGCGCGCAGCGCCGGCAAGCCGCCGAGCAGTTGGCGGCTGCGGTCGAAACCGAGCTGGCCGATCTGGCGATGCCGAAAGCTCGTTTTAAGATGCGTCTGTTTGACTTGCCGGAACCGGCTGCCGACGGGCTGGAGCATGGCGAATTTTATCTGGCCGCCAACCCAGGGGAGCCTGCCCAGCCGCTGGCGAAAATCGCCTCCGGTGGCGAGCTGTCACGGATCATGCTGGCGCTCAAGCGCAGCGCTCCGGAAGGGGATGGAGTACGGACGCTGATTTTCGACGAGGTTGATGCAGGTATCGGCGGCGAGGCCGCGACCGCGGTTGGTGAGAAGATCAGTCGACTCGGCGAGCAGTTGCAGGTACTCTGCGTCACCCATCTGCCGCAGGTGGCGGCATTTGCTGATCGGCACTATCAGGTGGCGAAAAGTGAAGCAGGTGGGCGTACCAGCACCCGGCTGCAGCTGCTCGATGATGAGGCCCAGGTCGAGGAGATGGCTCGGATGCTCGGCGGTGCCCATATTGGAGAACGTACCCTGGAGCATGCCCGCGAATTGATCGGGCGTTCGAAGGGGATTGCCTGACAGGAGCTTTTTATGCTGCGACCCGCACGAATTCAGGATGCTCGCGCCATTCACCAGCTGTTGCTTGAATATGCCAATACTGGCCAGCTGTTGGGGCGTTCACTGGCAGATATCTATGAGAATATTCGCGAGTTCTACGTCTACGAAGAGGGCGGCATGGTGCTCGGGGTCGGAGCACTGGTCATCTGCTGGGAGGATCTGGCAGAAATCCGGTCTTTGGCGGTGGCCAAAGGGCAAAGTGGCAAAGGGATCGGCCGTAAGATCGTCGACACCTGTTTGAAGGAAGCTTTGGAGCTGGGCTTGAAACGGGTTTTTGCGTTGACTTATCAACCTGATTTTTTTAAGAAACTCGGTTTTTCTGATATTGAAAAATCAGAATTGCCGCAGAAGATCTGGGGCGCATGTTTGAAATGTGTTAAATTTCCGGATTGCGATGAGTACGCCCTGGCTATCGATCTGGCCGATTAAGAAGGCTCAACTGGATAAATTGGGAGCATCGCTAAGTTCTGGATGTAATGTTTATTGCCGATATTATCATCGGTCATATCTAAAAAATGTTCCTTTTGTTGGGATTTTCATGAGTTTCTGGGGCGGCTGGACGGAAACAGGCCGCCGGTTAGTTGTTTTTCGGCAGATCGCCATGGAGCGTTGGTTGATTTGCTGAAGCCGTCGGAAATTGTAATTTGGTGGAGCTTTTGTTGTATACCGGGGAGAACACATATAAAACAGTCGCTGTTTGGCTGGTGCTGATCTGTGGTGTGATTCTATGTGCACCGCAGTTCGTTCGGGCCGCAGAAACGATTCAGGCGATGCGCTCTGTCGAGGTTCTGGCGGTAGACGAAAGCGGCGCTCCGCTACGCTTCCCTTCCGGAGTCAGCTATGATCGGGAAGGGGATGAGCTTTATGTCACCAGCCCGCAGAAGAACAAACTGGTGGTCCTGACTCCGGACTACTTCCCTTATCTGTCGATCGGTTCCGGTCGCGGGCTCCGTAGCATCAGCAAAACCTATATCAAAAACGGGCTTCTCTATGCCTGCGTCGGGGCAAGCACCGAAGAACCGAGACCGCATATCGCTATCTACGATATGGCTTTTTTACCGGTGCGGGAAATTTATTTTCCCGATCATAAGTTTTTTTCTCCCCTCGATCTGGTTGTCGCGGATGATGGAACCATTTATGCCGTCGGTATCAACGGTACCGGGGTTATGGTGCTCAGTCCTGAGGGGGAATTCCTACGCTGGATCGAACCGCACGACGAGATCCTGGGGATCGATGAAAAAGCGCCGATTCTGGCGATCGACCGTGGCATCGATGGCAATCTCTACCTGCTCAGTGAGGCGATGGGGCGGGTCTATGTTTATGACCAGCGCGAACGTTACCTTTACAAGTTTGGCGAAAAAGGTGGCGAACCGGGAAAATTGTCGCGGCCCCGCGGCATTGCCGTCGATGATTTTCGGCAACGGGTTTATCTGGTCGATTACCAGCGGCACACCCTGTCGATTTACGCGCAAACCGGAGAATATCTTTTTGAGGTCGGCGGCCTCGGCGGTGGGCGCGGTTGGTTTTATTATCCGAGCGATATCGTCGTTGACGGGAACGGACGGGTGGTTGTTGCCGATACCTTCAACCACCGACTGCAGGTGTTTGAATTTGTCAGTCGGAGAGGGTTTGGCGGGGAGGAGCAGCCGGCAGGCCAGACTGAGGTCGAGCCGGAGGTGCCGGTTAAAAGCGTCACTGAGACGGCTCCGCCGAAAAACCTTTTGCGGATCAGGAAGTTAAAAGATCCCATCGCTCTGGATAGCGCTGACGAGTTCGTCATCCTGACAGCCATGACCAAAGATCGACAAGAGACGGATCTGTTGGCGTTGCAGCTGCTGCGGAAAGATTATCCGGCCATGACTCGTGGCGTGGAACGGGCGAAGAGCGGTGAATGGTTCCAGGTGTTGGTTGGTCCCTACCGCGACCCGCTGGACGCTTATCAAGTTGCCGAGCGCTTGCGTAAAGAGGAGCTGTTGCCTGCCATGCTGAAGACGCGTGGCGAGCCGCTCGATATAGAAGTTCCGGGAGAAACGGATGATCAGCGGAACCGCGAACGGTCGGCGGGGTAAGTCATGGAGATGCAAAAAACGATCACCAGCTTGCTGATCCTGGTCCTACTGTTGTTCGGGGTTGTTTCGGCCCTAGCTCTGGAGGCCCCGCTACTTGAGGCGGATGACTGCCAGATGTGCCATGCCGATGTAATCGCGGTGGTGCAGGAGTTTGGCGGCAAGCACCGGGATGCGGTGACCTGCATCGAATGTCATCGGGAACATCCGCCGCGTGGCGCCAATGCCATTCCGGCCTGTTCGCTGTGTCACGATCCGGCGGAAAATGAGCATTTCAAGGCCGGCGGCTGTCTGGGGTGTCACAATCCGCACCGGCCGAAGCAAATCGATTTCAGTCACGCCGCGCGGGTTGCGCCGGCCTGCAGCGGTTGCCACCCCAAGCAGGGGGGGGAATTGCTGGCTTACCCGAGTAATCACAGCGTTCTCGACTGTAAAGACTGTCACCTGGAACACGGACAGTTCCTGAACTGTCTGGAGTGCCATGCAGCGCATTTGGCGGGGCAGACGTATGCTGATTGTCGACAGTGCCATCGGCCCCATTCGCCACTTAAGGTCGTTTACCTGAACAACCTGGGTTCGGAGCAATGTTCTGCCTGTCATCCCAGTCCCGCGGAACGTCTGGCGCAAACGACCACCAAGCATGGTTTGCTGCGTTGTGTTTATTGCCACAAAAGTCAGCATAAAAGGGTGCCAGCTTGTGAGACCTGTCACTTTAAGCCACATGATCTCGGGATGCATGAGAAATTTCCGAAATGCGTGTCCTGTCACGGCGGGCCGCATCTGCTGATCAACTGATTTGTGATGTACTGGAATTTATGTTGCCCGCTAACCGATACATAAAATCTCTGATCTTGCTGAGTAGCCTGCTGTGTTTGCTGCTCGGCAGCGGTGGCGTGGGTTATGCGGGCGATCCGTTCGGTTTTATCGGCAATTGGAATTACCGCGAAAATGGTGGCGATGCCGTCGATAGCACCAGTCAACTGAACCACAGTTACAGCTTGACCTACATGAAAGATCTGAGCGCGGCGATGGCCTTTTCCGGGTCGGTGCGCTACAGCGAGACCCTCCCCTCGGAGGGGACCGAAACCCGCAGTTTGAACCCGAGTCTCTCGTTTGATGCCCGTAGTGATCTGTTCTCGTTGAATTTGAACGCGTCCGAGAGCAGATCGGAGCAGGAAGGGACCCCAGAACGAGTCACCGATGCCTGGGGGGTGAATCTCAGTAGTCAAATGGAGCGGTGGCCGAGCGTGCGCTTCTATTTCAATCAGAGTTTCTCGACCGACGACAGCCAACCGAAGCAGATCGATAACAACACGCAAACCAGCGGTGCCAGCATCGAGTACGGTTACAGCGTCTTCGATTTCCTTTACGATGTGCGGCACTCCCTGACGACGGATGACATCCAGAACAGCGAGACCGAAAATCTTGACCAGACCGCGCAGGTCAGCTACGCACAGACCTTCTGGCAGGGGCGGGTGACCATTGCGGCCTCTCAGCAGTATCAGACAACTGAAAATGAAGTCAGCTCGGTGGCGCCGATTTACATCGTTTATCCGTCAACATCCGGCCTGTTCGGTACTCAGGCAGAGTTCGGGGCTTTGACGAACACGACGGATGTCGATGGCCTGCTGGCGACAAACCTGGCATTGATCGATGGGGACAAAAGCAATTCGGCCGGTGTCGATGTTTTTGATAACCGTTTCGAAGTCAGGAAGATTGCAATTCAGGTCGATCGGGAGGATATCCGGCGGTTGGAGCTTTATCTCGACCGGGAGCTGAATGGCGACAACACACAATTGACCTTCAAGGTCTTTCAAAGTGATGATGGCGAGAACTGGTCCTATCTGTCCAATAGCCCGACGTTTCCGCTCGATATTAATGACCGTCAGCTGGTCCGGTTTGAACTCCCGACCGGAGCCAAGCAGAAATATTTGATGGTCGCGGTCAAAACCAACTCGACTTTCCCGGCGGCGGCTCATGTGACCGAGATCGAGGCGAGTACTTTCGAGCCGGGCCGGAGCCGCGATACCACCACGCTGCAGACGCAATTCAACGGCTCTGTCCGCCTCTCCGACAATTGGACGGTCAGTTACAGCTTGCGCCGGGCTGAGACCCAACTCGACTCGGGCGATACGGTGCAGCTGAACCAGTCGCTGATCAGCAGTTACCGGTTAAACGAAAAGGTCGGTTTTTCTTTCGGGGTTTCTGAAAATACTGACTCCTCGGACAATTCGGCAGATCAGACCAATCGTTCCTATTCGGTGGCGATGGCCACCCAGCCTTTATCCTCGGTGAACTTCTCCCTTGGCTACACGCATTCGGATAACAGCTCCGATGATGGGCGGGATAAAACTACCGATGCCGTTCATTCAACCCTGAACGCGGCAATTTATCCCGATCTGACCGCCAGCCTGTCGACCAACTGGTCGCAGAGTGAAGATAATCTGGCCGGGAGCGAGACCAACAATTTTGGTGCGACCTTTAACACCACGGCCTATCTATCACCGAAAACCGATTTGAATACCAGTCTCAGCTACACAGAATCCGATTCAAGTGACGGGGAAACGTCCCGTTCGGAAACCTACGGTGTCACGTTTGGTTATCGGCCGTCCGACATGCTGTTGTTCAATCTGAGCTTCGATGGCGATCTGGAGGAGGACACCTCTTCGCTGTCAGGCAGCTCGAACTGGATCTGGAGTCGCAAGCTGCAATCGCAGTTCGGTTTTTCGTTTGATTTTGGCGATGACACCAGCCAGCAGTACAATGGGCTGCTTAGCTGGCTGATCAGTCGCAGCCTGTCGATGCAGTCTTCCGCGAATTACATGGTTGCGGACGAGGGAAACGGCTGGAACATCAACGCATCTTTTAATATGATTTTCTGACGCTTGTCAGAGGCTTTTTCCGGCTTGCCGGAAACGAACAAAGGGGAAGGTTTATCGTGCTGAAATACGGATTGGTGGTTCTGACTCTCTGTGTTGGCCTGTTGAGTGGCTGTGCTTCGCCGCCGAATTACTACGCCGCCGAAAGTCTCGGGCTCGGTTATGTCAAACGGGTTGTGGTGCTGCCGTTTGCCAATCATACCGATACCAAATATGCTGAAATGCGTTTTTCCGATGTGGTGACCACGGAAATCCTCAGCCGGGGATTGTTCGAAGTGGTGGAAAAAGGGGAGGCGCAACGTTTCCTGCGCGAAGAGTTGATTCAGAAAGAGCAGGATACGCTCGACCAGGCCACCGCCATGCGGCTCGGACAGGAGTTGAATGTTCAGGCCTATCTTGCCGGGGCGATTGAAGATTTCAGCGAGGAGCAGAATGGCAGTTATTCTTACCCGGTGATTGCCGTGACCTTGCGGCTGATCGATGTGAAGACCGGGCAGATCATTTGGCAGGCGACCGGTAGCGAGACCGGCTATCGCACTGTCGATCGGCTGTTCGGTTTCGCCAGTGAAGATGTAAACCAGGTCAGCTTCAAACTGGCGAAGAAACTGTTGGCGACCCTGTCTGGAGAATAATGGTTTGCTTCCGTGTCGGATCCTGAATAAATCGGCCGCGATTGGTTTTGGCTGTCTGCTTTTTCTGCTGTTTGTCGTAGGCAATGCAGCAGCGCAGAAAATCGTTTTGATGCCTATGGCTGACCTCAGCAAGGGGGAGAACGGTATCAACCTCGGCTTCACCAAGGCGGTTGAGACCAGTCTTAAACAGTTGGGGGTCGAGCTGGTTTCGCGTAGTGACGTGAAATTGTTCATGGCCCGCAACAAGGTACGGACCTATCGTTATCTCGATAGCTATCTGGTCAAGAAAATTGGTGCCGAGTTCGAAGTGCCGCTGGTTGTCATCGGCACCATCGCCGAACTGCAGGAAGAGGAACCGACGATCGGTATCACCTTTACCGCATTGGATACCACAGATGGCGCGCCGGTCTGGGCCGCTTCGGTCGCGACCAGCGCCCAGGAACAGGTCCGCATGCTCGGCATCGGTGAGCCGAAGACGGTCATTGAGCTGGTCCGGCCGTTGTTGAAGGAAACCTTGCAGCCATTGGTGAAGTTGGCGTATCAGGCCGAGGCTTCGGAAAGCCGTGATTATCAGCTACTCGGCTTCCATTTGTCGCCCGGCTATGTGCAGGGCGGGCAGGTGGTCGGGGCAAATCTGAAGGTGAAGTTCCTCGGACAGCGGCCGACCCTGATTGCCGCCGAAAGCGAGGCGGGCAAAAGCTACCTGCAATATGACCGGCAGACCGATAGTTATGTCGGCGAATGGTTTGCTCCGCGGGAAAATGGGACCTACAAGGTTGACCTGCGCTTCGAGTGGGGGCGGGAACGGACCGTCGAGCGGATAACGTCGGTCGCCAGCTTCGAGGTCATTAATCGTCCGCCCGGCTTGACCATGGAGATCAAGAAGGGGGTCAAAATCGGTCAGCGCTTAGCGTTTCGCGATCACCTGCTGATTCTGCCGCGGCTCGATAACCTGCGGCCAATGGCCGGCTGGGCGCTCGAAATCAAAAGAGCAGACGGTGAACCCGAGGTCTATGAAGAGCACGAAGGGGATCTGCCGGAGCGGATGGTCTGGGAAGGACGCGGATCTGACGGAGCCAAGCTGGCGAACGGGGTTTACGATCTTACTTTAGAGGTTTGGGATTTAGCCGGCAACCGCTCGTCTGATAGCCAGCGCGTGGTGCTGCAGAGTTCGACTCCGAAAGTCAAGGGACGCATTACCTATTCCGGCGGGAAGGCGCACCTGAATCTGGCAGCTGGCGGGCTGTTTGAGTTCCCGTTGACCTCTTGGCAGGCCGATCTGCGCTCGATGAAAGGGCAATTGCTGACCCGGGGGGAAGGGAAACAGCTGCCGGCGCAACTTGAATTTACGCCGATTGCTGGTGAGATTGAAGCCTACCTGAGCGTAAGTGGCGAGGATCTGCTCGGTAACCGGTTGCGGATCACGCGGCAGAAAATCCGTCTGGTCGAAGTTGATGAGCAGGTCGAGGAGCAGAAGGTGAAATCCTGGGTGCCGGACTTCTGATGTTGAAGATGACTCGATTGCATATCCTTTGGGCTGGCGTGCTCCTGCTCTTGGTCGGTTGCGCCGGAAATCAGCGGCTGCAGACTCGACTGATGTCCGATGCCGATACCAACATCTGCAATGTGGCAGTGTTGCCATTTGAAAACTGGACGCAAAAGAGCGAACTGACGTTGCTGGCCGGTCGAATGTTCGCTTCCCAGTTGATTCAGAGTAAAGCGTTCAATACCGTGCAGGAAGGGGATGTTGGCATGTTTCTGTTGCGGCAGCGGTTGTTGCCCGGCAATTTGTTGTACAAGGAACATTACGCGGCACTGGAAAATCAGCTCGACATTGACGCCGTTATCCAGGGGCGTATCGTTGAGGCCGGGTCGTACAGCCAGCGAGGTGGGCGTAGGATCCCTCTGCTTTCGCTCTACATCGATATGTATGATGCCCGCAGTGGTAAATTGCTGCTGAACAGTGTCCATCAACGCCGCGGCGATGAGTATCGCAAGGTGATGCACTTCGGGGTGGTGACGACCAACAGTGGGCTAATCGAAAAAATGTCACGGGAAATTATCAACGATTGGTTCAGTAAGGGAGTTACATGTCGCTGAGTTGTATTAAAAGTTACCTTGCTTTATTGAGCATTTTGTTGCTTGGCCTTCCGGTTGCCGATGCAACGGCCTTCTGGGGGGGCGAATATCTGGTTCAGATCAACGGGCAAGAATTTACTGAACAGGATTATCGCCACTGGTGGCAGGAATGGCAAGATCCGGGGATGGCGGTTCACGAATCGGTAGACCCTTTTATCGATTTTATATTGCTGGCCCAAGAGGCGAGCGATATGCAGCTGTTCGAGAATCCGCGCTACAAGAAAAAACTGGATGTCTTTCTCAAGGTCCGCGCGTTGATGCAGTTGAAAGCCGAGGAGGTTGACGCGCACAAGGTGATCCCGTCGCGCGAAGAGCTCTGGCAAGCTTATCTGCAGGAATATACCCCGATCCTCGATATGCAGATGATTGCTGTTCAGGAGCAGGAGCAGGCAACCGCCATTGAAAAGTTCATGGCGCAGGGGGAGGCCTTTGATCAGTTGGCGGATGCTGCCGGACTGGCCGATATAGCAGAGCAGCTGGATTCGACCGGGCCGATGCGTTACACGCGAATTCCTGAAGAACTACGTGCGGTTGCCTTGCAGCTCAAACCGGGGGAAGCAGGCGGGCCGGTTCGTTACGGGCATGCCTGGTATTTTCTCAAGGTGAAACAACGGCAGGATGGCAGTGATGAGGATTTCGAAAGCTTGAAGCAGAACCTGATCCGTTCTAGCCTGAAGCAGCAGGAGAACGAGTTGACCCAGGAATTGCTTGATCGGCTGAAAAGTGAATATCAGGTCAGCGTCGATCAGGCGTTGATTGATGGTATCGGTCCTGAGGGCCCGGGGAAGGAAGATGCGGAAAAAATAGCCATTACGATCGGCGACCTGAAGATCCCGGCGAGCTTCGTGTTCGCTTCAATAAAGAAGACCCAGAAAAGCAGAGGTCATGCCCAGCGCGAAGCGGAAGCTTTAGAAAATTCGAAAAATCGGGTGGTCAACGATATTCTCGTCCAGGTGCTGACGGAGAAGGCGTCGTTGGATCGACATTATGAACAGATTCCGCCACTGAAATATACCTACGATTTTTACCGGAAGTATCGTTTGATCAAGGAGTTCGAAGATACGGTGATCCGTCCCCAGGTCAAAGTGACCGATGCCGATATCGAAGCCTTTTACCGGGAAAACAGCGAGCAGTTTTCGCAGGCGGGGTTGCTTGAATATGCCCAGGTCACGACCAATGAGCGCGAGTTGGCCGAACGGATCTCCATGAAAATGAAAAATGGCGCGGAGTTCTTCAGTGTTATGGAGCCGATCTCGCCATCCGGTGTGCCGATCAAGAAAGAGCCGTTGGCCCGTTTGAAGCCCGTCATACAGGAAGCGGTAAAAAAGCTTTCTTCCGGTCAGATTACGACTGTCGTTGATGGCCCCAATACCTACTTCATTAAAGTGGTCCGCGCAGCAGAGACAAAATTGATGCCTTTAGAACAGGTCCGTGAGATGATAATCAAATCACTTGAGCAGCAGTTTTTCAATGATATCCGTGCGAACCTCGTGCGGCTGCTGCGGGAGCGCTCTTCGATCAAGGTTAATGATCAAAACTGGAAATCGTTACGCAAGCAACTCCTGGAGGAGAGCGCAACATGAACCAGAGAGTCGTGCTAAAAGGGCAGGGTGTCATTCTGTGGCTCTTGCTGGTCGCCTTGCTTCAAGCTTGCACCCCCGGGGCGGCTCCGAAAAAAGGTGGCAAGTCCTGTCTCGATTGCCACAGCGAGTACCAGCAGCTCTATAGCCAGAATGTCGTTCACAAGCCGGTGAAAACGGGCGATTGTGCCGGTTGCCACCGAAGTCACGGGTTGATCGGTGGTGCCTACCTCAAACAGGAGGATGCGCGCCTCTGTTTCCCCTGTCATCAGCCTTTGGCAAAGCAGTTGACGGAAAACTCCCGCCATCACGCACCGGTCGGTGAGGGGCGCTGCGATGCCTGCCACCTGCCACATAACGGGCCGAATGCCAATTTGCTCAAGCAGCCGGAGGAGCAGCTTTGTTTTACCTGTCATGACCAGAAGGGATTCCAGCGTCAGTATATCCATGCGCCACTAAAAGAAGGTTGCCGGACCTGTCATGAAACCCATGGTTCCAAAGTGGCGAAGTTGCTGATCAAGGAAGAGACCGCTCTGTGCCGGGATTGTCATGCCGTCGGCAAAAAGGATTTCGTTCAGAAGCATGGCGGATATCCGGTCGAACAGGGCTGCTCCGATTGTCATAGCGTCCATTCATCCGACTGGCCGACCCTGTTGAAGAACTTCGCCCATCAACCGGTCGCGCAGCAAAACTGCTCCTCCTGCCATGGCGCTGCCGAAAGCGCGCAGCCGTTTGCCGTTGCCGATACCTCGGCAGCACTTTGCTACCGCTGCCATACTCAGCAGCAGGCGGCATTCCAGGCGGACAAGGTTCACGCGCCGGTGATGGACGGCGATTGCTTTGCCTGCCACAGCCCGCACGCCAGCGATTTCTTCGGGATAGTCAAGGCCGATCCGCAAACACTCTGTTTTGCCTGCCATAGCTTTAAATACTTCGGACCGGGTAGCCCGTCGGGGAACGACGGTTCTGTACACACTCCGGCAGGAGAAGGGGAGTGCCTTTCCTGTCATGCGCCGCATCTGCCGGGAAATGGCCAAACCACCCTGTTACGCAAGGATGCCGACAGCCTCTGCCGCGATTGCCATGCCGATAAGGCGAAGAAGCAGAGTGTCCCGCATTCGCCGGTTGCTGATGGCAATTGTGTTCTCTGCCATCGTCCGCATGAGAGCGAACAGCCTCGTGTGCTGGTCAAACAGCAGCGCCCCCTGTGTGGCGAATGTCATCAGGTGGTCGGTGAGGACCTTGGGTTGCCCAGCCTGCATCGTCCTTTTGTCGCGGGGAACTGTTCCGCTTGCCATAATCCGCATGGTAACGATACGCAGACCCTTCTGCTCAGCAGTGGCGCTGAAGGTTGCAGTCAGTGTCACGGGACCATCGAAACCGAGCGGCAGACGGCGCGGCATCAACCCTTTAAGGAGGGGCGCTGCGAACTGTGCCATCAATCCCATGGTAGCTTGCAACCGTTCCTGTTGGCGCGGGAGTCGAAATCTTTGTGTGTCGATTGCCATGCCGCGCAAAAACCGCTTGATGAAACCCCTGGCGGGCATCAGAACTGCACGGTTTGTCATTATTCGCATGGCAACGACGAGGACAGCTACCTGCTGAAACCGCAGCCCGATCTGTGCCTCGGCTGTCACGACGTAAATCGCTTTTGGGGCAATGGCTTCGGCCATGCGCCGGCCATGGAGGGGAATTGCGGTGCTTGCCATGATCCGCATGCACCACAGTTGAGTCGGCAGCGGCAATCTGAGGTCGATCTCTGCGGTACATGCCATGTCGTAGATGCGCAACGTTTAGCCGCGAGCCACAATGGAATAGCACCCGGTAGTAACAGCTGCTTAAGTTGCCATGACCCGCATGGCGGGCCGGATGCGTCATTGACCTTGCCGGTAAAGCATGCTCCGTTCGCTGACGGTGATTGCCGCTCCTGCCACCAGGGAGGAGATCGATGATGTTCTTTTCACGGTTGAAAATTCCCCTTTTCGGGCTGGTGATCATTCTTTTCGGGGCAACTGCAGGATTGGCGGCCGATTGCTACACCTGTCATGATCCGGCCGCCTTTCAGGGGCAAGTGGTTCACGAACCGATCGCAGTGAAAAACTGTCTGGCCTGCCATGCGCCGCATGTTTCACGGCATGAAAAGCTGCTGCTACAGCGGGAGCAGGAACTTTGCTTCACTTGCCACGAAAAGCTTGCTGCCGCTATTGCAGGCAAAAAGGTGCTCCATGCGCCGCTTCGTGACGGTCGCTGTTCCAGTTGCCACAAACCGCATGCCGCTGAGCAGAAGTATCTCTTGCAGCGAGTTGGGGGAGAACTCTGCTTTGAATGTCACCAGGAGAGCCGTAAAGAGTATCCGGCGAGCCATGCGCCTTTTGCGGAAGGGCAGTGCAGCAGTTGTCATGCGGCGCACGGCGGTGATGACCATCGATTGCTGAAAGATGCCGGCAGCGGACTCTGTCTGGACTGCCACGAAGATAATTC
This sequence comes from Malonomonas rubra, assembly GCF_003247215.1. Taxonomy (GTDB): domain Bacteria; phylum Desulfobacterota; class Desulfuromonadia; order Desulfuromonadales; family Geopsychrobacteraceae; genus Malonomonas; species Malonomonas rubra_A. The sequence goes on along the minus strand of NZ_QKAP01000037.1, from coordinate 584 downwards.
GCGATTACGCGGTAAGCACTTGGATCGCGAGTTGACCACTGTGGATTGCCTGTCCTGTCACAACCCGCATGGCGGGGAGAAGCCGAGCTTGCTTCGTGTGGTCAGCCATGCTCCTTTCAGTGAGCAAAACTGTCAGGTCTGCCATGCCGAAGCACAGGGGATCGACACCTGCCTGCAATGCCATGCTTCTGCTCTTGCTAGCTTTAACTATGCGCACAACCATCTTGGCATTCAAGGGGAAGGGAATCCCTGTGTCTCCTGTCACGATCCGCATGTTGGTGATCGATCGGGGCTGCTGCCGAACAATGTCGGTACCGCCTGTCGTGACTGTCACGCTGATACCTTTGCCCGCCAGGAAAAGAGTCTGCATAAACATGGCAACTGGGAAACTTGTACCGACTGCCACCAGTTGCATGGCAGTAACGATGTGGTAATGCTCAAGCAGGGGCATCAGGTCTGCAATGTTTGTCATGATCAGCACAAAGCGTTTATCCATCCGATCGGCGAGGATGCGCGCGATCCGCGTAATCAGCAGCCGATGGATTGACTGACCTGTCATAACGCAAACGATGGTTCGAACTACC
>NZ_QKAP01000094.1 GCF_003247215.1 Malonomonas rubra | reverse complement strand
ATATTTAAAAAAAAACTTCAACTTTTCCCCTTTTTCAACTTTTTCAGTCATAGCGTTTACAAACTGACAATCTACTGAATAGAACCGATTAAATCATTAATTCCAGAAAGTTACACTCCTTCCTTATTTTTGCTTAATAAACTGAGAATCAAATATAAACCATTGATTTGCTCAGCAAAACAGAAACGTTCGCTAACATGCTGTTTTATCACGCTTTTTTACAAAAAAACGCTTGTAACCCTTTTTAACAGGAGTATACTTCAAAGCATCAATAACCAATAGTTGTGGATTTAAAACACATCTATCATAGGAGAAGCATCATGAAGTGTCCTGTATGTATCAACCACGAACCTCACCTGATCAATCTGCATTCCGACCAGTTTTCAGAAGGCGTCTACGAATGTAGCGTCTGTGGTACCAGCTGGTCTGTCAACCACGGGCTCTCAGAAGTAATTGAAGACCCGAATGCCAGCTCCTTCCTTTCAGCCACCACTGAAGCAGTAGAAGGAGATGATTACTGCTGGTCAATGTAGATTCAGCCCCAATAGTTAAAAAAAAAGCCTGCCGGAGGTAACCGGCAGGCTTTTTTTTTACACAGCCCCACTTTCATTTGCTCACTCTATTGACTTGGAACTAATCTACAGTAGGCTTTTTCATTAAGAAAACATTGCCCATCCGTATTGTCCCTCCATAAATATTTCGCCCGGGAAATGGAGGTGCCAATGTCAACGATCAATTCCTATCAAACCAGTATCAACAGTGCCACGGCCTACTGGATGGCGCGAATCGCAAAAGCGGTCTACCTGAAAAAATCGGATAACACCCCCGACGAAACAGCCATCTTGACCGACCTGCAAACAGAGGATGCAGAATTTGCTTCTGTATTCGGCACGATCCGCAACAGTGCTCAGGCGGCGCTGATTGAACATAAAATCTATTTCTGACTGGCTCGCTAACATCAATGTCTTTTCTGAGAAAGTTCTGCTCGGCGAATTTCATCGCGGTTATTGAATACCCCGAACGATGTCTGGCAGCCACTGTTTGAAAAATATTTGCAGCTACGCAGCATTAGACGTCGGCCGTTGTTTTTAACCGTACACAGTCGGGGCGGAGTCATGGCAACTGTCGCGACTGCCAAACTGATCCATGACGACCTTCCTTTTACTTCGGCCAGCCGCGTACCATGTCATTGACCACAGCACGAATTTTCAATGTTGAGGCCAAGAACAAATTTTTCCGTTTTTAGAACAACAATGACATTGTTACCCCTGTCCCTTCGAGGTTGATGGGCTACAGCTATGTCGGTACCTACCTCTACATCTCCGAAGAGAAACAAATTTATAACGACTCCGGCTACTGGTTGCGATTCCTCGATTTTGTCTATGGGATTGTCAGTGATATAGGGAAAAAAGGGTTGGATGGGGTCGAAGACCACGGCATGGACAACTATCTGGCGGCAATCAAAAGCTGGGACTGCTCTTTCTAAACAAACACCCCCCAAAAAAGCCGTTCGGGAGATCCCTCGGCCGGCGCTTAGTCTCCAATAGATCAGTTTTAATCTCAGCCTACAGTGGTAGACGATAGTAAATTACCGACAAGGTTGCCGCCAGAAGACCTCCCAGCAATGCCCAGAGTCCGTTTCTGATCAGCTCGTATTTGCGCGTCAACCGATGAGTCCCCAGATAATAGATTTCATGCAGATAGGCATCGTAGAGCTTTTCCCGATCAATGATGGTTTCTTTGAAGCGCTGCTTATACTCCTCTTCTGAAAGTTCGGCAAACGAACGGAAATAAAACAAATTGGTATGATCGCTGACATGCAGTGGTGGGATGATCGCGACAATGGAAAAAATCACCGCCAGCAAGCTGGCTCCAACCAGCAATAGTGATGTTAATATGGGCAATTTGCCGTACTGGGTCAAGGTGATCGTGATCACCAGAGAGGCGGCGGTCAGGATCATCGAAGCCTTTGAATCAGCCATTTTATTTAGGGTCATGTGCTTGGTCAGGTTGGCGCGAAGCGCATTACTGGCCAGTAAGCGGGGAATCAGCGGTTCTTCAGTTGAAGGTGTCGGCATGAGAATTTGTCCTTAAAGCGGCTTTCCCAAAATGGGAACCTTGGCCAAAAGTTGCACACTCTAACACAAAAAAACTTCCAACCAAAAGCGGCCTGGACATTCTCCGATCACCGGAGATCCTGGCCATAAAACAAAAGGGGCAAGGCGTAGATGAGTTACTATTTTTTATCGCCAGAAAGGTGCTTATCAGTAATAACGCAATCGGGACAATGCAGTTCAGAATTATAAAAATAAGACATGCATTCTTGATAGCGTTCCCCTTCGTCCACCTCAGCTTCAAACTCAAGAGCATGCTGGCGACAGTGGGCATCAAATTTATCATGCAGAGCCTGCATTCTCCTATCGGGGGAGGTGGCGCAAGCGGTCAATAAAACGGCGAGTGCTAGAGTTAAACCCCATGCGATACCTTTCATATAGGTATCCCTCCTTTCCTGTTGCCGTTGCCCCTTACAGAAAAACTTTATCACGAATAAAACGGCTGACAAGGAAGCGATTGCTATTGTTTTGACCTTCGATGAAAGCGGAAAATAAACTATATGTTACTCTTTTATTCACTGTTGAGTTTGAATGTCGGAGGTAAGTTATGCCAACACTGGAACAAATCAAATTTGCCGCGACAAATCTACAGGACCGGATTCGCAGAACCGAATTGATCCACTCTCTCTATTATTCGAACAGCCTCGGCGTCCCCCTTTATTTCAAATGCGAAAATCTTCAGCACACTGGATCATTTAAAATCCGCGGCGCCTATCACTTCCTGTCTCAGCAGCCAACTCAGCAGCTGGCCACCGGAGTGATCACCGCGTCAGCGGGGAACCATGCCCAAGGTCTCGCCTATGCTGCCCGGCTGCACGACTGCCCCTGCAAGGTGGTTATGCCGGAAGGGACTCCGTTGGCCAAAGAACTGGCAACCCTCGATTACGGAGCGGATGTCGAAATCAAAGGGGCAAATTTTGATGAAGCGGTCGACTATGCCAAGCAGATAGCCGAAGAAACTAAACTGCTCTACGTACCAGCCTTCGACCATGAATTGATCATCGCCGGACAGGGCAGCCTCGGGCTGGAGCTGCTGGAAGACCTGCCGGAGCTCGAAACCCTGATCGTTCCGATCGGCGGTGGTGGTCTGATCGCCGGCGTTGCCACGGCTGTTTGCGAGACAAAGCCGAGCGTTCGAGTCATCGGTGTCGAAGCGGCCAGCGTGGCCAGTGCACAGCTGGCCCGCCGCAAAGGCCACCCGATAAAGGTTCCGACCCGTTGTCATTCGCTGGCGGACGGGATCGCCGTAAAACAGGTTGGCGAACTGACCTTCCCAATCATGGAACGATATATTGATGAAATCATAGCAGTGGAAGAAGAGGCGATCGCCATGGCGATCGTCAGCCTGATGGAGCGAGGCAAGCTGGTGGTAGAAGGTGCCGGCGCGGTCGGCCTCGCAGCAATGCTGTTCGGTCACAAAGCCATCCACAAAGGCACAACTGTCTGCCTGCTGTCGGGCGGCAACTTGGATGTCCAGACTATGTCGCGCGTGGTCGAACGTGGAATGCTGGCGGAGGGACGCTACCTGAAGCTGCGCTTGGAGATGATCGACATGCCGGGTGCCCTGGCGCAGCTGACCAAGATTCTCAGCCAGCTCGGCGCCAACATCTTCCAGGTCAGCCACGACCGGCATAAATCGTCGCTGCCACTCGGAGAAGCGGAAGTGATTCTCGAACTGGAAACCCGCGGTCCCGGACACATTCAGGAAATCCTGCTGATGCTGGAGGAAGAAGGCTACCGCCCGGAAGTGATGCGTTGAACGTGGCACTGAAGAAAGTAATCTCTTTTGCCTGACTGCTCAGTTTGTTGCTGACAGCCAGCATTGGTTGGTCACCCCAACACTGGGAGCGGTGATTATTCCCGATTCGACGCAGAAGCCGATCATCGAAAAGGCGATGCAGTTTGTTACCCTTCTCGACCAGCAACAACCCCTCAAAGCCTGGGCCGCGACAACTCGCTATTTCCAAAGGCAATTGCCGCCGAAACCTTGGCAACTCATCTATCGCGATCAGCGCCAACGCTTCGGCGGCACCATTGATCGTCAGCTGGCCGGCTATCGCTTCACCAGCTCTTTTGAAAAAGCCCTCGATGGCCTCTACCTGCAAGTCCGCTTCAAAACCGATTTCGAAACCCGTGCCGAGGTCAGCGAGCAGGTGACGATGTACAAAGACTTTGATGGCCGCTGGCGGGTGATCGGCTATCTCCTCGAACTGAATTAACCTCCCTTGGTGCATTTTCCCGCACCACCTCAGCATCTGTACAGCGACTATTGTTTTAAGGCAACCAATTCGGTTAAACTTACTCCTTTACAAATCAGAAAAGGGTAGATGTGAAACCACTATTAATCACCATGGGCGATCCAACTGGGATCGGTCCAGAATTGCTTATCAAGGCCCTGCTGGAACGAGCCTTCGCCAACCGTCGGCATCCACTGCAGCTGGTCGGCGACCTAGGGGTGTTGCAACGAGCTGCCGCAATTTTTTCCTGCAATCTGGAAGCGACCATGCAACAGAGGGATAGCTACGAATTAACCTGTGGGGGACAGACTATCGATCTGGTCAACCTCACGCAGCTGGATGCCGGCCAGCTGAAATACGGTAACCCGGACCATGCCTGCGGGAGGGCGATGGCCGATTACATCGAATATTGCATAAGCCGTTGCCTTGATGGTTCGGCCGCCGGGATGGTGACCTGCCCGATCAATAAGACTGCGATCAACGCCGCCGGAGTTCGTTTTCCAGGCCACACCGAGATGCTCGCGAAACGTTGCGGAGTGGAGAAAGTGGTGATGATGCTCGCAGGACAGAAACTGAAGGTCTGTCTGGTCACAACTCATCTTGCCTATCGGGATGTGCCACAAACCCTCTCCACCACCGAAATTCTGGAGACGATCCGCATCACCGAGCGGAGCTTCCGCCAGAAGTTCGGGATCGATCAACCAAAATTGGCGGTCCTCTCCCTCAATCCGCATGCGGGAGAGAACGGCCTGTTCGGCGACGAGGAAGCGCGACTGATCATCCCGGCGATCAAACAAGCACAAGCAGAAGGGATAGCTGCCGACGGGCCGCACAGCGCCGACACCCTGTTTCACTTCGCGGCCAAAGGCAGCCATGACGTGGTGATCTGCATGTATCACGACCAGGGGCTGATTCCCCTGAAGCTGTTGCATTTCGAAGATGGTGTCAATGTAACCCTAGGCCTGCCGATCGTGCGTACCAGCGTCGATCACGGTACCGCCTACAACTTGGCTGGAACTGGTAAAGCGAGCATTGCAAGTCTGGTTGCCGCGATCGACATGGCAGAACAGATGATGGACAGATAATTCTCAAGAACAGAAAAGACCGATGATCGACAAAATAAAAATCCGTGGTGCACGTGAGCACAACCTGAAGAATATCGATATCGACATCCCGCGTGACCAGTTGGTGGTCATCACCGGTGTTTCTGGCTCGGGTAAATCGACCCTCGCGTTTGACACCATTTACGCCGAGGGACAGCGCCGCTATGTCGAGAGTCTGTCGGCTTACGCCCGCCAGTTTCTCGAACAGATGGAGAAGCCGGATGTCGACCAGATCGATGGCCTGTCTCCGGCGATCTCCATCGAGCAGAAGACCACCTCGAAGAACCCCCGCTCCACCGTCGGCACAGTCACCGAAATCTACGATTACCTGCGTCTGCTCTACGCCCGAGTCGGCGAGATCCTCTGTCACCGTTGCGGCGAAAAAATCAGCTCACAGACCGTCGAACAGATGGTCGACCGGGTTATGCAGCTGCCTGAACGGAGTAAGTTGCTGGTGATGGCGCCGATCGTCCGTGAGCGCAAGGGCGAGTACCGCAAGGAGATGACCGAGCTGCAGGCGGACGGTTTTGTACGCATCCGCATCGACGGCGAAATGCGTGAACTAGGAGAAAAGATCGAGCTCGACAAGCAGAAGAAACATACCCTCGAAGTGGTTGTCGATCGACTAGTAATCAAGGAAGGGATCGAATCACGCCTAGCCGACTCGATCGAAACCGCACTGCGTTTGGCCGACGGGCTAGTGCGGGTAGAAGTACCGGACGGAAAGAGTCAGATTTTCTCGGCCAAACACGCCTGCATCGAATGCGGGCTCTCCTATCCCGACATCGAGCCGCGCATGTTCTCCTTCAACAATCCGCACGGCGCATGCCAGGACTGCAGTGGCCTAGGCACCCGCAACTATTTTGACCCGGAACAGGTGGTACCGAACCCCGACTTTTCCTTACGCGACGGGGCCATCGTCCCCTGGGATACGCGTACCGGTTACTATTACCAGGCATTACTCGAAGCCCTGGCGATACATTATCAGTTCGACATCCGCACCCCGTTCAACAAGCTGTCGAAACGATTACAGCAGATCATTCTTTATGGCTCCGGCGATGAAGATGTGCGCTTTTTCTACGATCAGGGAGAGAGGCGCCATTTCTACGAAAAACCCTTCGAAGGAGTAATCACCAACCTGGAGCGGCGCTACCGGGAAACCGATTCGGACGGGGTACGCGAAAACTTGGAACGCTTTATGAGCGTGATCCCCTGCCCCACCTGTGAAGGCGCGCGGTTGAGGCCGGAGTCACTGCATGTAACGGTGGCAGAAAAAAACATCCAGCAAACCTGTGCCATGTCGATCGCCGAGGCGGAAAAGTTCTTCGCCGAACTGGAACTCCCTGGCAAGCAGGCCGAAATCGCCCGACGGATTCTCAAGGAGATCCGTGAGCGGCTTTCGTTCTTGTCGCACGTCGGCCTCGATTATCTGACCCTCGACCGCAGCGCCGGCACTCTCAGCGGCGGAGAAGGACAGCGGATCCGGCTTGCCACCCAGATCGGCTCCTCACTGATGGGCGTGCTCTACATCCTCGACGAACCCTCGATCGGTCTGCACCAACGGGACAATCAAAGACTGCTGACCACGTTGAAGAGGCTGCGCGACCTCGGCAATACAGTGCTCGTGGTAGAGCACGACGAGGAAACCATCGCTGCCGCCGACCATGTCATCGACATGGGCCCTGCCGCTGGCGTGCATGGCGGCGAGGTCGTCGCGCAAGGCACACCGGAGCAAGTGATGGCGGTCGAAGACTCGCTGACAGGCCAGTACCTCTCCGGCAAACGACAAATCTTGGTGCCGAGCGAAAGACGCACCAGCGGGCGCTGGCTCGAACTGTTTGGCGCTCGCGCCAATAATCTGCAGTGCGTTGACGTCAGAATCCCCCTCGGCGTGTTGACTTGCTTCACCGGAGTCTCCGGCTCCGGTAAGTCGTCATTGGTAATCGAAACCCTCTACAAGGCGCTCGCCCAGAAGCTGCACCGCAACCGCGAAAAGGCCGGTCCGGTAAAGAAAATTGTTGGTCTGGAGCAGCTGGACAAAGTCATCGACATCGACCAGTCGCCGATCGGCCGCACTCCGCGTTCCAACCCGGCCACCTACACCGGGGTGTTCACCGACATCCGCGAACTGTTTGCCCAACTGCCGGAGGCGAAGATCCGCGGTTACAAGCCGGGGCGCTTCTCCTTCAACGTCAAAGGGGGTCGCTGCGAAGCCTGCAGTGGCGACGGTATCATTAAGATTGAAATGCACTTTCTACCCGATGTCTACGTGCAGTGCGAGGTCTGCAATGGGGCACGATACAACCGCGAAACCCTCGAGGTGAAGTACAAGGGCAAAAGCATCGCCGAAGTGCTTAACATGACTGTCAACCAGGCAAGCAAGTTCCTCGAGAACATCCCGAAGATCAGCAGCAAGTTGCAGACGATCCGTGACGTCGGCCTCGGCTATATCAAGCTAGGGCAGAGCGCCACCACCCTCTCCGGCGGTGAAGCTCAGCGGGTCAAGTTAGCACGCGAGCTGGGCAAGCGGGCAACCGGAAAAACCATCTACATCCTTGACGAGCCGACCACCGGCTTGCACTTCGCAGACATCCACAAGCTGCTTGAGGTGCTCAACCGACTGGTCGAAACCGGCAACACCGTCGTAGTCATTGAGCACAATCTAGACGTGATCAAAACCGCCGATTATCTTATCGATCTAGGTCCGGAAGGTGGCAGTCGCGGCGGCCAGGTGATTGCCGCCGGGACACCGGAAGAGGTGGCACAAGAACCCCGTTCCTATACCGGCCAGTTCCTACGTGATTATCTGGTGAAAGATTACAAGGTGGGGTGACGAGCCTCCGTCAGGTGTGGCATTTTGCTGACGCAAAATCTGCACAGGTTGCCAAAATCTGTCGCTAACAAGGCTCCTAAAGATTTTCACCGCACCTGCCGAAAAGCAAGACAGAAGTTAATGCAATCTTCTTATCTTCCTGATATAACCAAACTTGCTTCACCCCTTCGGGCACCAGGGCCAAATCAATTAACAAACTCGATGAAACGGCACACGCTTTGCAGGTTCCTAGACACTGCCGGCAAATCTGTTTCCGCGAAGGAGCCCCTAAATGATATGTAAACTGATAACCCTAATCGTTTTTTGCGCGTTTCTTTGTGCCTGTGCCCCCCATCAGGCAATGATTCAATCCGAACCGCCTGGAGCGATCGTAACTATTGATGGAAAAAAGATCGGACCAACTCCGGTCCGTTACGATTATGCTCTGAGTACTGGCAGTCAGCATCAGGTGTCGATCACCCAACAGGGGTATGAACCTGTCGACCTGACCATTAAGGCTGACAAAACTGATTCCGGCGCCATGAAGCGCTGGCTTATGGCGGGGGTGGTCTGGAGTCCGTTGTGGATTGGCACTCTCTTTACCAAAAAGTTGAAGGAAAGTTATCTGTTCGTCATGAAGCGCGACAACCCGCAGATGACAGCGAAGCTTGAAATCGAAGACTAACAATTCTTCGCTGTAACTGCCATGATTTGCCGACAAAAAAGAAGGCCAGCCCCCTCGGGACTGGTCTTCACTATTCCTGCCTCCTGACGAGGAAGTCAATCGATCAGCACCACGTTACGCACCAGGCTGCGATTCACCAAATGGGCATGTTCCCCGGCAAAAAGCGGGAAAAACTCTGTCCCATCGTTAATATAGTCGCTTAAGCGCGCCGAGTTAGCGAGCATATCCATCTTGATGGTGCCCTGCAGAACTTCTCCCCCTAGGAAAAAAATCTTCACCTGGCAGTCAGTGTATTCCAATCCAGGGTCAGGCTCGACCTGGCAACGGGCATGGCAGATCATCCCTTTGCAAATCAGGTGGAATTGGCCATCAGCGGTTTTTGCCGGCAGGAAGAGGTCCTCTTCCTGCAACAGATCGAAAACCGTCTGTTCACCACTATGATGCATGGCATAGGTGGCGAGAAAAACCGTGGCCTCAAAAATCGAACCATCCGCCATGAATAAAACTACTGGCTGCTGTTTTTTTTCAACCCGAAAATCGCTCGTCATTCACTGGCTCCTGCAAATCGAGAATATTAAAAACAACTAAAGGATCATAACAACAAACGTCCTCCGACTCAAGACCAGACTCTGCTTGGCAATCCGGGTCCGGTCGATTACAATAGAAAACTCCGACTGCAACGTGTCGATCATCAGAAAGAGGACGGGGTTGAACAATGGCAAAAAAATGTTCCAACTGTGGCGAACCACTCAAAGGCGAATACTGGTGCAGCAAGTGTAAAACCGTTTTTAAATGCCCGATTCCGGGCTGCGAAGCCACCATTCATAAACCAGGCACCAACGAATGTCCGCGTTGCGGACTATTTTTCGAAGACTATCTGAAAAACCGCAAGATGTACCGCCGCTGTCCGAAATGCAAGAAGAAACAAGGGCTTTCGGAGCAACAGTGCCGCTTCTGTCGGCACTGGTTCAACTGCCCGACCTGCGGCGATAAAATTTCCACCAACACGGTTCTCACCTGTGCCCGCTGTGGCACCTCGCTACGCTGATCTTTAACACCGCCGAATAAAAAATCTCCTCGCCATCGGTCACTTGCTGGACAAGTGACCGATGCTTTGCTAACCTCTTGAAAACGTTAAGATCTTCATTTTTCGTTCGGGGGCTTCATGCTCACCCTGCTACTGGTATTCATCTGGCTCCTAGCGTTCTTCTCGGCCGGCCATGCATTGTTAACCAAACGCGACCCGCGGGCCGCACTCGGCTGGATTGTGGCCTGTATCGCCTTACCCGGATTCGGCGCCCTCTTTTACTGGATGTTCGGGGTCAATCGCATCCGTACCCGAGCCCGTGAATTGCAGGAGCAAGGGCAGGGGATGCACTGGCTCAACGTCGATGCGTCTCCAAGCAGCAGAGACCTGCGGAGGTTTCCCGACACCCCGACAAGCCACGCGCTGATCCAACTCTCCGATGCTGTCACCCGCCGACCGCTGATTTGCGGAAATAGCGTCAAGGTTCTCTACAATGGTGAGCAAGCCTACCCGGCCATGCTTGAAGCGATCCGTAACGCAAAGGAAATGGTTTTACTCTGCAGCTATATTTTCAAGGCGGATTGTACCGGCGAATTATTCGTAAAGGAACTTGCGGCCGCGACCAAACGCGGAGTTGACGTGCGGGTACTGATCGATGCCTTCGGCCAATATTACGCCTTGGCCAAGGTGCGTCATCTGCTGAAACGGGAAAAAATCCCGTTCGCCATCTTCATGCCGCCGAGTCTGGCACGCAGCCTTTATCTCAATATGCGCAATCACCGCAAGTTGCTGGTTGTCGATAATGACATCAGCTTCACTGGCGGAATGAATATCTGCGACAAACATCTGGCAGAGATCAAGAATAATCCGCGCCGAGCCATTGATCTACACTTCCGCCTTGAAGGGCCGATCAGCAACCAGCTGCGCGATGCTTTTCTTGAAGACTGGCATTTCGCCACCGACGAAAAACGCAAGCCGCGCAATTGGCCAATCCCCCAAGTTTCCGGTAACGCCTGCTGCCGCGGCATCAGTGCCGGCCCGAACGAGCAGCATGAAAAACTGAACTGGATCCTGATCGGAGCGCTGACCTGCGCCACCTCGTACATCCGCATCATGACTCCCTATTTTATTCCGACCCGGGCACAGCTTGCAGCAATCAGCGCAGCAGCTTTACGCGGAGTCAAAGTCGACATCCTGCTGCCGGAACAAAACAATCTGCCTTACATGTCCTGGGCAACCAACGCCTTCCTGTTCGAACTGCTGGAGCACAATGTCAACATCTACTACCAACCACCGCCGTTTGTACACAGTAAACTGTTGCTGATCGACGACGAATATGCCTTGGTCGGTTCCGCCAACCTCGATCCGCGCAGCCTACGATTGAATTTTGAGTTCAATGTCGAAATTTTCGATACTGAAACGATCACCGAGTTGGGCGATCATTTTGATCAAAGTCGCGCGAGATCTAGGCAAGTCAGCCTTGCAGAAATCGATCAACGCTCGCTTCCATTACGGCTGCGCGATTCTTTCTGCAAACTTTTTACTCCCTATCTGTAGCAAAAGCGATAAAGAACCCGGCTAGGTGGTTCCGCCGGAATCCTTCTCAAACGCTACTGTTCCGCTGCAACGGAGCACCTCAGGAATGATTTTGTTCAACGGCAGGACCTTATCGACTCCTCCAAGCTAGTTTGCCTCCTTCGGCATTCCATAAACCACCATCCTGGGCAATATTTGTAAGCACCGACGTCCTTCCTCTCGAGCATTCCTTTGGCGCCATCATCCCCCATCTCGGTCATGATCACACCAACGCAGTTCTTTCCAGCATACTGGGCCGCTACGGAAGAGTACATCGACCTATGGGCGGCGGTGAGAGACCAGCGGAGCGTCCTTGACCTCCATGTAGTAACGGGCACCATTATGTTTGAGCAGGATCTTCTTGATGCCATGTGCAATTAGTGCCCATCTGCGGATAACAGTATCGTTGTTGGTCGCTTCCATGACACTAATCTTACAGAGCTCGTTCAACCTTTGAGCGAAGGTGGCGGTAAAATGTTCCGGTATATGCTGAACGATGACGATGCCGGAGGAATCGGCTGGAAACGCTTCCAGAAAAATACTCAAGGCTTCGGTTCCATCGATAGATGCGCCAACAACGACAATCAGTTCCGTCGTCTGGATCATCGCCTGACTTTTGCTCGACCCTTTCGAGAGGACCGCATCGGCGGTCAGCTAGGGAGTAGGAACGGTGGGGCGCAGGCGTGCTTGTTCAGCGGCCTTGACGACATCACAAATGCGGATTTTCGATTCTTCCAGAAATTGTCTACTGCCGAAATCAACTTGGTGATGATATCGACGTCCCCACCATGACTTTGAGCTCAGTTTCGATACCTTTTCCGGTCAAGCTGGAGTACATCAACGCAGAGATTGGGATGACTCATGATCTTCTGCAGAAACGTGAAGCCCTCCATCCGCGGCATTCCCAAGTCCGACGTGATCACATCGGGAATCTCAGCATTCATCTTGGTGACGGCAAATGGCTCGCTGGCAACGCCCATAACTTCGATTCCCGGATCGGAATCAAGAATCTCCTGAAATGTTCGGAGTACAATTGCCGAGTCATCGACAATCAAAACCCAGATATTTTCCCCATAAAATCCCCTTGCCCCTAGTTGATCAATCCCAACTCTCTCAACTTGTCGACCAGCTGCTTCTTTTCGATCTGCTGTCAACTTTTGGATTAAATATTTGCTATTCCTAAGGATGTATGCAGAACGGAATAGAAAAGCACCATAAAAAAGGAGCTCCCTCAGCGGAAGACGCGTAGCATGCTATTTCGGATTATTTTCAGCGTTATCGGCCGCTTGATCCTTTTTACTTCCGTCACGCGGAAGTTCACACCTGCCGGAAAGTCACGTATCGATTCCCATCCGGGGCAAAATCCATTTGTTGACGATATACCAAACCGCCACGATGCCAATCAGCGGAAGAAAATCCATAACGGCTCCTGCAATATTAAATTCTATAAACAAAATATATCAATTTTCCATTCTAGGCAAGACTATCTCGACAATCAGCCCACCGTGCGGATGATTTTCCGCCTTGATCGAACCACCATGCAACCTGACAGAACGGTCAGCAATAGCCAATCCGATGCCGGTTCCGCCACTTTGTCGCTCCCGTGCATATGCCACCCGGTAAAAAGGCTCAAACAATTTTGCCAGCGATTCTTCCGGCACGCCAGGCCCTTGGTCAACGATCCGCAGCCGGATCGATTGCGCCGAGGGCAGCAATTCCACTGCCACGACGGAGTCCTCTGCGGTGTACTTCACAGCATTGCGGATTACATTTTCAACCGCCCGCGCCAGCAACTCTTGTGAGCCGAAATAGAGGAGTGGTCCATCCCCACTGAACGTCACTCGACAGCCCCTGTTCCTGGCTTCAAAGTCAGCATCATGGACCAGATCGGCGAGCATCTCCGTCAGATCAAATGCATGCCGATCGAGTTTGCGAGCACCACTCTCCAGACGGGTAAGGCTGAGCAGCTGCCCGATCATCTCGTTCATCCGCTCCGCTTCCAGCTCGATCCGTTGCAATGCTCTCTGCTTAGCCTCAGGGGCACCCTCCTGGCGCGCCAGTTCCAGAGCGACCCCAAGCCGGGCCAGAGGAGAGCGTAATTCGTGGGAGATATCGCGAAACAGTTGCTGCTGGCCAGCAATCAGGCCTTCGATCCGTTCGGCCATGTCGTCAAAATCACGTGCCAGACCACCTATCTCATGCTTTCCTCTTACCTGTTCTCCAACCCGAATCGAAAGTTCACCGGCAGCAAACTGACGGGTCGCCTTGCGCAGACGGCTAATCGGCGCGGAGAAAGAGCGGGCTAACCAAAGGCAGACCAGCGCCGAAATCGCCAGCAGCATCAACAACCGCCACCCTAAAAAACCGCGCGTCAACCCTTTAAGCAGCTGCTCTGGGCGTGGTTTTTCCGGCAAGCCGATCGCGACAGCGTAGGTCCTGCCCTTTGAAGTGGTCAGAGATCCGGCGACCCAGTTCCGTTCACCCCTCATCGGAAATACGATCTGCCTTTCCTGCAGCGCCCGCCGCGCCATCATCTGCATACGTCGGGGCATATGGTTAAGCTGTTCCGTCAACAAACGCCCTTCTGCATCGTACAGCGAGAGGCGGACCCGCCTGTTTTTGTAGAGCTGCTGCGTATAGCCATAAAGCTCTTGAGAGCCTCCCGCTTCATATTTACTGATCGCTTCAAACCCGTAATCTTTGATCATCTGGCGGGCAAACTGCTGGTGAGCCTCCGGCGGAAATTCCTGGTCTCGCAAAAACGTCAGAGTAAGAGCTATAGCCACAAAGAGGATGTTTATCAGCAGGAAGCTGAAGAAAAATTTGACGAACAGGCTGCGCATCAGAAATCATTTTCCGAACGGGTGTAGAGGTAACCGATACCGCGGATGGTCTTAATCCGTTCTTCGCTGCCGCACTGTTTACCCAGTTTCCTGCGTAGCGCACTGACATGGACATCAATACTGCGATCATAGGCAGAAAGACGCCGCCCAAGGGCTTTTTCCACCAGCTCTTCGCGACTGATCACGATACCGGCCTGGCGCAACAGCACTTCGAGCAGCGTGAATTCGACAGAAGTCAGCTCGATATTTTCACCGTTCCGTTTAAGACTGCGATTTGCCGGACAAAGGACCAGATCGCCAACCTGCAATTCAGCATTGTTGGAAAGTTTGCCGCTACCCGTTTCGCTGCTCTCCATCCGCCGCTGTACGGCACGGATCCGCGCGATCAGTTCACGGGGATTAAATGGTTTTGGCAGGTAATCGTCAGCACCCAGCTCCAAACCAACGATCCGATCTATATCATCACCGCGTGCAGTCAACATGATCACCGGCACTTTACTGGATTCACGGATCTTGCGCAGTACATCAAAACCGTTCATTCCAGGCAGCATCACGTCAAGAACCACCAACGAGTAATCCTCCGCCAATACCTGCTGCGCACCTTCCTCCCCGTGGTTGACACTCCGCACCTCAAACCCCTCGTTGCCCAGGTAGTCGCTCAGCAGTTCACAAAGCTCGGTATCGTCATCAATCACTAAAATTCGATTCATTGCTGTTCTCCTGTCCATTTCATCATAGCGAAAAGCCTGCACAGAGGTTGTAAAGAATTTTAAAGATTGTGGGGGTAATGATTTACCTAACTTTACAAAACACAACCATCGTTAAGACGAAAACCGACTAAATAGTAAAATAGCAGTGTTTGAAACAAACATGGGCCAAGTGTTGACTTAAATCCCGCGACTGGCGCAAGGAATAAAATTCGTTTTGTAAAAAAATTGTCAATCGATATCTCCGCATTGCTTTTTAGGGAAGAGTAGGGGGAAGCCAATTTTATCCTGAAGGTTAACACCACAATGTTTTTTAGAAAAAAGAGATTTAGAAGATCTAAAAAATGCTGAAAATCTGCGAAACGAAAAAAGATGAAAAAGTTGATGAAAATCGCCTGGTGATCAGCGGCTCCCCCTTGAAAAATTGTACATCGGCTGGTCACCAACGAATGAAAAGCTTTCTGCAGAGGGATTTTGGGAAGACTGGTAGGCGACAAACTGAAAATCAATATCGACAAAGGCTTTTAAACACGCAACACCCTGCATTCGTAGGGCGTTGCTGATTTTCATTCAATTTTTAGCGACCATAAGGATTTCGCGGATCGGCCTTCAAGCGCATATCGAGGGTATCCAGCAGTTCGGCAGCCGCTTCCTTTGGTGTCATTTTCAGTAATTTACGCTGCAATCCCGACAGCCCCCCTGGAATATTACTAGTCAAATAGGTAAAGGCTTCGGCCGGGTTCTGGTACTGCAGTCGGAGCAATTCCTGAGCCGTGCGCCGATGGGTCGGCCGGACCCCGTTGACCAAGCCCCAGGTCATCAACTGAAAAACCGGCAATCGTTCACTGTCTGACGACTCGCCCGCTTCTTTCAATTTTAACGCCGCGACCTGATTGAGTGGTAATAACCGCCAACGCTCGAATGGATTTTCCGGTAACATGCGACCCTCTAAAATCCCAGTTTACGTTGAATTTGCTGCTGATATTGTCGATGAGCCGCAGAGGGGCGCCGCTTTTCCATCAGCAGATCATAAGCCAGCTGCTTGGCTGTCCGTTTTTTCTGCAACTGCAACCGCAGATCCTCGTCACGGCAGCCATCCAGCAGATCCTGTAATTTTATCAACTCCTGCTTCAGCTGCAGCTCTTCCGGCAAGATCCCGGCATTTTTCAAAATCTTGTAGCCCATGCGCAGTTCATCCGGAACCAAGCGATCATCCTCTTGATGAATCGGCTGTCCCTGCAGGCTGAGGTTATCCAGCTCACCACGCGCAATTGCCGCTGCGATTTTTTGCTCCGCAACTTTAGCCAGAATATCCATGACACCTCTGCAAAACGATCCTTCTGTACAGTTTACAAAACTTTACACAAGCCGCACAGCTCTTAACCCGCTCTTTAGATTCTTTTCCTTATAGTAGAGTCATCGAAACGATGACACACAAACCCACATAAAGGAGATTGATCATGAAAAAACGCGTTTTGATTCCAACTTTGGTTCTCGGCACTCTGTTAACCGGCAGCCTGGCATTTGCAGGTCCCTACGGTTTTGGCGGTTGCGGCGGCGATGGCAGCGGCCGGGGAACGGGGCCAATGAATTATGAACAGCACGAGGACCGGATGGACCATCGTCTGGAGATGATGACGACGGTACTCGATCTGACCGATGATCAGCAGGCCAAGGTTGAAGCTTTGTTCAATCAACAGTGGCAGAACCATCAGCAACAGCGCGAGCAAATGCAGGCCGCTCGCGATGCCATGCGCGAAGCTCGTTTTGCCGACACCTTTGACGAGGCTGATTTCCGGGCCAAGTCCGCAAAACAGGCAGAACTGAAAACCGAAATGATGGTCGATCGGGCCAAGCTGCAGCAGCAACTGTATGCGATTCTGACCCCGGAACAGCAGGCCAAAGCAAAAACCCTGGGTGGCCTGATGGGTGGGCACGAAAACGGTCGTCACGGTGGTCGAGGCTTTAGGTTCTAAACCTCCAGAACCGAACCGCCACCGTTTAACAAAAACGGACCCTCACTACGAGGGTCCGCTTTTTAATTGCGCGCACCTAAACCTTCAGGCAGTTGCGCTGGTCATCCCAGTAGGGGGAAAGTTTCCGCAGATTGGCGACAATCTCCGGCAAAACCTCGATGATCCGCTTAACATCCTGTTCATCGTTATAGCGACTGAGGCTGATCCGCAATGAGCCATGAATGGCGGTAAATGGAACAGCCATCGCCTTGAGCACGTGCGAAGGATCGAGAGATCCGGAAGTACAGGCGGAACCGCTCGAGGCACAGATACCGTAGCGACTCAACTCGAACAGGATCGCTTCCCCCTCGATGCCGTGGATCGCCAGATTCAGGGTGTTTGGCAGCCGCTGTGCTTCGCTGCCGTTCACCTCCAGAGCCGGGATGCACTCATACAATGCAGATTGCAACCGGTCGCGCAGTTGCCGAACCCGTGTCTGCTCCTCATCGACCCCGGCCACTGCCAATTCACACGCCTTGGCCAGCCCGACGATATAGGGAACGTTTTCGGTTCCTGCCCGCAACCCCCGTTCCTGGTGACCACCTAGGATAAACGGCTGCCAGCGGGTGCCACGCCGCACAAACAACGCCCCGACCCCTTTGGGGGCGTGCAGCTTGTGCCCGGAAAAGGAGAGCAGATCGACATGCCGCAAATCACCCTGCAGGTCGACCGGCAGTTTGCCGATCGCCTGGGTGGCGTCGGTATGAAAGATGATCTGCGGATCGGTTTCCTTGGCGATCCGGACCAGCTCGGCGACCGGGTAGCAGACCCCGGTTTCATTGTTGGCCAGCATGATAGTCACCAGCAGGGTATCCCTGCGCAGCGCCTTGACATAATCACGCATCTCCAGCTCGCCCTGCCGGTTGACTGGCAGGAAATCGACTTCCAGCCCGCGTCGCTGCAGCTCCTTGCAAACCTCCAGCACCGACGGGTGCTCAACCGCCGTGGTAATAACATGGTGGCGCTGCGAATTGGCCTGCACCGTACCGAACAGGGCGCTGTTGT
Source organism: Malonomonas rubra (assembly GCF_003247215.1). GTDB lineage: Bacteria > Desulfobacterota > Desulfuromonadia > Desulfuromonadales > Geopsychrobacteraceae > Malonomonas > Malonomonas rubra_A. The sequence continues at coordinate 27,525 of NZ_QKAP01000094.1, read as the reverse complement.
TGCTTTCGGTCGCGGAGCCGGTAAACAGCAACTGCTCGGGGGCACCGGCGTTCAAGCAATTGGCAATAGTCTCCCTGGCCTGACGGATCGCCGCGGCTGTGGATTGCGCTGCGGTGTACATCGAGCTCGGGTTAAAGTATTCGCTGGTAAAGTAGGGCTGCATCACCTCCAACACCTCCGGGGCGATGGCGGTAGTGGCGTTGTTATCGACATAGATCGTCCTCATGCTTCCCCCTTCACACAGCGATCAGCTGCAGCTGTTCAGAGAACTCCTCTTTGAGCTTCTGTTCCACCAGCAGCTTGAAGGTCTGTGCCGATCCGGGACAGGTCGCACAGGCACCGATCAGACGGCAATAGACCTGCTGCCCCTTGATATCGATCAGTTCGATATCGCCGCCATCCCGTTGCAATAGCGGCCGGATCACGGTCTCGATGATCTGTTCAACCTTTTTCCCCAATTGATAGGGGGAGAGCGGTTCCGGGGCAACCGGCGTTTCGGCAACGGCTTCCGATTCGCTGATCGTTCCCCAGCATTCGTCGAGCAGATCCTTCAGCCCGCCGGGAGCATAGCGGCAGGCACCACAGCCGCCACCTGCTTTCAGGGCGTTGGTGATCGCTTCCACCGAATGCAGCTGCAGCTCGCGGATCTTGCGCCGCAGGTACGGTTCAGAAACCGAGAAGCACTTGCAAACCAGCCGCCCTTCCTCCTGCCGCTCCAGTTGCGTGGGAAGATACCCGCTCAGGTCGACCCCGCGCTTTTTCGCCCAGTCGATGACCGCCGCCTTCAGAGCCTCGGCACCCATTACCGAACAGTGGATCTTCTGATCGGGCAAGCCCCCGAGATAATCGATCAGATCCTGATTGGTGATCCGCAACGCTTCCAGCGGGGTTTTGGCCTGTTTTTCCAGAACGCAGCAGAGCGCTTCGGAGGCAGCAATCGCCGAAGTGCAGCCGAAGGTCAAATAGTGCGCCTCGGTGATAATGTCGCGGGTCGGATCGGTGGGGTGACGTTTAACGCGGAAGGCGAAGCGCAGGGCGTCGCCGCAGACAATCGAGCCGTGTTCGCCGAAGCCGTCGGGAGCCTCGAGCTCTCCCATATGGGTTCCACCGCTCCCCTGGACCGCCTCTCTGAACAGCTGCAGCACCTTTTCACTATATTCCCAAGGCATCCCTTCCTCCTTTCCCGGCTGGAGAAGACGGAACGCTGCTGTGCCCTTTATACCGTTTGAATGGAACTCTAGTTACAGTTTAGCGCAAAACCTGCGGGTGAAAACAGCCTACCAGAGCGTCGGTCACTTGCCTAAAGGCAAGGAAATTTCAGACGGGAAATGCGCTATTGGTCTTTGGGATACGGGGAATGTTGGTCGCCGATCAGGTTGAGGATGTTTGCCTGGGTTTTCCTCGGCAGATAGTTCCAGTAGTCACTATCCCGCAAAACTCGGAGTTCCTCACGATAATCCTTCAGGGACGGATCATTCTGCTTTTTGCGATCCATTGACAACCCCTTTTTGCCAACCATTTACGGAATTTTTTACCAGAACTAGAATTAAATTCTAGCATCATGCTGCCGGGTTGCAATCAACGGGAAAACAAAAAAAGCGGGCTTCGCCAAAAAGCCCGCATTCCTATTAAAAGTGTCGACGTTAGCCAAAAACTAGAATAGCAGCACCGGACACTTGACGTTGTGAAGAACGTAGTTGGCCACCGAACCGAACAGCACATCGCGAATCTCTCCGGTTCCGGCATGCCGACCAATCACCAACAACTGAAACTCCTCGTCGTTGGCGATCTGCGGGATCAACCGCCGTGGCGGACCGTATTCGAGGCGCAGCTCCGGTTCGAAGCCGGCCTCATGCAACAGCGCCCCGATCTGCTCAAGTTTAACCTGCCCCGCCTTGCCAGCATTCTCGCGCACCATCTCAATCTGAAAATCGGGAATCATCCGGTAAGCGAGCTGATCGTTGACCACATGCAGTAGGGTCACCTTTTTCGGGAACCTCTCTTTATGCGCAATCACCGCTTCGACTGTTTTCAGCGAGGTGGGGGAATCATCAACCGGGATCAGGATTTTCGGATTCATAGCGCACTCCTATCAGCCGTAGACCCATCTTGGCAACAGCAACACCAGATCGGGCCAGAAGGTCAATACCAATAGTATAGCAATCTGAATCAACAAAAAGGGCATCACCGCGCGAGAAACATACAAAAGATCGCGATCGACCGTCGCCCCGGAGATATATAGGCTGACCCCGAGCGGCGGTGTACAGTAGCCGATCCCCAGATTGATGGTCATCAGCAGGCCGAAGTGCATTGTATCGATGCCAAACTTGGAGAGCAGCGGCAGAAAGATCGGCGTCAGGATCAGGGTCGCCGAGATAATATCCATGAACATGCCGATCAGCAGCAGCAGCAGGTTGACCGAAAGCAGGAACACCCAAGGGGAGGAAATACTGTTAACGACCGCATTGGCGATCTTGTTCGGGATCTGCTCGAAGGTTAGATACTCACCAAACACCGAGGCCCCGGCGACGATAATCAGCAGGGTCGCCGAGGTAACCGCCGAGGAAACAATAACCTTTTTCACCTGCTGCAGTTTCATCGACTTATGTATAAAGATTTCAACAAGGAAGGCATAGAAGCAGGCGACCACTGCCGCCTCGTTGGCAGTGAACATACCGGAGTAGATACCGCCGAAAATCAGGACTGGCAGGAACAGCGCCCAAACACTTTCCTTCATCACAGCCAACGCTTCTTTCATGCTTGGCCGTTCGGTAGTTTTCATCCCCCGCTTCTTACAGACGAGGTAGGCATAAACACTCATCGCGATCATGATCAGGATGCCGGGGATAAATCCGGTCAGGAACAGGGCTTCGAGGGCGTCATTACTAACCATGGCATAGAGGATCATTGCGATCGATGGCGGGATGATAACGCCGAGGATCGGCGCGGTGGTCATGATGCCGACCGAGAAACGCTCATCGTAATCGTTCTGAATCAGCGCCGGAATCATGAAACCGCCAATGGCAACCACGGTAGCAACCGTCGAACCGGAGATTGCACCGAAAAAGCCGCAAGCCAAAACACCTGCCATCGCCAGACCGCCGGGCAAAAAACCAACCAATACATTAGCAGTCTTGATCAACTTCTCGACGATCGAGCCAGTGGTCATGATGTTGCCACAGAGCACAAAGAACATCACCACGATCAGGGCGAATTTGTCCATGCTGCGATAGAGCACTTCGATAACGATCTGCGGATCGATGCCGATCAGGTAGACCAGTCCGACAGTGCCGGTAAAGAACAGCGCCATAAAGACCGGTACGGTGGTCGCGAGGCAGCCGAGCAGGATGGCGAGAATCAACAGGTAGCTGGTTTCCATCGCTTAATTCTCCCCCGTAATCTCTGTTTTACCGCGCCAATCCTCGACCATCACGATCAAAGTGCGGACAAACATCATCCCCCCCATGATCGGCAGGACAATATAGAAGTACCACTCCGGAATCTGCAGAGTGGTGGTGCGGGCATATTCGTCCTGATACATCATCATCGTCATCTGCCAGCCGAGGTTCACCATCACCCCGGAGAAGAGCAGCACCACCAAGTGCGAAAAGAGGGTGAGCGGCTTCTTCAATACCGGCATCAACTGCGGCAGGGCGTCGATGCGGATCAGCGAGCGACTACGGACTGCCGCCACGCAGCCGATGTAGGTGGAAAAAAAGATGACCTTCCGCACCACCTCGTCCGACCAGTAGAGGCTGACATCGCTGGTCAGCTTGCGCAGCACCACGTTGGCCATCGCCGTCACCAGGGCGATGACAACCGCCACGAACAGTGACCATTCTTCGACGAAGAGGAAGCTCCGATCGATCGCTTTAAAGGTTTTTTTGAGCATTTCAAAATCTTTCCGCAAAAGAAAAGGGGCCGGGGAGTTTTCCCCGACCCCATAAAACGGATCGATTATACAGATATTGGTATTAACTGCCAAGCTTTGCGCGAACCGTCGCCAGATAGTCGGGACCGATCTTCTTGCCCCACTTCTCAATAACCGGCTCGGCCAGTTTCTTCAGTTCGGCGATCTCAGCATCGGACAGCTTGTGGAATTCAACACCGGCCTCTTTCGCCGCGGCCACCTGCTTTTCATGCTGCTGTCGGGTCAACTCACGCGTATGGGCGCTTTCTTCGCGAACAACCTCCAGGAAAGTTTTCCGCAAATCCTCCGGAAGTTTTTCCAGCCAGCGCTTGTTGATCAGGTGAACAAACAACCCCTGTGCGTAATTCAGCTCGGTGAAGTTTTTGGCAATAGTGAACTTTTTGGTGATGTTGCAAACGATGGCAGTATGGTCCAGGCCAGTAATAACCCCTGTTTGCAACGCTTGCGGAACGTCGCCCCATGGCATAACGGTGAATTGCAAACCCCAGGCATTGTAGGTATCGGCGTTAACGGGAGCCTCGGCAATCCGGAACAAGACCTTTTTGGCATCAGCAATGGTTTTAACAGGTTCGGTGGTCGCCCAGCCATAAAGACCATAGTTGGTAATGTCGATCGCTAGAACACCCTTGTTGGCGGAAGAATTGGCAAACGGCTCCCAGGTTTCCGGAGTGTTGCGGAAGGTATCGAGCTTGTCGAAAGTGTCCACAATATAGGGGAGGTTGATGATCCCCATCTTGTCCGCCACATTGCCGCCTGCAAAAACCGACGAGCTGAGCATGCCTTGAATTGCACCCATCTTGACCTTGTTATAGACATCCTTCTCCCCGCCAAGTTGCAGCAGGGGACGGTAATCAACGTAAATCTGACCATTGGTGGCTTCCCAGACTTTATCGCGGATGCGATACCCTGCGGCCACCCCTTCAATTACCGGGTGGGAGAGGTTGGAAAGCAGGTAAACATATTTGGCACCACTCGGATCAAACTTCGGCTGCCATGCGGCCAAGGGATCTTTTTTTTCCTCTGCCAAAACAGCGGCCGGCAGACAAAGCACAAGAACCAGCAACACAACCAGCAATCTCTTCATCGAGAAACCTCCTTCAGTAATAAACAAAATGGTGTTTGGTTAGTGTAAAAAAAAGTTAGATTTACACAAATTCAACAACTTAGGCCTAAAAGATAAGCTCTCGCAGAAGATTCGGTCAAGCAGAAAGGAGTGTTCGAAAAAATAGAACGGCCCGCAAAGTGAACCTTTCACGGGGCGCTTAATGCAAGGGGCAAATTTTTTAAAATTAGTCAGTTAAGCACACTCCGCACCTTGTGCAGATAATCGAGGCCGATTTTCTCGCCCCACTTCTGTACGACCGGCTCTGCCAATTCGACCAATCGCCCCTTTTCCGCTGCAGATAAATTATTAAATACAATGCCGTTCGCTTTAGCGGCGGCGATCTGAGCAAGCTGCTGTTGTTCGGTCAAGGCACGCACAGCCGCGCTCTCTTCAGAGATGGCGGTTAGCAAAATCTGCTGCAGATCCTGCGGTAGCACATTGAACCAGCGCTTGTTCATCAGGTGCACATATAATCCCTGAGCATAGTCGATGTTGGTGTACGCTTTGGCCACAGTGAACTTCTTGGTGATGTTACAGACGATAGGAGTATGATCGAGACCGCTGATGACACCGGTCTGCAGAGCCTGCGGCACATCCGGCCACGGCATAACCGTGAACTGAACACCCCAGGCCTTATAGAGGTCGACGTTCACCGGAGCCTGGGCGATGCGAAAAATCTGCTGTTTAGCTTCCTTGAGGGTGGTGACAGGGGTCTTGGTCGCCCAGCCATAACTTCCATAACCGGTAAAATCGACGACCATGATCCCTTTTTTGTCGGCGTCGGCACCGAACTCACGGAACAACTCCGCATTGTCACGAAACTGATCCAGCTTGGCAAAGCTATCGATCAAGAAAGGAAGATTGACAATGCCGAGCCGCGGTGAAACGTTGGGAGCAAGCACCGAGGAGCAGAGCATTCCTTGGACAGCCCCCATCTGCAGCTTGCGCAGCACGTCCTTTTCCCCGCCCAGTTGCGAAATCGGTCTATAGTCAACGTAGAGCCGCCCGTTCGACTCCTTCCAGACCCGATCGCGGATGCGGTAGCCGACGGTGCCCCCTTCGATGGCCGGGTGGGCGACAGTCGACAGCAGGTAAGTATATTCAGCGCCGCTGGGATCGAATTTCGGCTGCCAGGTTGCCAACGGATCGGCGGCGGATACAGTCAGCGGCAGCCACAGTAGGGAAAATAGCAGGCAAAGCAAATCACGACACTTCATTGTGTTTCTCCTCGATAAAAATAATTGTTATCTCACTAAAGCTCCGGCGGCATTCTCGCACAAAACTCTGGACTATGGAACGGGTTATGATTATTAAATTGTGGGTGGTTTTCTTCTCCTTGACATTTGCCATTTTTTATATATATTGTTTTTGATATATTTCTCGAAGAGGACACATTCCATGAAACTATGGCTGACCAATTTCAGCATCCGCTTTCCGCGCCTAATTCTGTTGCTAGCTCTGATCATTACTGCGCTTTTCGCCAGCCAGTTTCCGAAGGTGACCTTCGACAATGATCCGGAGAACATGCTGCCCGCCGACGAACCGGTCCGGATGTTCCACCACGAAGTCAAAGAAAAGTTCGCGCTTTACGATTTCGTGATAGTCGGAATCGTCAACGAAAGCGACGAGGCGGGAATTTTCAATCCAGCAACCTTAGGTCGCATAGACCGTTTGACGAAACAACTGCTCAGCCTGCAGCAAGGGAGCAACGGGCTTCCCGAGGTCGCCACTTTCGATGAGAACAACAATCACACCGGCCTGCGGTCCATTAACCTGAACCCGCAGAGCAGTTGGCAACGAGCGCTGAATATCGCCTTCAATCACCAGCCGAATCGCCTGTTCGACGCCGAAGGAAAGAGCATTATTATTGGGCGGGAACTGATTGCACCGAGCGTGGTGGACAACATCAAACAGGCCGATCTAGGATCGCTGAAGCTCGAATACCTGATGGAACAGGTGCCGAAAAACAGGGCGGAAGCGGAGATCATCCGTTACGATGCGATGAACAATCCACTTTATGCTGGCACACTGGTTTCTGAGGACGAGAAGGCGATTTGCCTCTATATCCCGATCCAGAAGAAGATCTACAGCTATAACGTCGCTACGCTGGTGGAGCACCTGACCGCTGACTGGCCGGCAACCGATCAACTCTACATCACCGGCCTGCCGGTCGCTGAAGACACCTTCGGCATTGAAATGCTGGTGCAGATGGCAACGTCGGCACCACTGGCCGGACTGGCCATCTTTCTGCTGCTGCTGTTCTTTTTCCGCAACCTGAACCTGATCATTGCACCGATGATCGTCGCCATCATCAGCGTCATCACGACCATGGGGCTGCTGATCGGCCTCGGCTTTGATGTCCACATCATGAGCTCGATGATCGCCATCTTCCTGATGCCGATCGCGGTGGCCGACTCGGTCCACATCCTCAGCGAGTTCTACGATACCTACCCGCGCTTCAAGGATAAGGCGGAAACGATCCGCTACGTCATCGGCCACCTGTTCCGGCCGATGCTCTACACCTCGCTGACCACCATCGCCGGCTTCGCCTCCCTCGCGACTACCCCGATCCCGCCGGTACAGGTTTTCGGTCTGCATGTCGCATTCGGGGTGGCGGTCGCCTGGGTACTGAGCATAACCTTGGTGCCAGCCTATATCCTGACCCTGGTTCCGGAAAAGCAACTGAAAAAACTGGAGATTTCACATGGCGAGGATGCGCCGAAAAACGGCACGCTGACCCGCTTTTTGGAAGGGCTGGGCGCCTTCAGCACCCTGCGTTGGCGACCGATCCTGCTGGTGACCTCGGCCCTGGTGGCGGTTGCCGTTATCGGCATCAGCCGCATTCAGGTCAATGACAACCCGGTTAAATGGTTCAGCCCGAAACATGAGATCCGTATCGCGGATCGGGTGCTCAACAACCACTTCGGTGGCACCTACACCGCCTACTTGACCCTCTCAGAAACCCAGCCGGGGCTCTGCGATTGCGAACAAAGCGCGGAAATCATGGCAGCGGAGGTCAAAAAACGTTTTGCCGACCGCTACCCGGAGGAAACGGCACTCTTTCAGAAAAAACTGGCGGAACTGAGCAGGCAACATGGCAAGCTCCCCAGTCAGGCTGCCAATCGGGCGTTTGTCGAGCTGGTTCATCTGGCAGAACAGCTCGACAGCAGTTCGACCGCGGTCTGGGCAGATTTGGCGGACGAGATCAACTATTTGGACCCTGCGGGTCTGACCATACAGACCCTGCACAAGCGGATCGCCGATCTCGATGGGATTCCGGAGAGGTACAAACAGCAACTCAACGCAGAGCTCGCCCCGCAAAGCGATCTCCAGGGAGAGGACTTGATCGTTGCGGCGCTGCAGGTGACAGATCACTACACGCAGGCATCCTTCGTCGACTTTGTCTATGAAATGCAGGCGGAATTGACCGCTCCCTTGTTCAAAAAACCGAAAATGCTCCATTACCTCGAACGGCTTCAGCAATACCTGGTTGCCAACCCGGTGGTCGGAAAAACTTCCTCGGCGGTCGATGCGCTGAGGAAGGCTTCTTACGAATTGAACTATTTGGAACCGCCCAGCGGCCTCTCCGAAGAAGAGCTAAAGGCCTATCGTGAACGAAACCAGGCGTTCAACAGTATCCCCGACACTGCCGCGGCGGTCGGACAGGTGTTTGTCCAGCTGGAAGGGATGAAGAAGAAGGACAGCCTGTTTCACCTGGTGACCCGCAATTATCAGGAAGCGAATGTCTGGGTGCAGCTGACCAGTGGAGATAATCAGGATATGGCTGCAGTGGTCGCCGATCTGGAGGAGTACATCGCCAAGAATCCGCCGCCGACCCCGTTGAAACACGAATGGGCCGGGCTGACCTACCTGAACGTGGTCTGGCAGGACAAGATGGTCAAAGGCATGATGACCTCGCTGGCCAGTTCCTTCGTCGTCGTGCTGGTGATGATGATCATGCTGTTCCGCTCACCGCTGTTCGGCTTGCTGGCAATGATCCCGCTGTCCATCACCATCATGATCTGTTACGGCATTATCGGCCTGGTCGGCAAGGACTACGACATGCCAGTTGCGGTGCTTTCCGCGCTGACCCTCGGCCTCAGCGTCGACTTTGCCATCCATTTCCTGCAACGCGCGCGCGAGCTGCAACTGCAGACCGGCAGCTGGGAAATCGCATCGAAGAAGATGTTCATGGAGCCGGCGATGGCTATTAGCCGCAACGCAATCATCATCGCCATCGGCTTCACCCCGCTGCTGCTGGCGCCGCTGGTCCCCTACCAGACCGTCGGCTTCTTCCTAGCGACCATCATGGCGGTCTCCTGGCTGGCAACCCTGTTTATCCTGCCGGCGCTGTTGACCCCGTTGCAGAAGTACGCCTTCCGCAAAAAAGAAGACCCCGACCCAACCACGAAGGAGAGCTGATATGAGAGCGTTCCGCACAATGCTTTTAGCCCTTTTTACCCTGCTGTTGTTTGCCGCCCCCCTGTTGGCAGCCGAATTGACTGCGCAGGAAATCGTCGAAAAGGCAAACCGGGCTTCCTACTACGCCGGCAAGGACGGCAAAGCCGACATCACCATGACGATCACCGCACCCGACGGCAGCACCCGCAGCCGCGAGTTCACCATGCTGCGGCTGAACGACCAAGGGGAGGATCAGAAGTTTTATGTCTATTTCAAGGAACCGGCAGATGTGCGCAAAATGGCCTACCTAGTCTGGAAGAATGCCGGCCGCGACGATGATCGCTGGTTGTGGCTGCCGGCGCTGAACCTGAAAAAACGGATCGCCCCGGGAGACAAGCGGACCAGCTTCGTCGGCTCCGATTTCTTTTATGAGGATGTCTCCGGTCGCGGCACCCATGAGGATACCCATCAGCTAGTCGAAGAGACCGACCAGGCCTATGTGCTGCGCAATGAGCCGAAGGATGCGAACAGTGTCGAGTTTGCCTGGTATCAGGTCTGGATCGACAAACAGAATTTCCTGCCACTTAAAGCGATCTATTACGACCGGCAGGGACAGGCCTATCGCCAGGTTGAAGCGCTGAAGGTGCAGACCATTGACGGTCACCCGACCGTTACCGAAGCCAAAGCCGCCGACCTGCGGGCCGGAACCAGCACGGTCAACAGCTTCAGCAACGTCAGCTACGACATCGGCCTGAATCCACGTATCTTCACCGAACGCTTTCTGCGTCGCCCGCCGCGTGAAGTCGGCAATTAAGAGGGAATCATGGTGCGCTTTTTTCTGATCTGTTTGTTGCTTTTGCCGGGTCCAGCGCTCGCTTTTGAGCTTGTCGATCTGCACGGTTTCGCCGACCTGCGGGCCGGCAGCCGCCTACAGGATGACGATTACCAACGCGATACCAGCCTGCTGGAAGGCCGCCTACAGCTCGACTACAACTACCAGTACGATATCGGCTTGGTTCAACTGCGCGGTGACTTCGTCGCCGACGAAGTGACTGCCGGTGAAAGCGTCGATCTGGAAACCGGTGATGGCATTTTCGATCTGCGCGAAGCGAACCTGCTGTTTTCACCGACCTTAAGCATGGATGTAAAAATCGGCCGACAGATCCTCACTTGGGGCACCGGCGACCTGCTGTTCATCAACGACCTGTTTCCGAAAGACTGGCAGTCTTTCTTTATCGGTCGCGACGAGGAATATCTGAAAGCGCCCTCCGATGCAGCACTGATCAGCCTGTTCCCGGCTTGGGCGACCATCGATATCGCCGTTACCCCCCGCTTCGACAGCGACCGTTACCTGAGCGGAGAACGGCTCTCCTACTGGAACCCGAACCTGGGCCGGATTGCCGGCCGGGACGCGGTGATTGACGCCGACCAGCCGGATGAGTGGTTTGAGGACTTTGAGCTGGCGACCCGCGTTTCGAAGAACATCGAAGGTTACGAATTGGCACTGTACGGCTACCGCGGCTACTGGAAAAGCCCTGTCGGCTTTAACCCGAGCAGCGGACAAGCTGCATCGACCCGCCTGAACGTCTACGGCGTGAGCGCTCGAGGCGCTTGGCTGGGGGGAATCTTTAATCTGGAGCTTGGGCTTTACGATTCCAGGCAAGACCGACAGGGGAACAATCCGCGACAGCCAAACAGCGAAATGCGCTATCTGGCCGGCTACGAACATGAGATTTCCAAAGAGCTGACCGGCAGCGTGCAGTTCTATTTGGAGCAGCTGCTCGATTACGACAAATACTGGGCCGCCCTGCCGGTTGACCAGTCGGCACGCGATGAGTACCGGCAGGTGCTCACCTTGCGGCTGACCAAACTGCTCCTGCAGCAGAACTTGACCTTGAGCCTGTTCAGCTACTGGTCACCGAGCGATGAGGATTATTACCTGCGCCCGATGCTGAAGTATAAGCTGACCGACAATTGGCTGCTGACCGCTGGCGGCAACCTGTTCGGCGGAGCTAGTTCCCAGACCTTTTTCGCCCAGCTTGAAGACAACTCAAACCTCTATGCTGGGCTCAGATACAGTTTCTAAAAAGACAATAAATAGAAGGAGAGAATCATGACCGTTAATCGTTATTTACGTCTGGCTGCCGGATTTTTCGTGCTACTCAGCGTTGCTTTGTCCCAACTACACTCGCCCTATTGGCTCTACTTCACAGCCTTTGTCGGTCTCAACCTGTTTCAGAGTGCATTCACCGACTGGTGCCCGCTGATGACAATTTTGCGGAAAATGGGCATAAAAGAGGGCTGAAAAGAAGGCAGCAAACAAAAAAAGCGGAAGTTCCCAAAGGGAGTTTTCGCTTTTTTAGCAGCACAGTTTCAGGCGAAAGAGTTAGTGCTTGCCGATTGAAATCTGGGCCATGTAGTTTTGCCCCAACTGCCGCAAGCGCTCAGTAAGTTTCTCCAGTTCATCAATCTCGGAAAAAATCGTCGAGGTTTTAGCCACGTTCTTGTGCAGACGATCTTCCACCTTGGTAAAGTGTGCGGTAATCCGGTTTGATGCCTGCTGCTGAAAACTGTTCGCGTCCATGATCGACTTGATCTGAACTTCACGTTCCGTCAACCCGCGATCCAGCTCGCGGGTCGCCCTCAATTGCTCATCCATTCCGCGGGCCACCTGGTCGGCAGCCGACTTCATTTCCGTCACCCCATCCTGAATCCGTCCGATGCCAGATCTCTGCTCCTTCATCGCCCTGGCGACAGCGCGCACCGAACGCAAGCTCTGCCCGGCCTCGTTGAGCATCAGTCGAGCCCGCTCGCCCTGAGCGCTGGTCAGATGACTGATTTCATCGGTCGCCGCCGAAGCCAGATCTACTGAATGTACGATCTGGTTAAGAGCATCACCTGTCCGCAGCGAATTCTCTTTCCCCTGGCTGACCCGCTTAACAGTAGCTTCCACCGCAGTCAGCGCCTCTTCGGTATCCTTGCTGATCGCCTGAATGATCCGCTGAATATCCTGAGCACTATCGGTCGTCCGGTCGGCGAGTTCCTTGATCTCGTCTGCGACCACGGCGAACCCTTTCCCTTCGTCACCAGCTTTGGCGGCAATGATCGCCGCGTTGAACGCCAGCAATTCGGTATCACCGACCAACTCCTTGATGACCCCGATAATCTTTCCGACCTCCTGAGCCTGGTGCGCCAAACGCTCCATCGCCGCCATTGCCTGCTGACTTTCGGTCGCCATCAAGTCTATCTCGCCAAGGGTCTGGGTCATCATCTGCAACCCTTCCTCGGCATCCTGCTTGACCTTCTGTACCGCTTCGTTGCCAGCTGCGGACCCGCTACGGATGCGCTCGAACGATTCGCCGATTGTATCCAGCTGCTGAGCGGTCTCTTCAACCGAGCGAGCAATATCTTCCGCTTGATTAGCCACTTCCCGAACGCTGGCTGTCATCTCTTCCACCGCAGTGGTGGTTTCGATAAACTTCGCCGTCGAGTGATCCATTGCCCTTGCCATCTCTTCCAGCGATTGGGACAGCTCGCGTGAAAGGGCGGCTTCATCCTGCGACTGGCTCGACAATTCACGAATCAGGGCCACCACATCCTTCTGTTTGGTTTCCATGATTTCAACATCTTGACTGGTCACCTTGGCTGCGGCGAGTCCCTCATTGGCCCGATCGGCCAGAAACAACACCGCCTGGCCGAGAGAACGATAATAGGGAATCAAGTTATCGGAGGTCTTCATCACCCCTTCAAACAGCTCCTGAACCTGATCGATGCCATCGCTGAGCAAGGTTGCCATGGTTTCCAAGCTTTCATTGCCGGTCTCGACTTTGCCGGTCAGCGGTTCTAGCATGTCGAGTTGGGTGCGCAGCTGCTTTTTCATGGTAGCGCGAACAAAAAAGTAGGAGGAAACGGCAACGAGGTAACCGAACATCACCGTCATCAAGATAAACCCAACCGTAAAGGCTTTGTCGCCAATCAGTGGCCAAACGGCAAAAGGGAACAGAACGGCTGCGGAGAAGCCCATAACATGGGTAAAATAGAAAACTTTTCTCAAATAGCTGAGACCGTTTCTCTGTCCCTGAAGCATAACAACTCCCGTTGCGTTAATTTACGAATGCAGAGCGTTGATTTTTTTAGCAAATGACGTAATTGAAAAGCAAAACCATTAAATATCACAAATCTACTTCGCCAGCAAGCATCTGCCTCGCTTTCTCCTCTTTTACCTGAGACGCAGCTGAGGTATGCTTGGGAAGTTCACTCAGAACTTACCTACAGGAGTATTGAAGAATGTCTCGACTTGTTTTTTCGCTGCTAATTTTGTTCCTCTATTCACCTCTAGCCGCCTGCGCAGCACCGGTTGACACAAATGATCAGCTAAAATCTGTTGCCAGTGCTTTGCGGATGACCTTTCCCAACATACCGCTGCAGCAGGTTCATGAAACCCCAGTAGAAGGGGTTTACGAAATAGTCACACAGAAAAATGAAATTCTCTACTTTGCACCACGCAGCGGTCACATTTTTGCCGGTGAGTTGTGGAACAGCCAAGGGAAGAATCTGACACGCGAAAGCCAAGCGCGAATGATGACCGAGAAACTGGCGCTGTTACCACTCGACAAAGCGATCAAGATTGGTGACGGCCCCAACCAGGTGGTCGAGGTATCTGATCCTGACTGCCCGTTCTGCCGCGACGGCTCTGCCTTTTTCTCGGGCCGGGAGGATGTCACCCGCTACATCTTCCTTTATCCGCTCGAGCGGATTCATCCGCAGGCAGAGGCCAAAGCAAGGTTTATCCTCTCGTCAGAAGACCAGGAGGGAGCCTACGAAGATGTTTTCAGTGGCGCATACGATAAGCAACCACTCCCCGAGTTTAAAGACAACGGTATGCTCGACACCCACCGGGAGATTGCCCGCAGCATAGGTATCCACAGCACTCCCCAGTACTGGATCAATGGTAAGTATATTTCCGGGACCAATCTGGAAAAATTAGAAGAGATGCTTGATCAGGGTCCGGCAGAAAAACAATAAGAAAGATCTGAATGAGTTCAAAAAAATCATTTCAACGCCCCGAACTGCTCGCTCCGGCGGGCAGCTTCGAGGCTTTTTTTGCCGCTGTTGAAGCCGGTGCCGACGCGGTCTATACTGGCCTGAAGGAGTTTTCCGCCCGCGCCAAGGCGAAAAACTTTACCCTCGCCGAGGTCCAAAAGCTGACCAACTACCTGCAGCAGCAAAACAAACGGCTCTATGTCACTCTCAATACCCTGGTCAAGGAGACCGAGCTGCCACAACTGATCGATACCCTCGGCGCCTTGGAGCAGATAGGCGTCGACGCGGTGATCCTGCAGGATCTGGCTGTCTGGAAGCTGGCTCGCGATCACTTCCCCGGCCTGGAATTGCATGCCTCGACCCAGATGACTGTGCATAACAGCGCCGGAGTGAAGATGCTCGAGAGGATGGGTTTTACCCGCGGAGTGCTGGCCCGTGAACTGAGTCTGGCGGAGATCGCCGAAATCAGACGTAACACTACCCTGGAGCTGGAACACTTCATTCACGGAGCCCTCTGCTTCTCTTTTTCCGGACAGTGTTATTTCTCCTCCTTCCTCGGTGGCAAAAGCGGCAACCGAGGCCGCTGCGCCCAGCCCTGTCGGCGCCGCCATCGCTACCGGCAGCAGCAGGGCTACTATTTTTCCACCAATGATCTTTCCGCCATCGACATGCTTCCGGAACTCGAAAAAGCTGGCATCTGCAGCCTGAAGATCGAAGGACGGATGAAGAGCGCCGAATACGTGCACAAGGTGGTCGGCGCTTATCGTCAGGCACTTGACACACCCCCGGAACAACGGCAGAAAGTACTTAAAGAAGCCAAGCAGTTGCTGAAAGAAAGCTTCGGAAGACAGCCCACCAAAGGTTTTTTGACGGGAGGCCAGCCAAACGACATTGCCATTCCCTCGGTCAAAGGGGCGACCGGACGCTACCTCGGCGAGGTGGCCAAGGTGCGTGGTGGGGAGATAAGTTTCAAGACCAAGGCCGGGCTACATATCGGCGACCGGCTGCGCATTCAACCCGCCAGCGACAAAGCGGGTACCGCCTTTACCGTTCGCCAGTTGACGCTCGGCAAGCGGAGTGTCAAGCAGGTCCCGACCGGCAGCTTCGTCAACGTTCCATCGCCCTTCCATAACCAGTTCAAAGTTGGCGATGCTGTCTTCATGGTCTCTTCTAGCTCCGCTTTTAACATGAGTGATGCCGCCTGTCGGCGCAAGTTGAGCAACGTAAAGCCGGTCGCTGAAAAGGTCGACCTGCTGATTGAGGCCACAACCAGTCAACTGCAGATTGAAGCGGCCGTAGCCGGACAGACCGAGCGTTTCCAATACAACGTTGACAGCTATCCAGCCGAATCTCGCGCCCTTGACCAGGCGACTCTGCAACAGGTGTTTTCCATTACCGCCGACGAACCGTTCCGCCTCGGGTCGCTCCGTTGTGGCAAACTACCGGAAATTGTCATTCCGCCGAAACAGCTCAAGCAGGTGCGTCGCGACCTCTACTCCGGCTTACGCCAGCTGCGACAGCCACAGAAACAACAGCTCAGACAGCAACACCTGCAAGCGGCCCGTGACGCGCTGTTGTCGAAAGGAGCGCCACAGAGCGGACAACGAAAACTCCGGCTGCAACTGCGCGACGCTCGCGACCAGCGAATTCTTCAGGATCAGCTGATCGACCAGATCCTGATCCCCTTAACCGGACAGAACCTGCAGGCTGCCGTTAAACTTGTGCGTCGTAGTGATCAGGTAATCTGGGATATCCCCTTTATCCTCTTCGATCAAGACTGGAGCGACACCCGCAACGCCATCAAGCAGCTGATCCAGGCCGGCTTCAGCAAGTTCCGTCTGAACAACTTGGGCCATTTTCCGTTGTTCGATGGTCAGAAGGCTCTGCAGCTGTTCAGCAGCTTCCGGCTCTTTTCACTGAACAGCCAGGCGATCAGCGCCTGGGCCGAACTGGGGATCAGTGAGGCGGAACTCTATATCGAAGATGACCGCGAAAATTTGGCCGAGCTGCTCAGCCGGCAGTTGCCGGTGCCGACCGCGCTGACCGCATATGCCAGCGTACCGCTACTCACTTCGCGGATAGCCATCAGGAATGTGCGTTCCGACCATCCTGTGCACTCCGATCGGGACGATGCCTACCGGGTCCAGCATCGCCAGGGGCTTACCTGGCTCAGCAGTGAAACCGATTTTTCCTTTATCGCCAACCTACCGGAGCTGCAAAGCTTCGGTTGTCACAATTTCATTATCGACCTGTCGCACCTAGGTCCATTCAGCTGGGCCGGAAAGAAGGTGCTCGACGCAGTTCGCCGTGGTGTCGACCCGCCCGAAACCAGCAAATTCAATTATCTGATGGGGATGGAATAGCAGATGAAACCGACGCAATGGGATGAGCGTTACGCGACGCAAGAGTATCAGTATGGGACCGAAGCAAACGACTTTCTGCGCAGCCGCGCCGAGCAGCTGACGCTGGGGAAATGCCTCTGCCTTGCGGAAGGGGAAGGGCGCAACGCGGTCTACCTAGCCCAGCTAGGCCACCAAGTGACCGCCGTCGATGCCTCGGGGGTCGGATTGAGAAAAGCCGAGCAGCTTGCCCGGCAGCGCGGCATCACGATTACGACGCAGGTTGCCGACCTAGGCGAGTATGCCATCGATGCCGAAAGCTGGGACAGCATCATCTCCATCTATTGTCATGTCGACGGAGCTATCCGGCCCGAGCTGCACCGCAAGGTCGTCGCCGGCCTGCGTCCCGGCGGCAAGCTGATTTTGGAAGCATACCGCCCGGAACAACTCTCCTACGGCACCGGCGGCCCGCCGACCTTGGAAAAACTGATGAGCCTTAAACAACTGCAGCACGAACTGCAAGGGCTGAAGATGCTGTATGCGGAGGAGTTGGAGCGTGAAGTATTGGAAGGCCAGCTGCACACCGGCATTGGCGCGATCGTCCAGATCGTCGCAGAGAAACCATGAAGCTTCTTCGGATTGCCCTGTGTCTCATTCCTGCCTATAGTAAATAGCTGATATTTATCGAATGATTTAAACTCGGAGGTTAATATGTTTGCTTGGCGATATCGTATTCACGCGATTTGCGTTCTGTCGGTGTTGGCAATTCTCTTTGTTCCCTGGTACATGAATAAGCCGGACAAAAATACAGTTGACGCTACAAACAATGCGGCGTTGGAATTTCTCCAGATGGTCGATGCAGGCAGATACGATGACAGCTGGCAAATAGTCGCACCATACCTACAGAAAAAGATTCCTTTGCCCGACTGGAAAAGTAAACTGGCCAAAGATCGCAAAACCATTGGCGAACTCGACAGCCGCTCCCTTGAAGATGCCAGCAAGACAGCCGCCACTGAAGAATTTCCGGACAGCGAATTGATCCTGCTTAAATACAGCAGTCAATTCAAACTCAAGGAGGTGGAAGAGGTGGTCACGGTTATTCAGGGTAAAGACAATCGCTGGCGTGTCGTCGGCTATTTTATTCAGTGAGATGAAGACCGTTTCTTTTTTAGCCATAATTCTTCCGGGCCTTTTGGTGATCTGCTTCCTTTTTGCTGCTTGTTCCCCAGTTAATGCGGAACCGCAACAGGAAGGGATTCTAAGAGTTGCAATCAGCAGCATCAATACACAGGCTGGTGGCATCTTAAGGGTTGCCCTGTTTCGAGGCGAATCCGGTTGGCCGAAGCTGAAAAACGCCTTTGAGCTGAAACAGCTGCCCGCTACTGCCGAGCAGCTCGAATTGCGCTTCGAAAAGCTTCCCTACGCTGATGATTACGCCATTGAAGTTCATCACGATGAAAACGGCAACGGCAAATTCGACATGCGCTGGCTGCCCTACCCGCGACCGAAGGAAGGAGTCGGCGTCTCGAACAATCAGTTCGGTTTCGGCCATCCCGACTTTATAGACGCCCGCTTCTCTCTAAGCAGCCCTGAAACAACGATTTCGATCCAGATGCGTTACTGATAAAAGATAGAACTGGAAAACAGAGACTTGCTCGCGGTATCTGTGTATAATTGGTCGATATTTCCGTTAACCACAATAGGACTTTAAGAATTCAGGATGACAGCTGATTCCACGTCCTCACCGGACGAACAACCGACTTCTCTACCCGTTTGTCCCAACGGCAAAAGCGATTGTGCCATCATTGAGCAGCTGGTCGAAATTAGCCAATCGCTGACGGAACTGTCGCAGTTGGTACCCACTGATCAGCTGACCGGGTTGGCTAATTATAGGACCTTCCGCAAAGCCCTGGTGCATGAAATGGAACGGACCCAGCGAAGTGGTCAACCAACCACCCTGATCATGCTCGACATCGATCATTTCAAAAACGTCAATGACAGCTGGGGGCATGAGATCGGCAATCAGGCACTGGTGCATATCGCCAAGCTGTTACAACGGACGGTGCGGCGGCTCGACATCCCCTGTCGCTACGGCGGCGAAGAGTTTGCCATCATTCTGCCGAACACCGAATTATCAGCCAGTGTACTGGTCGCCGAACGGCTCCGCCAGATCATCGCAGAAACCCCTCTGCTGATGGGCGAACAGCTATTACCTCTCACCGTCAGCCTCGGCATCGACAGCTACCGTTTTGGCGAACAGACATCACCAGAAGAACTGGTTCAACGCGCTGATCATTATCTTTACCAAGCCAAGCAGAAAGGACGGAACCAAGTCCGTCATACGAAACTGCCGCCAGTCGAAATCGTCAGCCGGGGCGAAAAAAAATGCGCTTCTCAACCTGTTCGGCAGAGGCGCCCGTAAAGACCAGGGCGAAACAGCCGAGTAGGGCCGGCTGCTGCTGCGTAACGTCAAGGAGTCCGTTATGGATATTGTAGTACTCGATGGTCATACCCTGAACCCCGGAGATCTGGATTGGTCTTCGCTCAAAGAACTCGGTACCTATGCGGTCTATCCGCGCACAACTCCCGAAGAAGTCATTGAACGGGCGGCGAGCGCCGAAATCATCCTGACCAATAAAGTCGTTCTCGACGCACAGACCATCGCCAGCCTGCCGAAGCTTAAATACATCGGCGTACTTGCCACCGGCTATAATGTCATCGACCTCGACGCAGCGAAACAAAGAGATATTGTCGTCACAAACATTCCCGGCTATAGCACCGCTTCAGTCGGTCAGATGGTTTTCGCGCTGCTGCTGGAAATGTCGCAACAGGTCGGACACCACGCCCAGCTGGTCAAACAGGGGCGCTGGTCGGCCTGTGAGGACTTCAGTTTTTTTGATCGTCCCCTGTTCGAACTGGCCGGTCGTGTTTTCGGCATCGTCGGTTACGGTCAGATCGGTCGCCAGGTTGCTAGGATCGCTAATGCCTTCGGCATGAAGGTGATGGTAAATACCGCCAACCCCGATAAGTACAAAACCGATAAAGAGTTGGAATTCGTCGACATCGACACCCTATTTAACGAATGCGACATCATCAGCCTCAATTGCCCGTTAACCAACGAAACCAGAAACCTGGTCAATACCGCTCGGCTAATGCGCGTCAAACAGGGAACGTTGCTGATTAATACCGGCCGGGGTGATCTGGTCGATGAAGAAGCGGTTGTAGAAGCGTTGAACGAAGGATATCTTGGCGGTTTCGCGGCCGACGTCCTTTCCAGCGAACCCCCAGAGGAGGACAATCCGCTGCTAAGCGCGCCAAACACCTTTATTACCCCGCACATCGCATGGGCGACTGCCGAAGCCCGCCAACGCCTGCTCAATATCGCCATCGCCAACATCAAGGCGTTTCAGGATGGAGAGCCGCAGAACCGGGTCAGCTGATGGCCTGGGAGAAAATGCTTGCCGAGCTGGAAACCTCTCGGCAAAACATGGATCAACAGCTCGTCACGATCTGTACAATAGATAGCCGAACAACTATTTATTGCGCCAAAGGATGCAGCAACTGCTGCTCTTTATCGGTTAACTGCAGCTTTCCTGAGGCGGCAGCCATTGCGCAATCTCTTACGTCCGAACAACGCCAATACCTTGCAGACAAGTTACCGACATTGCACCAAATCTGTCGGCAGGCGGAAAACCTGAAATTGTTCCTGCGCCTGTTTCGCAACCGGCTCGGAGGTTGTTCGTTTCTCGACAAAGAGGGCCGTTGCAGCATTTATCCACAGCGCCCCTTCTCCTGCCGTTCGCTCCTCTCCACCCGAAACAGCAACTGGTGCGCGGTCGACTTTGCCGAGCTGCATCCGCAGGAAAAAGAAGCCTTTCTCAGCAGCCTTGATCGGCAGATCGTCGCCTTTCCCACCCACTACCTGGCGGCTTCTCAAGAACTCGGACTGGAGTATGAATCGCTGAGTTTAAGTCGTATGCGCGATAGCTACGGATTCTCTATAAGCGGAAATCTGCTCTATCAGGTTTGGCTTGAAACTGAACATCGACTATCTGAGGTGATCAAAGGGGGGTATGGGCAAACGCGACGTTTTTTGAAAGAGCAGGGGTTGGATCTGCCCTTTTTGCTACAGCTGCGCGAAAGTTAACACTCTCTGCCGCAAATGCTCATACATGACATCCGAAGACGCTACATAGAGGGATAAACTCTAAAAGGTATACCGTTCAATTAAATGAATAATGCTTTGCGTTCGGTAGCTTACCGAACGGGTTTGCCACTATGTACCGAAATATCCACATCTCGGTAATCAGGAGAGATAGGACCAAAAAAATATAGTACAACGGCGAAGCCTCAATTAAAATTGGGGCTTTTATGTCACACGTCCGGAGACAAGGCCGCCCCCCTTTCCCCTTGAGGGCCAATCACGAAAAAGGCGCAAATAACAGTAAGATACGAGATTAAAAGGGTGTGATTGTCGAAAAACACGCCCGCTAGAAGTTCGCTTCTTTCTTTCCGGACGAAAGATTAATTACGAAAAACCCTATATAAAAAAGAGATAGCAGATTGATAGAGTGCGGTTTTTAACGAAAAACGTCCATTCAGGGTGCCCTCTCTATCCACAATAGAGGGTATTTGCTAAAATCATTGTTATAGTGGATTATTAAGGGACTAAATGGGGGCGGTTATTTACTAAATGTCACAAGTTTCGAGAACTCGGACAGCACAATGACATATTTTATCGACTGAGTGTGGTACCAATCGATACAAACGAGCTTTAGGGACTATTAGCTGCTGATCTTTTATTCGAGGAAACTTTTGTTCTTACTGAGACGGTGGTGGAATGTTGTGGAATAAAGTGAACAGCCGACGTCAAATTTTGTCTCATAAGTTCAAATTGTTTTTGTTAAGCGGTGAAATGGTCTCTTCCAATCTAGCAAATGGAGCCCTGCTGATTACTCGATTGAGTTTGAAATTGGCTCAAGATATTGGAGGCACTAATGAAACCTAAAAACACGTTCCCGCTGATTATCGGTATATTGATGATTGGTCTGGTTGCCGGTCCGGTTGCCGGTGAGGACACCAATATCATTTTCAAGCATGATCGAACCGGCGTTGCCGATGAAGTAAATAAAATGAAGGATTTTGATTTCGAACTTCAGCAACGTGAACGGGACCGGATGAAAGAATGGAAAATCGAAGATTCAACGGATGCCTTGAAAGTCGGCGATACTTACTTCAACAAAGGGGAAATGGACGATGCCATTTTCTTTTATCAGATGGCCATTAAAATCGATCCAGCCAATACTGAAGCCCATAAGAAATACATTACAGCCAGAAACAAAGAGAAAGAAACGACCTCCGCTCATTATCATCAGGCCATGGAATATTACCGCAAGGGAATGAAAAATAAGGCCATTGATGAACTAATTTTGGAAATCAAAGAGAACCCGGATAATGAACAGGCTCGTATCAAGCTGAACGAAATCGAAAGCCAATAAATCCTCTCTAACTGCCTCAAAATCCAGTCAAGGAAAGGGGGCGAAATCACATAAAATCAGGAGGTATGGCGGCAATCATAACTTGCTCAAAATCATCAAATGCATTGAATATCTGGTAACAAGTGAAGCGTCCATGTATGGTTACGGGTTGTAACCGACTGTGGCCATTACATCAAAATCCTTTACAGTCCCCCAAAAAACCGAAAGCGGGTCATTCCTGACGCCGCTTTCGATTCTCTACAGGCGGAAAACTTTCCTTATCGGAACCTATGGCTTGTAAGTCTTGCTTAGATAGTCTAAAAGAATTTGCTTTTCTTCCTGCGTAAGTTGTGCGCCTTTCGCCATCATACGGGATACAGTCGCTTCCCATTGTTCCGGTGTCTTCTGTTTAGATTTTGCTCTTTCTGAGGAGTGGCAAACCGAACAGCGGGCTTCTAGAATTGTTGCACCATCTTCTGTCGCAAACACATCAGTTACCAAGATAGTAGAAAGTGCGAATCCTAAAGCTACACTGAGTATTAAATATTTTCCCATAATTAACTTCCTTCCCCTTAGGACTGTTGGAGTTCAATCAAGAAAAAAGACACGCCTCTCAATGTTTCTGGATCAACCCCAGCCTTAGCGCCAGTTCAAGTATCTCACCTGAGTCTAGAGTGATTCCGGACTTGTTGTCCCTGTATTTAATCGGAGGCATGCCGTAGCGATCATAGCATCGCTTGGTTTTGGCGATAAAATCATCTTGATCAATCTTTTCGAAGATCCTATTTTCTACCCCATCTCATTGCCCTCCCCTCCCAAATTCTTACCAGAAATTTCTCAGACTTAATCTCTAAAAATTAATTATAGCTTGTTTTCACCAATATTTGCCATCTGCTTGCGGAAACTATTTTTGTTACAATATTTGAGCCTCAATAATGTCCGTTTAGCTAGTTCAGTTCGTGTAGACGTAGCGTTTAAGGAACAATATGGTTTTCTGCGTCCTTACCGGCAACCGTAGCCCACTCGCCCACCTTCCAAGATGTCACGAAGCCATTAATTACATAGAAACAAATCTAGCTATGGAAGAATGGATGGGTGCGTAAATATGTAGTCGTTGTCTTTTACCGGGGTGTGGCAACCGAAACATTCAAAGACAAAAGAGGCATCTTCTCCATAAGGCTGAAGACCTTCTCCTTTCCAGCGAGCAAATCCCCATCCGCCAGTTTGGGTGTACTTCTTAGAGTCTTTGACCATAAATTCGACCTGAACAAATTCGCCTGGAACAATGGCTTTTTCCCAGCTAGGAAGGGTGACCTGTTTCCAAACTATTTTGGCAAGTATAGTTCCGTCAGGCCATGGATTTGTTTGCTTAGATCTCGCCGATTTGATTGCTATGTCATTGCCTGTTATGACCCGTAATGTATTGTTGTCAATTCGATGTGAAGAACTGACAAGTTCCCAATTTTTGTAATCTGAAGGAAAGTCTATTCCGTTGGGAGAGGAAGGAACTGTTTCGCTCGCATTAACTGTACCCAATTGAAAGGCAATCAGGAAAAAGAAAGCTAACCATTTTTTCATAATAGATCTCCTCCTAGGATTCTTGTTTCTATAACTTTATAGCTTAATTTTGGGATTTATCAAAAAACTCCTTGCCTTAATTGCGCACCTGACTTTTCGGAAAAAGCAGACCTGTACCAAATCAAAGACCGTTTAGCTCACTATGCTCTCCTTGTTTACCAGCTTCGAAGGGCTGTATAAATAGCGTTACTAGCTTTAACAGGCCGTTGAAAAACTAGCCAGGAGCAGCCCATATCCTCCCGAGAAGATTTTTTTTGCTCTTTGACAATCTATAAGTATAACAGTGGACAACAGGCATTTTCAGTATCCTCAAAATATGCAATCAAGAGTTTTTTGTTGTTACCGTTGTTGAAATTACATGTGCTGACGAACGTACTCAAACATTACCACCGATGATGCGATACTCACGTTAAGGCTTTGTACGCTTCCAAATTGGGGGATGCTCAAAGGGACAATAGAAGGATATTCTGATTGAGTAAAACTAAATCCAAACTCTTCATGACCAAAGATAAAAGCACTTTTTTTAGGGAGTTCAAATTTGCACAAGCTGTTCTTAGTTTTTGGATCTAGCCTGTAGAGGACATAGCCACTATCTACCAATTGCCGATAGCAACTATCAAACATGTCGTGGAAAACTGCAGGGACTTTCCTAAAAGATCCTTTCGCTGGAGCTGGATCAAAAGGTCCAATCCCAATTAAATGAACCGCTGTGGCACCAAAGGCTTCGGCACTGCGGAAGATTTTTGGCACGTTAAAACCAGGCTTTAAATGGTCAAGCACCAAAACAAAGTCATTAATTCCCGGTTTAGCAAGGATGTTTTTCCGGCGTTCTTTTTCGTAGCGCAGCTGGGCATTACGTTCGTAGCGATTCACTCATTATTATCTTTCTGCGTTCTTCTCTGGCTAGCCCCCCAAAAGGAGTCGCACAAAAATATTTTACATGACATAAAGAGTCTACTCCTGGCAGCCTGAATATCTCTCTTGGTCGTGACCACCACTATTACGATTTAAAATTCTCCTAGATGTTCTTAACCCCAAGAACTTTTTTCCCGGTCGGCCCCGGACTGCCGCCATAGGGCTCGATGGTGATTCCAAAACCATCATAACTGCCCAGCGGTTGTGTCGATGATACCAGGATTGCTGCCATCCCATGCTCATCCACTGAAAAAACCGCCCCACTGGTCCGCTGCCCATCACGAATCAACCAAAGCTGGTATTGCAGGGACTCTCCCAATGGGCGTAGCGCTGTAACCAGCAGAAGCCCCGTTGAGGCCATTCTTTCGGCAATCAGTCTACCTGCTGCGGTCGGCATACTTTCGGTGCCCTGCATAAAAACCAGCGGCTTACCTGCCAGTTTTTCCAGTTGCTTTGTATCACTTTTCTGCAACCAAAACATCGCGCTAGTGCTGCCTAGAACGACCACAAGCACAATAGCGGCGAGAGAAATGGCTGGAACCAAGCGAGGCCAGCGATCAAAAAGTGTTTCAAACCATAGATAGCTCTTACGAGACCCAACGATGGCCAACAGCTTCTTTTTGAGGGTTTTGCGAGGAACAATTTGGGAAGCAGTATACCCCAGCAGGGCACTGACTTCTTCAAACACTTTAAGCTCAGACTGACACGTCACACAATGCAGCAGATGTGTTTTCACCTGTTCAGCGTCATCCCGTTCTAGACAGCCCAAGGAATATGCCGGCAACGATTCTGTCGGATGGTTCTCTAGCATGTTTTCCACCTATTATTCCTATGTACGTAATTGCCTGGCAAATGGATGTCAGAAACTCTCCGCAAATTTTTCCCGTAAGGTCAACATCGCCATGCGTATCCGTCCCTTAACGGTTCCCAGAGGCAGTCGAAGCTGCTCGGCAATCTGGCGATGGGAGAACCCCTTAAAATAAGCTAGAAATAGCACGATTTGTTGTTCTTCCGGCAAGAGCCTTAGGACCGCTCGTACCTTCAGAGAGATATCCAGCTGAACCGTTTCACTTTCCGGATTTCTGTGGTCTGGAAGTTTATCCAACACGCCATCGACCCAAAGAGCAGGGTTACAATCTAGGCGACTACTTCTCCTTCGCAAAACATCGATCGCCCGGTTTCTGGTAATGCAGACCAACCAAGTCTTCACCGCAGCTTTGGCAGGATGATAATCACGTGCCCGCTGCCAGAGTTGATTGAACGCATCTAGGGTGTTTTCCTCGGCCAAACCAGGATCATCAAGAATCTGCAATGACAAGCTATATATCAGCCCGTTGTAGCGATCATAGAGAACCTCGAAAGCATCTTCGTTCCGCAAAGAAATTTGCTCGAGAAGGGTCGCATCCGACTCTTGCCCATCATCTGCTGCGGACAAAAAATGGCTCTGCTGCAAATACAACAAAGAAAAAAATCTCACCATCGACATCCGATCCAAAAAATTCTACGTATACTTTGATAAGCACAACTGCATTCTTGCAAAATCGCAGAGCCCCGTACTCCATAGCCAAAAGGAGATCGCCATGAAACGCCTAGCCTTCATCATTTTAACATTAACCCTGGCGCTTGGTATCGCAACAGTCGCTTCCGCCACTCATAATACGGTTAAAATCCGCAATGACCCTACGCTTGGAAAATATCTTTCAGATAACGATGGCATGCCACTTTACTGGTTTACCAAGGATTCCCCAGGAGTCAGTGCTTGTGGTGGGAGTTGCTTGGAAAAATGGCCGATTTACTACCGCGATAAAATTGTACCCCCAGAGGGAGTTCCGACAGAAGATTTCACCACCATTGTCAGGGAGGACGGACTCAAACAGACCAGTTTCAGAGGCTATCCACTCTACTACTTTTTCAAAGATGAGGAGGCTGGGGACCTTAAGGGGCAAGCCGCAAGAGAAGCTTGGTACATCATCGATCCTGACAACTTCCCGCTCAAATGACGACGTGTAACCGGGCTAATTTTGCGACGCTTAGATCCAACGAAAAGGAGTCAACCATGAGAAAAAATTTGACGCTATGGCTCATCATAATTCTGTTGATTGGTGGTTGCACCCAGTACTACGGCCCCAAAGAAGGAACCGGAGCTCTGCTCGGAGCGACTGCAGGAGCAATTCTTGGCTCTAATATCGGAAAAGGGCAGGGGAACATTGCGGCAATTGCGATAGGTGCTTTGGCCGGGGCACTGTTCGGACAGGAAATTGGCCGTTCTCTGGACCGGGCAGACCGCATCGCAATGGGGCAAAACGCCCAATATTCTCTGGAATATACCCCCAGCCATGAAACAACTTACTGGAACAATCCTGATTCTGGCAACAGCGGCTCGATGACACCGACGGGTACTTTTCAAAAAGGGGATGGTCAATATTGTCGCGAGTATCAGCAAGTGGTCTCAATCTCAGGTAAAAAACAGGAAGCCTATGGCACAGCCTGTCGTCAACCGGATGGCAGTTGGATAATTCAAAATTGATATCGACACACCGCTGGCCAAAGTCCTGTGTATACGCGGGGAGGGTTAAAATCGAGTAGGGTGATGTGAGAATGAACTCACCTCATCCCTCTCACAGAACCGTGCGTACGGGCCTCGTACACGGCTCCTGTTCATTCTTCTCTCAATAGTTCTGAGGCAGATAACCCGTTTCCATTCTGCTCAGATCAAACAGTCCCAGCTCCTCAAAC
>NZ_QKAP01000017.1 GCF_003247215.1 Malonomonas rubra | reverse complement strand
AACCCGCGCATATCAGAGGGATCAAACGTCGCCATAAGATCCCGTCTCTGCCTGTGTCCTGAGGCTATTGAACAACAACACCCTTTTAGACAAGGGATTGGTCGGCTATTTTCTGATTGACGACTGACAGACATATCAGATTTTAAAGGCTCAATGCTACCAGAGAGAATCCGCTAATCTTGAGCCTTTGCAATTCAACCAGCTGATAATTGTGCCTGAATTGCAACCAAGGCCTTTTTTACCGTAACAACCAGGCCATCGGCATCTATGCCAAGCTGAGTACGAAGTTCAGCCTGTGTCCCCTGCTCAACAAAGTGATCGGGGATACCGACCCGCACAACCGGCAGCGGCAAACCGGAATCGTTCAACAGCTCAAGCACAGCACTGCCAAAACCTCCCTGCAAGGCGTTTTCTTCGGCAGTCACTACAAACGGCACCTTGGCGGCCTGGGTTAGT
The DNA here is from genome assembly GCF_003247215.1 of Malonomonas rubra. Classification (GTDB taxonomy): domain Bacteria; phylum Desulfobacterota; class Desulfuromonadia; order Desulfuromonadales; family Geopsychrobacteraceae; genus Malonomonas; species Malonomonas rubra_A. The sequence goes on along the minus strand of NZ_QKAP01000017.1, from coordinate 3,361 downwards.
ATCAAATCTCGATCAAGCGGTTTAACGAATCGGGCATCGACAACACTGATCTCGATCCCTTCCCCAGACATAATCTTGGCTGCCTCCAACGCCTCGCCAACCATCACTCCGACCGCTATGATCAGGCCATCACTCCCTGCCCGCAGCAGTTCTCCTTTGCCGATCGTAAGCGGCTCGATTTTACCCTCCAGTGGCAGGCCCACCCCACTGCCTCGCGGATAACGATAAGCGAAAGGACCGTCAGCCAAGGTCGCAGTTTTCATCAACCGACGCAGTTCAACCTCATTGCGCGGCACAGCAAAGGTCAAGTTCGGAATATGCCGCATAAAAGAAAGGTCGAATACGCCGTGGTGTGTCGGGCCATCGGCTCCTACCAGCCCGCCACGGTCCATGGCAAAAGTAACCGGTAAGTTCTGCTGACAAACGTCATGCAGAAGCTGATCGTAAGCGCGCTGCATAAAGGTGGAATAGATGGTCACCACCGGCCGCAACCCGCGACAGGCCAGACCGGCGGCAAAGGTAACGGCGTGCTGTTCGGCAATACCGACATCGAAAAAACGCTCTGGGTAGGTCTCAGCAAAACGGTTCAGCCCCGTCCCTTCGGCCATCGCCGCCGTGATCGCAATGACCCGATCATCCTCAGCAGCCAGTTCCACCAAAGTATCACCAAATACTCCGGTATAAGATACCGCTCCGCCCAGCTTACCTGATTTGATCTCACCACTTACAGGGTCAAAAGGCCCCACCCCATGATATTTGGGAGGATTCTGTTCAGCTGGTTCAAACCCCTTCCCTTTTTTAGTCGCAACATGCAGCAACACCGGGCCCTTGATGTTGGAAACATTCTCCAGAGTTACCATCAGTTCATCCAGATTATGACCATCGATCGGACCGAAATAATCGAAACCGAAACCTTCGAAAAGCATCCCCGGCGTGATAAACCCTTTCAATGATTCTTCAGCACGCTTGGCTATATTCACCAGTTCCTTACCGAAACCGGGCACATGGCTGAGAAAGTTTTCGGTTTCTTTTTTAAAACGAATGAATGCATCAGATGAGAGCTTCCGGCTCAAGAAGGAGGAAAGTGCACCGACATTCTGTGATATAGACATTTCGTTGTCATTTAGAATAACGACTAGTTTCTGTTTCAAGTGCCCCGCATGATTGAGTCCCTCGAATGCCATTCCAGCGGTCAAGGAACCATCGCCGATCACGGCGATAACCTTATTATCTCCACCAAGGATGTCCTGCCCGGCAGCCATTCCTAGAGCGGCCGAAATCGAAGTACTGGAATGCCCGACATCGAAGGAGTCATGTTCACTCTCACTCCGCTTCGGGAAACCGCTGATCCCATTGAACCGCCGCAAGGTATGAAAGCGGTCCAAACGACCAGTCAGCAGCTTATGTGCATAGGCCTGATGGCCGACATCCCAGATTATTTTATCCTCAGGAGAATTAAACACCCTGTGCAAAGCAATGCTCAGTTCGACAACACCGAGCGAACTGCCGAGATGCCCGCCGTTCTCAGCAACTGTTGCTACGATCTGCTCACGCAACTCTTTAGCCAACTGTAACAATTCCCCTTTGCTAAGTTGCTTTAGCTCAGCAGGTGATTTCAATTCAGATAAAATACTGCCCATAACCTCACCTTCAACTTCTGTCATCGCCATCCTGCCCGCCGCTTTGGATGCGACAAAAGTTACTCTCAAAAAGATCGATCAACAATATAACTGGCGATCTCGCGCAAAGGGCGCGCCGACTCGCCAAATACATCTAGTGAAGAGAATGCCAACTTTCTCAATTCACGTGCTCTTTCTCGAGCGCCATCAAGACCCAGCAGCGCCGGATAAGTTGCTTTCTTACGTTCTTGATCGCTGCCAACATCCTTGCCCAGTTCATCTTGATCAGCAACAATATCAAGAATGTCGTCGGCGACCTGAAAAGCCAAACCAGCAGCCTCCCCATAACGGCAAAGAGCCCGACGCTGTTCTGCGTCCGCCCCACCGATAATCGCCCCAATTTCGATCGCCGCCAGGATCAAAGCTCCTGTTTTATGCGTATGGATATACTCTAGAGTCGGTAGGTCGACCTCCTTCCCTTCCGACTCCATATCGACAACCTGACCGCCTACCATGCCACGTGAACCGGCATTACGAGCCAACAGATTGATCACTTCCCGGCGTTTTTCTCCATCTAAATCGGTAAAAACCCGCGGGCTGGAGAGCAGGATAAAGGCTTCGGTCAACAATCCATCTCCAGCCAGAATCGCTTTCGCCTCTCCGTAGGCCTTGTGATTGGACGGTTTGCCGCGCCGAAAGTCGTCATCATCCATTGCCGGCAAATCATCATGAATCAGCGAATAGCTGTGGATCATCTCGATTGCGCAGGCGGCAGGCAAAACCTGCTTTGGGGTACCACCAACCGCCTCGCAGGCAGCCATCATCAACACCGGGCGAATGCGTTTCCCGCCAGCGAAAACCGAGTAACGCATCGCCTCATGCAGACTGGCCGGCAAGGTTTCGGTGCCAGGCAGATACAGATCGAGGGCAGACTCGGTCAGATGAATCCGTTCCTTCAAGTAAGGGTCAAGCTGCCAATCATTGCTCATCATCAAATGCCTCGGACTGTAAACTGCCATCAGCCTGCTTCAGTAACTGCTCGACCTGCAGTTCAACATCCTGCAATGCCTTGCGGCAGAGTTCCGCTTGCTGAACCCCATCGGAGAATACCTGCAGCGCCTCATCAAGCGACAAGTCGCCGTTCTCCAGCTGGTTAACGGCCCTTTCCAGATCAATTAGAGCTGCTTCAAAACCCTTTTTATCTGCCATCTAGACCTATCCTGCTCATTAATTTCAAAAGTTCAATTATCGCCAGCCAGCAACTCTGGCGTCAAGTTCTTTCCCTCACCCGTCACTTCTTTTCTGGTTTTCCTGACTCCACCTTTACAAACAGCTCTCCCTTAGCCAGTTTGACTTCGAGGTGTTCATCAACAACAACCTGCTGCTCATCCCTAACGACTCCACCTGTTTTGTAACTCCGAACGATGGCATAGCCACGACTGAGTACCGCCAACGGGGAAAGTGCATCCAGACGGCCGCATAATACCGACAAGAACTCTTTGCGGCGGTTCAGGGTCATTGAAATCGCCTGCTGCAGGCGATGTTGCAACTGCTGCAGCCGTATTCGTTGATAGCGAACCTGTTCAAGCGGCGATTTAAGGCGCTTCTCCAGCCCCTGCAGACGGATTTGCAACAGCTGGAGCCGCGAATGCATCTGCTTGCCAAGCCGTATGACCAGTTGATCAAGGTGGCGCTCCAAATCGAGCCGGTTTCGCACTACAAGCTCTGCAGCGGCACTCGGC
>NZ_QKAP01000009.1 GCF_003247215.1 Malonomonas rubra | reverse complement strand
ACCCAGGGCCCGTATGACTTCAAGGGAGTGGTCGCTGATGAGTATTGAGCATCGTGACGATACCGGCGCCCGCTTCGGCATGTGGCTGTTTCTCTATACCGAGGTGATCCTGTTCAGCGGGTTGTTTATCCTCTATGCAGTTTCGCTGTTCAACTACCCTGATGAGTTCGCCCAAGCAAGCCACAAACTGAACATCTACTTCGGCACCGTCAATACCCTGGTCTTGCTGACCAGCAGTCTGACGATCGCTCTGGCGGTTAGCGCCCTCCAAATGGGGCGCAAGAAACAAACCCTGACCCTCTGCTGGATAACAATCGGACTGGCACTGGTCTTTCTGATCAACAAATACTTTGAGTGGTCAGCGGAGATCGGACATGGGATCTACCCCGGCTCAGAGCATCTGGCGGAAATGGGACCGGGGATCACGGTTTTCTTCAACCTCTACTATTTCACCGCCGGACTACATGGACTGCACGTGTTGATCGGGGGCACACTGATCGGCGTGGTCGCAGTGCTGACCGCAAAAGACCGGGTTACCAGCGACCGCTACACGCTGCTGGAAAACAGCGCCCTCTACTGGCACTTGGTCGATTTGGTCTGGATCTTCCTGTTTCCGCTCTACTATCTGATTCTGTGAGGTGAACCATGTCTGAACATACGCATCCACCGGTTCCCTACCGGACCTTCATTTACATCTGGCTGGCCCTGCTGACCCTGACCGGTATCACGGTTGCCGTTTCCCGGGTGGACGTCGGCGCCCTTCACATCTGGGCATCACTGGGGATCGCCGCGCTCAAATCGAGCCTGGTCATCTTCTTTTTCATGCACCTGCGGCAGGAATCGAAACTGTTCAAGATCGGGCTGATGGTGATGTTATCGATCCTGGCGATTTTTATCGGCATGACCTTTTTTGACGTGCTTTACCGTTAGGAGGAACTGTGAACTCCCTGGCGAATCCGACGGCCCAAGCCGTCGACAGTGTTCTGATCTATATTTTCGGTTTCTCGCTGCTGTTGCTACTCGGCATCACTGCAGCGACCATCTGGATGGTAATCAAGTACCGGCGCTCCAAGTATCCTGAACCGACTTCACAAGTTTCCAAAAACATCTGGCTGGAGACCATCTGGACGCTGCTTCCGACGCTGATCGTGCTGACCATGTTCTGGTACGGTTGGGCCAACTATACCGGTCTGAGGGACGTACCGAAGGACGCACTGGAGGTCAAAGCTACTGCGCGGATGTGGTCATGGACCTTCGAATACCCGGACGGCCGCCGGGAAAACAAGCTCTATATTCCGGTCGGAAAACCGGTCAAGGTAATGCTCTACTCGACCGATGTGCTGCATAGCTTCTTCGCCCCGGCCTTCCGCATCAAACGAGACACGGTGCCGGGCATGGAAACCTACATCTGGTTTGAGGCGACCGAACCGGGCAGTTACGATGTCTTCTGCGCCGAATACTGCGGCGTTGGCCACGCGGATATGACTACCAGCATTGAAGCGCTGAGCGATGCCGATTATGCGGCGTGGCTGGCCGCCAAAACTTCAAGCGGCGGACCACGCGGGCTGACGCTGCTGAACGAGCTCGGCTGCACCAGCTGCCACAGCCTCGACGGCAGCGCGGGTATCGGGCCGAGCCTGTTTCGACTTTCGGCCCATGAGGGGGGGCAGCCCTTCGACGCAGAACATATCCGCCGAGCGATCCGCGATCCCGGCATCGAAGTCACCGAGGGGTATGCCCCGATCATGCCTGCATACGGTAAAGATCAGCTCAACGAAACAGATCTGCAGGCGATCATTGACTATCTGACAGGCAAGCAGATCAAAGATGTAGGACTGGATGTCGGCGAACTGCTGGAAAACAACGGCTGCCTGGGTTGTCATTCGATCGATGGCAGTCAGTCAATCGCACCGACCTTCAAAGGCATCAGCAGCCATCCGGTCACGGTCATCAGCAACGGTGAAGAGAAAACCATCAAGGTTGATAAGGACTATCTGCGTCGGGCTCTGCTCGAACCGAATGAAGAGCTGGTCAAAGGCTACCCCGGCATCATGCCGGCAGCTGACTACCTGAGCAAGAAAGAGATCGAGGCAATCATCGAGTACTTGTTGAAGCAATGAACGAGCGAAGCGAACATAACGGTCACCCCCGACCGAATAATGGTGCAGTAGAGGTCTGTCTTCCGCCGAATTCCAGCGCTTGGTACAAGCTGAATCTGTTGCGCCAGCTCAGCCGCGCCGAGCTTTCCGGCATGGTGGCGTTCTCGGCACTGACCGGCAACCTCCTGGCAGTGCAAAGCTGGCCATTTGCGGCGCTGGTGAGCACGCTCTCGGTATTGCTGCTGGCGGGCGGCTGCTCGGCGCTGAATCAGTGGCAGGAGCAGGATCTGGACGCCCGGATGGAACGCACCTGCTGCCGACCACTACCTGCCGGCGAACTGGCGCCTCGCTCTGTGCTAAGCTTTGCCGGCAGTTCTATCCTCGCTGGGCTGCTTCTCCTTACTCTGGTTCCTGGAAAATTGGCCCTACTACTCGGCTTGCTGGCGGTGATCTGGTACAACGGAATCTATACCCCGCTGAAACGCCACACCCCTTTTGCTGCCGTGCCCGGAGCACTCTGCGGAGCGCTTCCGCCGTTGATCGGATGGGCTGCAGGTGGCGGCCAACCGTGGGAGGCGAAAATCCTGCTCCTTGCCGGCACTCTGTTCCTCTGGCAGATCCCCCACAGCTGGCTGTTGCTCTGCCGTTATCGCGACGACCTGCGGCAAAGCGGGCTGCCCAACCTGTTCGAAGCGATCCCGACCGACCGCCTGCTGCGCATCAACAACTGCTGGCTGCTGGCCCTCGGGCTCTGTTACCTGCAGTTTCCCCTGTTCGGTTACATTGCCAATTCGCTGCTGGCAAGTCTTTTTCTGGCGACCTGCACAGCAATTTTTCTGGCGGTTCTGACCGAAACCCGCAAACCATCACGACTAGCATCCTCGTTACGCTTGTTTCATCTCACCAACTTTTCGATGACCCTGTTGCTGGTGGTCCTGCAGCTTGACACCCTGCTTGGTTAAATAAGTCATTCCCGCTGTGCTATAATCCTCTGCGATGACGGCAGGAAACGACTCTCCCCCTTGCTTTCCGGCACAACATCAGGCAAGCTGCCGTTATTGAATAATCGATCAGTTTTTTCGGGAGGACAACCCATGCAACATTTCGCCTTGACCATTATCGGCCGAGACCGCCCCGGCATCGTCTCGCAAGTGACCGAAATCCTCTATCAGCTCGGCTTCAATATCGCCGACTCCAGCTGTTCGATTCTGGGTGGCCAGTTTTCGATGATTCTGATCATCTCCAACCCGAAGATTTCCAGTAAAGAGGATTTCGCTGATGCCTTCTCCCCACTGGAAGAGAGCAACCTGTCGGTCTTCATCCGGACTCTGAAGCCGGGGGGCGAAAAACGCCCGGAGCTGGAAGGTGACCTCTGCATGATCTCGGTCTACGGGGCCGACAAGCCGGGGATTGTCTATCAGGTGGCCAAGGTGCTCGGCGAGCGACAGATCAACATCACCGACCTGAACACCAAGCTGATTGGCGCCGACAAGCGACCGGTTTACGTGATGATGATCGAAGCGATGCTGCCGGAAGGGATTGAAATCGAAACCGTGGAGGAGTGGATGGCCGAGCTGAAAAAGGAGTTACAGGTCGATATCTCAGTCCGTTCCCTGGTTACTATGGAGTTGTAAACACAGATGGCTGTCAAAGAAGTACTGCTTTACCCCGATCCGCGGCTGAAAGAGGTCTGCGCTCCGATCGATAATTTCGACGATTCGGTCAGTGAGCTGTTACAGGATCTGGTCGACACCATGATCGATGCCGGCCACTCGGTCGGTGTTGCCGCGCCTCAGATCGGTGACATCCGCCGTGCGGTGGTGGTCGACGTTTCACACAGTAAGCTGGGGAAAAAACAGAAAAACCACGGCCTGCTGCAGATGGTCAACCCGGAAATTATCGAAAAGAAAGGCGATCAGGTCGTGCGCGAAGGCTGCATGTCGGTGCCCGACTATACCGGCAACGTCAACCGCGCCGAGCAGATCGTCATTCAGTTTCTCGATCAAAACGGCGACCTGCAGGTGAAGCGAGCCGAAGGCTTCGAAGCGATCGCTATTCAGCATGAACTGGATCATCTGGATGGCTACCTGTTCCTCGACCGGGTTTCCAGTCTGAAGACCGACCTGTTCCGCCGCAAGCAGAAATAGGACTAAAAAGTTCCTTCCGGGTTATAGGTCTGAAACAACAGCTCCGAAAATACCCGCGCTGCCGGCGATGGCGTCCGTCCCTTTAACCGAGCCAACCAGAATTCCCTTTCGACGATCATCCCGGCGACCGCAACCCGGAGCAACACGCCCGATTCCAGTTCCTGCTGCACCGAACGCTCCGAGACGAAAGCACAACCGAAGCCTCCTGCCACGACCTGCCGAACCGCTTCGTTGCTGCCGAGTCGGGCGGCAATCTGCAAGCTATCAAGCTTGTAGTTCAGCCGCCGCAACTCCTCCTGCAACGCCTGCTCGCTGCCGGAACCATGCTCTCTAGCGATCAGCGGTTCACTGGCCAGTTCGTCCAGCGAAACCATCTCCCGCCCACTCCAACGATGTCCCGCGCCGACAATCAGCACAAGAACGTCACTGGCCAGAGCAACGCTCTCCAGCTTGCGATGTTCCGGAGCCGCCCCGATCACGGCCAGTTCGATCTCGGCATTCAGCAAACGACCGATTATCTCCTGACTGTCGCCGCTGAGCATATTGACCGAAATACCTGAATAAGACTCCGCCAACTTCGGCAGCAGCGGTGGAATCAGATAGGTTGCCGGGATATTGCTGGCACCGATTCGCAACTCGCCCCCGGACTCGCCATTGAACGCAGCCATCTCTTGAAACAGCTGATCCCGCTCGACCAGAATCCGCCGAGCATGGCGCAAAAAGATTTTGCCTCCGGGTGTCAATAAGGCACCTTGCCGGGTCCGGTCGAACAATCTGGTATTGACCTCCTCTTCCAATGTTGCGATATGCTGACTGACTGTCGACTGGGTCAGACAACAGATTGCCGCACCACGCGAAAAGCTTCTGCTTTCAGCAACGGCCACAAAAAGATCTAGTTGACGCAGATTCACACATGTACTCCTATTCAGAAAACCGATTCAACCATTCGTTTTGATAAAAATTATCTGTTTGACTGTCATGGGTCAAGCGCTTTATAGCTAATGCCGATTTCAATCGCCTTATGGCAAAAGGAGCCCCCATGAAAAAACTCATCCAGCTGTTCATTTTTATTGCTCTTGGTCTACTGGCAACTCAGGCTTGGAGCTACCAGTATATAAGTGCCGAGGACGCGCGTGGCAACCTGGAGCAGCAGAGTTCTATGTTGCTGGTCGACATCCAGATTGAACCGGAATTCAATCAACATCACCTGCCTGGCGCTCTGCCGACCTACGCCTATCCGGTAAAATCGGATTCAGACCGTAGTAAACTGGCTGCTCTCCTGCCACAATTGCAAGATTCCACCGCTCCGGTTGTCGTCGTCTGCCCCCGAGGCGGTGGCGGAGCCAAGCGAGCCTACGACTATCTTGAAGAGCAGGGAATTGCCCCAGAAAGACTGTTTATCCTCGAAAAGGGACAACAGGGATGGCCGTACCCGGAGCTACTGGCACAATAAAACTTACTCAGCATAGGAAACGCCAAGAGCCCGACCAGCTAACCAGATCGGGCTCTTTTTTATTGGCTTGTTTGCAGTATCGGCAAGCAAGCAGGCTACAGTTGAATTTTCACATGAAAGTTATAAGCGAGCAATCGTTTCAGCGTTTAGCGACAGCCACGTGAAATAGCCTGCGCCGATGAGGGCGAGCGAAAGAACGAGGAAAAACAGGGCAACACCACCCAGCACTAGTGCGTGTTTATGAAACTTTCTGCGCAGACAGAGAAAGGACAAGTAAAAGCAGAGCAGACAAATCGGCCCCGTCAGCAACAACATCATGGTCTGGGTTCCTTTACGTATTGAACTCAAAGCAGTTTGCAGGCATACATTGCTTTCGCTCCAATGCAATCTGCGCTTCTATTTATGCAAACGACTTACGGCTTCCGTGCTTTGCAACGTCATCCATCCCCTTGCAGTTGATTCTTCTTCTCGACGATTCATTAATAAATTCAGGGAAAAAGTGATAGATCCCCTGCAGAACCCCTGCAGCGTAATTGCCATCAAAAAGATTGTTCTCTGAGCGGGCAAGATACAGGCGCTCAGAACAATCGTAAGCTGCGGAGAGTTCAATGGCTTGCTTTCTGATTTCCGCTTCTGCATTGGCAACCAGTACAGAACGTATCGGGCTTGACAGTACCGGCAGATCGCTCCCGCTGTCGCCGGCAAAAAGAACCTGGTCGAGATTAAGATTCAGCTCCTGTAGCAAAAACTCAATCGCATCGCGCTTGCCCGCATTCCGTGGCAGGATATCGAGTAGGCCAACCCGCTTAACCTCATCAATGCTCCAGCTCAGCTCGAATTCGACTTTCTGCTGCGCCAGCTGCTGCTCAACCCAATTCAAAATCTGCTTCGGCGGCACCCTCAAAGAGAGATAATAGCTGAGCTTAAATTCATTCTGATTGCTGCTTTCCTGAAGTTTCAGATCCTGACAGGCCGCTAACGCATGTTGCAATTCAGCATGCCCTTTTCCGTTCCAGGCGTGGGAAATTTCTTTTTGCCAAGCGCCAACCTCATCCCAGGCCCCTTGATGATGCCGGTAAATTTTGGTACCAACATCGGTAATAATATGGTTCGGCATGGGCAAGTTGTATTCCATGATGGCTCGCGTCACTTGATCAAGAGACCAACTACTGACGTAGGCTAAGCGCACCTCCGAACAAGAACAAAGATTCCGAAACCTTTCCCGGGCTTCCGGATGTTCCAAATGGCTTCCGCTCGGAATAATCGTGGCATCCATATCGGTACATAGTAGAAGTTTGTTTCCCGTCATATCTCTTCTTTGCCTAGCTCCTTTCAGGAGTAAAATGGATGCCCGAGGGCTGGCGCTACTTTTTTGCTTAAGTCCCAGAACAAAACTCCGCAAACCGCTGCCTCCTCTCGACAACGTTTCAACGTAGACTACTTCATCGCATCAAGTTGTTCTTCCTGCTGGGTCAGCGTCGGAGAACCCAAAAGATAGCTTTTGCCAGGATTAATAAGCATGTTTAGTCCCTGCAGGGCGCTACGTCCGAGAAGCATCCTGAACTTTTGTTAATCCTTCTCGGTCAGGCATAGCTCGATCGTCTAGCAATGTTCTCCCAAACAGATTTTTGCCGCCACGACAAAGCAGACTTCCGAATGCCCTTCAGCGTCCTTCACCAAGCGCCGCTCCTTAACCGGAGCGAAACCGATCATGCGCACATCACTGCAACCCGGTAGCGGGTGGATTCCGAAGCGCAACCAAAGCTCTGTCCCCTGTTTGCGAAGCGGCTCGATAAAGGAGGTATGCAAAACGGATGTTTTCGTTCCGGTATCCACCTTTGCTTCTATTTTCTGAACATTGAACTCCGGTAGCGAAAGCCATTCGCGCCAGCCAGACACTACCATGTGTTGGAAATCAGCCATTGCTCTCCCCTAACGATGCTCTTCGGTTATTTCAATTCCACTTCCGGCAGGTCACCGAGCCAGCCACCTTCCTCGGTCAGCTGTCGAACCAGAATCCGCGAGGACTCTTCTTCGTGCCCCGGCCGTGCGTGCAGTTGTTTCAGGATCAATTTATCATCCAGCTTGCCACAGATTTCCAGTTTTCCGATGTCATGGCCGATGATGAACTTGAAACGTTTGGCATATCCGTCCATTTGCTGGCGGGCGGCATCAACTATCTCGACACCTTTTTTGAGCGGAACCTGAAAGTGATGCCGCACCCGCTCAACCGGCATGCACTGGTAGAGATAGTAAGGATTGACGCCGATTTCGAGCAGGCCGTTCATCAGCGTAACCAGCGTCGTCATATCATCATTCACCCCGCTGAGCAAAACCGCCTGATTGTTGATGGCAATCCCGGCATTCCGCAGCCTCTTGATCCCCTCTGTCGCCAACGGGGTGATTTCGTTCGGATGATTGAAGTGGGTCGGCACAAATAGGGTTTTTTGCTGGTTGAACTCCGCTAGAAGATCGATCAGTTCATCTTCGAAAAACCGGATCGGGTAGACCACCGGAGCACGCGAGCCGATGCGGACAAATTTAAGGTGCGGGATATCCTTTAACGCATCGAGCATCTTTCTCAACGTGTCGGTTGGCAACAGAAACGGGTCACCGCCAGAAATGACAACATTGGAGATCTGCGGATTATTGGCGATATATTGCGCTGCGCCCTGAAAGTTTTTCACCGTTTGCTCATTCGGTAAGCCGACCATCCGCTTGCGGAAACAATGTCGACAGTACATGGCGCAATATTCAGTCGCCACCACCAACGCGGTGTAGGAGTACTTGTGCAGCACACCATTCCCCTTGTCGTGCTTATCGTCACCATAAGGGTCTTTGGTCGTTTCCCCCATCGCGCCGGTAACGATCAGTTCATCGCTCTGCGGCACGCAGAGTTTGCGGATCGGGTCTTGCGGATTGTCCCGGTCGATCAGATCGAGATAGTAACGGGGAATATTCATCGGGTGAGAACCGACGACCTTCCTCAAATCAGCCTCTTCCGCTTCGCTCAATGCAAGATAGTTTTTCAGCTGATCGATCCCGGTGATGTTGTTCTGCAACTCCTGTTGCCAATTAAGAAGCCCATTGGTTGACTTGCTTTCCCTTAGCATTTCTGCTGATTCGAACATTTCGGCACTTTCTGATAATTTGAATTTATAGTTTCAGGAAGAAGAAGAGAAACACTAACAGCACCAGTAAGCTGGCAACGGCAGCCAACCAGCCACAGGTTGTCTGGCTCTGTTTTTCGAGAAAACGGGAATGTTCACAAACCCGTTCCCAGATGACTGAGCTGTCTGCCCTCTGGGGAATTTTCTGCAGGACGGACAAAATCCCTTGGGGGGGAACCAAGATGACCTGCTGCTGATATTTCATCTGCAGATAACTCCCCTGGCGGATGACACTGATCTGCCTTGGTGAACAACCGATACGAAACAACTCGCTGCGTACTTTCAGGCTGTACTCTTCGGCGCGTTTGTTCATCTCTGCGATGGCGTAGATGCTGCCCGGTCCGCTCATATTGCCGGTTTCCTCAACAATGCTTTTCGAATGCGCTCTTCTAGCGCCGCTGCTGGAGCCGTTTCTGTTTTTTGCGCAAACGCCTTTCCGACTCCTTGGCCTTTCTGCGTTTCCTTGCGCTGGGTTTTTCATAAAACCTGCGGTTTCGTAATTCACGATAGAGTCCATCTTGCTGGAGTTTTCTTTTCAGTACTTTGACGGCTTTGTTCAGGTCTTCGCCGAAGACTTTGACTTCCACACCCTCTCTCCTTGTCTGAAGGACGAAACCTCACTCGGGGACGTTCGGAATCGATGTCATTTCACCTTTATGGTTCTGCAGAAAGTATTCTTGGTCGTTTTTCCCCTTGATATAGTAATCTGGCATCAGCGGGATCTTGCCGATGTTGGTCGCAACAACATACATCGGCTGGGCGAGGCCAGTTGTGTGTCCGCGCAAGGCATCGCGGATCAGCTCTGCACCTTTTTCGACCGGTGTACGAAAATGGTCGATGCCAGGAGCAGCTTCGCAATAGAAAACGTAGTAAGGCTTGATACGGGTCTGCAACAATTTCTGGTGCAGCGCGCGGAAGGTCTCGACATCGTCGTTGATCCCTTTGAGCAACACCGCCTGATTGCCGACATTGACACCACAACCGAGCAGCTCGAAAACCGCTTTGGCGGTCTCTTCGGTAAGTTCTTTTGGATGATTGCACTGCGTGTTGATCCAAATCGGCACCTTGTGATAGCCGCCGAGGACTTTTTTCAGACCAGAATCGATCCGTTGCGGCAGGACAATCGGGGTACGAGTGCCGAAACGGATCATTTCAACATGCGGCAGCTCGCGCAGCTTTCGAATCAGATACTCGAGCTGGTCATCAGCCAGGAGGAAGGGGTCGCCGCCAGTGATCAGCACGTCGCGAACTTCCGGGTGTTCCGCCAGCCAGCGCAAACCTTCGTCAACATTGAAGTTGAGTTCAAGATCGCCATCAACGACCAGTTCCTTGCGGAAACAATGGCGACAGTAGATGCCACAGACCTGGGTCACGGTAAAAGCAACGCGATCTCGATACTGACGGGCGATGCTATCGGGGCGAACCTCGGCCGTCGCCCGGTTCTCTTTCCAGATCAGGTAGTCCTCCATGCCATAGCGGTTCTGCTGTTCCAGGCTCGATGGAATCACCTGCTTACGGATCGGGCAGTTTGGGTCATCCGGATCCATCAGCGCGGCAAAATGAGGGGTCGTTCCCCAGGTCGTTCGATTCTTTTCCAGCACGGCTCTTTCGTCGTCAGTCAGATGCACGTAACGTTCAAGCCGTTCAATGCTGTTGACAAACTTTTTCAACTGCTCTTGCCAAGTCATTTTTATTGTCTTTCGGTTAGAGAAACTGTTCGGTTAACGATTTGATTTCACTAGGGTTAAAGGGTTCCGGGAGAGAGGCGTCTGCAGCCAGCAACAACCTCGCCTTCTCCTCCCCGTCACGTGCCGGCTCGGTCAGGAGAACAATGGGGATGTCAGCAGTGGCGGGATCTTCCTTCAGCATAGAAAGCGCTTTGAAACTGCGCTCAGGGGTGTCAATGGAGCCATCCATAATGATCAGGTCCGGGGCTGAAAACTTTACCTGATGGAGGCATTTATTCAGTGCATAAGCATTGGTAAAGGTTCGATCCGTTTGCCAGAGCAACATCTCAAACAGCTTGCAGACCTCTTTCCGTGCGCTGCCGATCAGGATGTGTCTCATTCCTCTTCCCCCGCTAAACTTTTGTGCCAGACATTCATGCTTTCCAAGCTGCCGCCAATCTGGGTGTTTTTCACCAGAGTCCCGCTGAACTGATAACCGTTTTGGGCAAAGCAGATATTCATGCCGTAGGAGGTTGACCGGGCGATGGTGTAGCTGGTTTTGATTTCAAACAGGCGCAACTCCTCTTCCAGATGCTGCAGCAGCAGGTTTGCCAGACCGTGCCCGCGCCAATCGGGATCGGTGGCGAAATCAGTCAATTCCGCATTACTGTTCTGATGATCGATCTCAGCCGAGGCCAGCGCTAGCAGCTGCCGCCCGCGCCAGATCCCCGCATAAAGCACATTTTTCGCCATGGTCTTGGCGAGATATTCCGGGTCGTCGATCGGGAACGGATAGCTGGCAAAGGTCTGCCGGTACAACTCAGCCATCTGAACACAGTGGGCAGGGCTCGATAAACGGCAGTGGCAATCTTCGGGAAGCCGAACCGCATGGTTCTGTTCGGCTTTCACATAAGCCGCATCAAGTACTTTCCTGACCAGCCTCGCATCTGGATCGGTCTGCCGCTTTGCATCGAAATAACGCGCCATGAACAGGCCTGTTTCCGAGCCGTTGAACAGGTTTGGAACCGTTGCTTCAGTCTTATAGCCAGCAGTCTCAAACGCCTCCTTCACAGACTGTGGCACTTTGATAAATACCTTCGAATAGCGATGCCGTGCCGCCAGGTCATTCATGCTGGAGATGATTTCCGGCATATCTTCCGTCGCCAGTTTCATCAGGTAGATACGTTCATTCTCCGGACCATGCTGAACAACCGATTTGCCCAGCTCCTCGATCCGATCAACACTCATCACGACGCTCCATTCTCTGCGTGCCGGCCGGGGTCAGGCTGATTGTTTCATCGTAGTCGGAAAGCAGCATTTCGATGCCGGTGGCGTCCATCTCCTCACCCTCTTCCAGCATAAGATGGAGGTCACATCCATCACACTTTCGGTCACAAAATATCTGTTTGTAACTGTCCGGCTCCTTATAGGTAGCAATGACCCCCTCGTAGTTACGCAACACCACCTTGTTGGTCGACAGGGAGATCATGTAGTTGGGTGTCAGCGGAATCTTCCCGCCTCCGCCAGGAGCATCGATGACGTAGGTCGGCACTGCAAAACCGCTAGTGTGCCCGATAAGGCTCTCCATGATTTCGACCCCCTTGCCGACCGGGGTGCGGAAATGGGACAATCCTTCCGAAAGGTCACATTGGTAGAGGTAGTAAGGGCGAACCCGGTTTTCAACTAGCTTGTGAACCAGCGACTTGATGATTCGCGGGCAATCGTTTATGCCCGCCAGCAATACCGACTGATTGCCAAGCGGGATTCCTGCATCGGCAAGCTTGTGTAACGCTTTTTTAGATGAGCTGGTGATCTCGCGGGGATGGTTGAAGTGGGTATTGAGCCAAAGCGGCTGATGCTTTTTCAACATCCCCACTAACTCATCGGTGATCCGGTAGGGCAAAACCACCGGCATTCTTGAACCGATCCGGACAACTTGCACATGCTCAATCTGGCGCAGTTCTGTCAAAATCCAGTCGAGATATGCATCGTTGAGCATCAGCGGATCCCCACCGGAGAGCAGAACATCTCTAACCTCCGTCGTTTCACGAATGTAATCGAGCCCAAGCCGGATCTGGTCACGATCCGGGATCGAATCGAGGTCGCCAACCTTGCGTTTGCGTGTGCAGTGACGACAGTACATGGCACAGACATTACTGACATGAAACAGTACCCGGTCCGGATAGCGATGCGTAATACCGGGAGCGGGGCTATCACTGTCCTCGGCTAACGGATCGGCCATGTCGCACTTGTCGATTTCCAGTTCCTGCGGGTCCGGGAAGGCCTGACGGAAAACCGGGTCATTCCGAAAATTGCTGCGATCGATCAGTGATAGATAGTAAGGGGTAATCGAAAGGGGGAATTTTTTCAGCGTCAAATCAAGTTTGCGTCTCTCCAAATCATCGAACTTGACTCCGAGAAGTTTTTCGAAAGTTTCGATTTTGGTGATGGAATGTTTCAGCTGCCAATGCCAGTCAGTCCATTTGGAAACGGCTACGGCTTCATCGTGGCTTAAATGTTCGGCTATCTTCTGTTGGGTGCTCGAATAAATACTCATCGTCCTGACGTCTGGTTATTCCTCACGCCAGATAAAAGACAGGCGAAATCGGCACAGGCCGGCTGCGGTAAGTTTTAGATCGTGACGTGATGGATTAGGTTTTGCCGCGATGTTTGCGGCTTGGAAAAAGCTGAATGGGCCGAAGCGGCTTTTTGTTGACGACCCTAAGGGTGTCTCATTCGGTAGTCTCCCTGTTGAGTTCCCGAGATTTAAATTTGAGGGCTAATCGTTTTTAAATAAATCGTTCGAATGCGAATTATACTGCCACAAATGACCTGCCCTGTCAAATGACAGTGACAGCTTTCAGAAAGGCTACTTTTCGGGGGTTAAGGAACCAGTCTCTAAAACCGGAGCTGCACCGATATGACCGGCTTCCATCAGGTCAACCAATTTTTCCATCGCGAGCGTTATGGAAACCTGCTCGATTTCGGGAAGCTCGGCCAAGGCATTGGAGAGGGTGTCTTGCAGCAGAGAAGGGGCTGCGACAACCAGCTTCTGTCCTTCCGGAGTGATGGAAATATAGACCAGGCGACGATCTTTGCTGTCGCGGTTACGGGAAACCAGTTTTTTTTCTTCAAGGCGATCGATAATACCGACCACGGTACTCGGGCTCAGGTAGACCTTTTTAGCAAGATTGGCGCTGGTCAGTGGTCCCTCGGCTTTAATCGTCAGCAGGCAGGTAAGTTGCGGGCCGGTTATCTTATGCTGGGTTGAGAGCTTATGAGAATGAATATCCACGGCACGAATAATCCGCCGTAGCGCCTGAAAAATGCGTAAATCATAACTTCCCTTCGGGACCTCCGGAGAAGTGCCGGTATTTTTCTCTGAGAGTGTTTCCATCGTCAAACTCCGCAAAATGCTCACAGTGAAACTGTGCCATCATAATAGGAGTCTATGCAATCGACAAGTTTCATTTTTTTCCCATTAGAACTAGTCATGCAACAAAGCGACTCAAGCCAAGAGAATGTTTTAAACATAAAATGTGGCGAAAAGATAATTTTATCAAGTATGGACTTAGTCGTCCGAAAATCGAGTAGGGTGAGGTGAGAATGAACTCACCTCATCCCTCTCACAGAACCGTGCGTACGGGCCTCGTACACGGCTCCTGTTCATTCTTCTCTCAATAGTTCTGAGGCAGATAACCCGTTTCCATTCTGCTCAGATCAAACA
>NZ_QKAP01000050.1 GCF_003247215.1 Malonomonas rubra | reverse complement strand
TTATTGTTATATTAGGCAAAATCGAATTTTGAGATGACCAAATTTAAGTATTAAAGAACAATGAAAAAAGTCAAGAAGGCAATATGTAAAACATGCTAGTTCAGATGACTAAAAAGGCCACCATTTATAAGCCTGAGAGAGGACAAATCGCTCTGATCCCCCGATTTTGAAGTCAGCTCAGCAAACACTGCCAACGGATTGATCTTCTCAAAATCGCTACCTTGCAACAATCACACTGCAAATTCCTCTATCCCTGCATCATAAGTCATATCAGGAAAACCCCTTCCACTAACATGCTGAAATTACAGCAAAGTGAAAGGTCCGATTTTAGTTCACAGGAGGCGTCCTAAAATAGATTGACAGTTTTTCCTTAAGCCACCTCCGAAAGGGAGGTGGCTTTCTTTATGCACTTCTTCTGGGGTTTTCATTCCCAGGCTAAGGTGTGGCCTCAGAAACAAAATCGCCTGGCACAGATGAAAAAATATGGACGGGTTCGCTTTTAAGCTGTGTAAAAGATGGGGTTATGCTCGGTTTTTGCAGCATATATATGAGATTGTCTGCAATCTGATCTGTTGTAAAAATAGAACTGTCAACGGTCGCATGATAATTGCTGCAATCCCGCCAATCCTGCCCCGTGTACTTCAGGCAGAAGTTTGCCCGTTGACGGTCGGATTGTTCAAGATCCTTGTCGGAAAATGTTTTCTCTTCCCTGTAGTCGTTATTAATTTTTGATTTTCTAAATTCATTGTTTGCGTGAACAAAGACATTAAAGCAATTAGGGTTGTCTTTCAGGATAAAATTTGCACAGCGACCAACAATCACGCATGACTCCTTGCTGCATATATCGCGGATGATTTTGCTTTGTATCAAAAAAAGCGTATCTGTGGGCGGTAGCGTGTCATTTACGTAGGAGTAGTTTTGTGCATAAAGCTCATGAAACAGAGTATTGGCAATTTTCTGTTCATTTTCGCGGATGTACTCTCTAGTGAATCCACTTTTTTCAGCGGTTATGTTGATCAGTTCCTTGTCGTAAAAGGATATTCCCAATTTCTTTGCGATGGCCTGGCCTATTTCATGGCCCCCACTCCCATATTCTCTGGAGATTGTGATGACACGATATACCGAGACAGCATCTTGGGCTGAAATGATGTCGGCATTACTTTTTTCTTGAACAAGGTTGGATAAAACCCGTGCGACTTTTCCATAAAATTGAATTAAAAGTCCTACAATAAGGGCGGCAACAACGGTTCCTTCCCTTATCCCGACTAATGTGTGCAAGAAAAGAAAGGAACTAATAATACCCATGGTAACTATCGAGCTATCAAGACAGATTTTGACTTTTCCAAATTCTTTTTTAAAAGTCTGAGAAATAACAAGAACTAAACCATCGACAGGGATAAATATTAAATTTGCTTTTACGACAAGAAAAACGCCAAAAGCTATCGAGGCACAACTGATGAGCAGGGCAATGCCCTGCCCAATATATGTCGCAGGATTGATGTCAGAGATAAGATAAAGAGTAAAATCAATAAAATATCCCAGAAAAACAACTGCAAGAAATTGTAAGAGTTGTATGTATTGGTATTTTCTCCTCAAAACTGCAATTTGCAGGAGAATAAAAATGATATTGAAGACAATCGTCACTTCACCCAATGAAAAAGGGGTGATCACGCTATATATATATGGTACGCAGGAAATGGGGGATACACCCAAATCAGCCTTTACCGACAGCGAGACTCCAAAGGCCAAGAAAAAGAGGCCAATGAGAAGCAAAATCAATTTTAAGAAGTTGATTTTATTGAACAACTTAGATTTGATGCTTGTTTGAGAAAAAGTCATTGTCTTGCTTTTTTCATAACGCATGTTATTGATCATTCGATCCATCATTTTGAGAAATTCGCTTCCTTTTTATCTACATCAACCATTTCCACCAGACAAAAAGAACCATAAAGCCGAACAGGTAGATGAGGCCAGCATAGCTAAGCGCAACTAGGGCTTTTCCTGGGCGGAGTTCATCCGGCATATCTGCAGTCTGAATCAGATGATGGTTCAACCATGCAAAAAAGGGTGTTGTCATAAACGCCATCGTCATGGCGAACCCAAGCATGACAAGAAGTGCACTTTTGAAAAACAACAGAATTGCCATGCATACAAATGCAACCAGAACGACCCAATACGTGAAGCTGCGCTCTGAATAATTTTCTTTATTTCGCAGTAATTGTAATGACTCAGCCAAGGCCCTGGAATAACCATCAATGACAGTAATCGTCGAACCGAAAATACAGAAAAAAGCAATGAGCGCAATCAAGTTGTGAGACCACTCTCCGATGGTTCCTGCATACATATTGACCAGTTGATGAGAAAAACCGATCCCACCGGTTTCAAGCTTTTCACCACTGCCATGTAATATCAAAACTCCAAGAGCAAGAAAAACAACAGCGAGCGCTGCGGTCACAACATAACCAAGGTTGAAGTCAAAGAGTGCTGATTGAGTGGTTACGTCCTGTTCGCTCTGCTGTTTGGCCAGCCATAAGGAAGTTAGACAGGAGATATCTATAGGTGCTGGCATCCACCCCATAGTGACCACCAGAAAACCAATTGATGCCAAGGTCCAGGGCGATGGAGAAACATAACCTGCAGGCGCAACCGGGCCATTATTCCAGGCAATGACTGCTGCAGCCACCGTTGAAACAGCCAAGAGCACCATAATGATCTTGGAAACGCTGTTGAGTACCGCAAAATGCCCGGCCAACACAATCAACAAAGACATTGCCAAAACAACGAGACTTAACACTGGTAAGGAGAGTTGTCCGGGCAGGAAGTATCCCAACAGGCTTGCTGAAAATAAAGTCAACGCCGAGGTATTGACGACAGCGTTAAAAATGTTCAAAGCAAAGGCCAGACCGATATACCCTTTTCCCATTCGGGCATAGCCATTCTGCAGAGTATTGCCGGTCGCCAAAGTATAACTGATTCCTGCTCTGAAAAACGGATACTTGAACAAGTTAACTAGAAGAATCAGCAGCGCCAGAGACCACCCAAATTTTGCACCGGCCTGGGTGGAGGCCACCAGATGGCTGCCACCAATAGCCGCAGTCGCGGTCAAGATACCGGGTCCGAGGGTTCGCACCAGTTTGATCAGTTGATCCAAAGGGAAGAAAAAAGTTTGGGTGATTGTTGTGGCTTGAGATTTCATCGATCTGATTTCCTTTAAACAAAAAAACAGCGAGCCTATGTGCGCCCACCAAAAGCTGACTTATGTCACGACGTTTGCGACATAGTAAGTACCTATTACATCAATGCCCCATCCAAGTTCATTTGTTTGTTTGCTGATTTCTGATTGCTTTTTCCTTTCAGAAATCGAGCTTGTATTTGGTATCTCAAAAAACAGAAATTAAAGAGTTGCTGCCTGGGACATCCTATCCAAATGACTTTTTCAGGTGACCTGCAGCGGCACCAGAATCAGTTCAAGGTCGGCTGCCGCAAGGCGATTCAAGCTGTCTGCCAGACTGCCATGACGAAGATGTCCAAGGGACCGTTTTGTCCCACGACCAAGTATTAATCTACTCGGTTTAAAATACTCAATCTGTTCAAGCAGGCAGGTCACCAGTTGGGCCGTTGAAGTCTCAAGGACATTGCTTGTCACCTGCAACCCGGCCCGCACCAGCCGCTCGCTGGCGCTGATCACAAGCTGTTGTGACTGGGCAACCGTTTCAAGTTCAAGGATGCTTCCTTCAAAAGCTTCAAAAGTGCGGACATGAACGACCTGTATTGAAGCCCGACTTGTGGTCGCCAGCTCAATCGCCCGGGCTAACAGAGTGGAATCGCTCCGATCACCTGGCAATGCGACCATGATCCCGCCCGGTGTTGCCGGCAAAGTAACCTGAGGCACGGACGGACTTCGGCCATAGTGTCCAAGGGTCGCACGCCGACTTATCAATACGAGCGGTGCCAAAACGGCGGCAATCGCTGCAACCCAAAAGGTCACCAACGGGCTGAAATGCTCAGCCAGCAACGGTGCTACAAATGGCGCAACCACTCCAGCGAACCAGCGCACAAAGTTATAACCGGCTGAGGCAACTGGTCTTGGGGCTGTGGAGATCTCCAGCGCAATTTCGGTGTAGACAGTGCTGCAGACTCCTATCACCGCTCCGGATAGGACAACACAAACAGCAACAACCTGCGGAGAAGAATAGGCCATAACGAGCAACAGCATGGCCAGCAAACCTAGGTTGACTGTCAGAATCTGCAGAGCGCTAAAGCGATTCTGAAGGCGCGGAGCAATCAACACAGAAAAAATGGCCAACAGCAAGCCCCAGCCAAAAAAGATCAGCCCAACCGTATGGGCAGACATCTGCAGCACAAAGGGGACAAAGGCCAATATGGTGAAAAACGCAAAATTGTAACAAAAAGCACTGCTCGCCGCAGTCAGCAGTCCACCGTGAGACAATGCTCGGATTGGTGCGGTCAGTGAAGTCTTCTGCATTGGCTTCGGTTGTTCAGGCAACATCAACAAGATGGCAATAAAGCCGATTGCCATCAGGGTCGCAGTACCGAAAAATGGGTAACGCCAAGAATGTGCCCCCAGTGCTGCACCAAGCAGTGGGCCGACAGAAATTCCCAGTCCTAGTGCCGCTTCGTACATCAGAATTGCATTGGTTGTACCGCCTCGTGATGAGGCGACAATCACCGACAAGGCAGTGACCACAAAAAAAGCATTCCCCAGCCCCCAACCGGCCCGATACCCGACCAGCTCGGCAATCGAATCAGAGGTTCCTGCCAGTGCTGAAAAGATAACGATCAGTGCCGCTCCGAGCAGTAACGTTTTGCGGCCACCGAGGCGACTGGAAACAAAGCCGGTGAGCAACATCATCAATGAGGTAACCAAAAAATAGCTGGTGAACAGGAGCGACACCTGACTGGCGGAAGCGTGTAAGCCTGCTGCAATCGAAGTCAGTATCGGATCGACAAGGCCAATCGACATAAACCCGACAACGCAAGCAAAAGCGCTGGCCCATACCGCTTTGGGCTGATGTAAAAAACTCTCTGAATCTTGACTCATCAAATTGATCCTTCAGTAGGTTAGGCCCTGCCGCATCAGAGCAATATATCTGTATCGTACAGACATTATTCGTTGGCGCTAAAGATGTCAAGCTGTATGATACAGATAAATATCCAAACAATCCGACAAGGAGCCGTAATGCAAAAAGAGGAATCCCTGGCCCAACTGGTTTACCAGCTTGCCAAATTGGTCCGTACCTTGGAAGCGATCAACCGTAAGCGCAAATATCCACTTGAGCGTGCCCATTATCTTCTACTGCTGCATCTGAATGACAATGAGCAGCCTCAGAGCATCGGAGATCTGGCAAACAAACTAGCTCTCGACAACTCAACAGTGACACGCCAAATTAACGCCATGGAAAAAAACGGGCTGATTGAAAAAATGGCGAATCCTTCTGATGGGCGTAGCTCCCTGATTGTCCAATCTCAATTAGGCAAGGAACTGGTTGAATCGATGCATGAGTTGCGCATCAAGCGTATCGGCAGCGCACTGCAGGATTGGACACAAAACGATATCGAGACGCTGGCCGCCCTGAGTGAAAAACTGATTCAGTCTTTAACATCTAATTTAAGTGATTAGTTTTCAACTCAGTCTGGATATATACCCTAACCGTTTACAACGTGTTGACTTTCCTAAAAAACTCTATCCTTAACCATTCGCCATCTACCTAAAACTAGACGTATCAAGTAACGGCGGCTCACCAAATTGACGGCTGTGCTCCCTGCTGAATTGAGAATGGATTTCATAGCTGACCTGAAAGGTCACCGGTCAACTGGATCGATTTACGACGTTTGGGACGGTTGCACACCGAAAAATTTCCGGAATAACTATTACCGGCTAGACCGTGAGATAATCCGAGAAAAACTGAGTGACGCTATAAAAGCTCCAAGATGAAAATCTTGGGTATCCGATTACGGGTGTTCTAACCAAGCGCGTGATTTAGGATTGTTTTTTCCACTGCGCTCCTAAATCGAGTGGTTACGCACGGGCTCATGCGTTAAGATGCCGTCTCAAATCTCGTGAGTTCTTGGGTGCTTATCAGTTCAGGCCCAGGGAATGGTTCTTTGGGGTTTGATTGGACCTTCTCAGTGACATAAAGAAGCCCCGGCCAGTTCAGGGACTTCGTCGTTTAGGTATCACAGATATTGTGGATTAATGATTATTTAAAAATTCCAAAACAGCCGAATTATAAAATTTTGGGTTTGTGTTATGTATGATATGGGTTGCATTGGGAACGACTATTGGCTCCGGCAGATCGGGCCTACACTTCCGAAGTTCTTTATAAGAATCAGCATAATGTTTACTGCTTTTTTCCCCGGTAAACAACAATATAGGGAAATTGAACTTTAAAACTTCATCGCAGTTGACGTTTCCTCTATCACCATCATCGGTAGTACTCCAAATATTATCAAGAATGAGTGCCTTGAAAGGAGATGAGAATTTCCTCCACGTTCCGGGACCAACATAGTTATCCCACCATTCCTGCGCGGCTTTTTCAGGGTTATCAGCTTCAAGATCCGCTCGTGCTGCTTCAGCTCTTTTTTTGAAAGCAGCTCTCCGCTCTTGTTTTTCGGGTGTTTCCGGCACAATTGAATCTATGCTGCCATCTTCAAGAATGAGGGTACGAATCAATTCCGGATGCATTTTTGCCACGTTAAAAACCACTCCGCCACCTCGACTGTGTCCTAGTAGATGAACTTTACCAAGGTTGAGTTTCTTGATTAAAGCTGCAACATCTGAAGCATGCTGTTCGATAGAATAATCATTGCCGACACCATTCCATTTTTCTGGATAGTGGTGACGCAGGGATACTGCTATTGTACGGTAAAACTTAGAAAAAATTGGTATCTGTTTACGGCTCCAAATACGATAATCACTGAAACCTCCATGAACGAGCACAAGTGGTGTCCCACTGCCCGTATCCTGATAGGCCATCGGATAGCCATTGACTTCGACTGTCTTTACCCCTTCAGGGATGGGCCATAACGTAGTGGCCTGAACTGGAACCGATATTAAATTTAAAATGCACAACAGCAAAAGTGTTGCTAGATATTTGAAAGACATTTTTATAGCCATTGTGTAAGCCTCACAATTTTAGTCCCATTGATTTCGAGACAAATGCAACTGAAGGACCAAAATAGACCGCGTCGATAGTCTGGTTCGACCTAAACAAATACCAGTATAGCAATTATGGTTGCTATTTTACTTCTGCGGTATGCAATGGAAATATGCTCATTAAGTTGCAATTTAGGGCTAGATGGTCAGGGGGATGAATCGCCTCCAAACGAGTAGCTATTTTACAATCTCATCAAATCTCGTCATTTACTAAAATAAACCCGTTGTAGCATTGGAGGAAACTACACCGGGCTTCAGAAGGGTTGCCACACCAAGTCCCCTCATTAAATATTCAAGCTTGCAACAGGGTTATGTCAAGGATGGCCATTTAAATGGCATCTTGACCCCCTCAGGGCTGGACAAGGTTTAGGGCAAAAGATGGGGTGCTGCGGATGTTTCAAAAGTAGTGCGTTCTTTTTGTGTGCCTGTCCCTGTTTTCACTGTCCCTTCGGTGTCCGTCCCACTCATTCAATCAATTGCAACTTTCTGAACGTTCTCTTTCTTACGGCGGCTGTCACGTTTTTGTCCGGGGTCCGCTGGTTGTCACATTTTCCAGTGTTTTCAGGGGTCTGTTGACAATCCCTTCATTAATTATAGTATTTCCCTAGATACCAAGAGGGAACTTTATATGCGATTTGTTAAAGTCAGTAAAAAAATCCTTGTCATGCTCGTTCTGGTCGTGAGTTTTCCGGTTACATCTTTCGCCGCAGGAACGCAAGCTGATCAGCAGTTGCTGGATTTTTCAAGCGTCTGGCAGGCGGCGTTGAAACAGACACCGGAGATGCTGCTGGCTCGTGCCCGGATTGGTGAAGCCGAAGCTGCAGTCGCTACTGCGCAGGGGAACATTCTGCCACGTTTGAATGCATCTTACATGGGAAGTGCAACCGATAATCCATTGAACGTTTTCGGTATGAAGCTGACCCAAGGGGAAGCGACCTTCAACGATTTCGGTGCCGTGCAATTCAACCCTTCCGATCCCGCCAGTCTCTATATCGCTCCGAGAAATCTAAACTCACCCGACTGGTATGACAACTACCAAAGCATACTTAAGTTGCAAATTCCCGTCTATAACGGCGGTAAGGTCAGAGAACAAGTCAACCAGGCCAAGGCTTATCTGGCGACTGCACGCCATGGGGATGAGATGGCCCGACAGCAACTGATGCTGAAAGTGCTGAAAGCCTACGAGGGGGTACGTGCTGCGAATGCGTTCATATCCGTTGCTGACAAGTCCGTTGCCGCCGCTCAAGCCTACGCAACACTGACCGACAAGCTGTTTGCTCGTGGCGTAGTTTCCTACAATGATCAACTGCGCGCTCGTCTGAACCTTGACAGTGTTCGGCTGCGACGTAGCGTAGCGCTGACGAACTTTGACAAGGCCTGCGATGGTCTGCGAATTCTCGCCGGCTTTACCGATAACATTCCGATGGCCGTTGCCGGCCCGGTATCGATTGCTCTGCCTGAGGAGAGCGTGGTGCAATTGCAAAAGCAGATGGAAAACGGGAACCCCGGTTTGCTGGCACTGAGAAACCGGGAAGAAGCGGCTAAAGCCGAGGTTCGCATTGCGCAGGCCGATTACCTGCCGCGCTTCAATATCGTCCTCAGCCAGGAATGGAACGCGCCAAATCCGCAGCTTGGCGGAAATTCCGCTTCCATGATCGCCGGGATCCTGAGTTGGGATTTGTTCGATTTCGGTGTACGTAAGGGGAACGTCGCTCAGGCTCGGCAACGCGCTCTGCAACAGACGGCAGAACGCCGGCGTGCTGCCAACGGCCTGCGGTTGCAACTGAATGCGGCCTGGCGCGATGCACATCTGGCCGCTGAGAGCATCAAGGTGCGGGAACTGGCCATCATCCAGGCAGAAGAGGCCGAACGCCTTGAGCGCCTGCGCTATGAACAAGGGGTCTCGACTATGACCGAGCTGCTGCTGATCCAGACGCAGCTCGACAAGGCCCGCAGCGATCTGATCATGGCCCGGTACCAGGAACTTATGCAGCGGGCCGGGCTGCTCCTGGCTCTCGGACAGTTGACTCCGGCTATGGTCTCCGAACAGCCGTAGGTATGACCTTTTGTTTGACATCTTTCAACCGCATGCGAAGTGAGTTGTAAAATGATTTGGAACAGGGCTGTGAAAAAAATCTTGGTTCTTGGCTGTCTATTGATGTTGGCCGCCTGCAGCTCTGCACCTGAGCAGACCGCCGGAAGCGGTGGCACCCTGCGGGCTCAGATCGTTAGTGTGAGTGAACAGCCATTTCCGTTGGTCGCCGATTTCCCCGGCAGTGTTATCGCGACCCGAGAAGTTCAGGTCGCTTCGCGGATCATGGGCTACGTGGAAAAGCTAAGGGCCCACGAGGGGCAAAATGTTAAGGCTGGTGAGTTGCTGCTGGCTCTTGATCCAAACGATGTGAATGCCGGAATCCACCAAGCTCAGGCAGCTCTAGGAAAGGCAGATTCAGTGCTGGTGGACGCCGCCGCCAACTATGAGCGCTTCCTCGCTCTCTACCAGGAGAAGGCCATCCCCGAGCAGCAGTTTCAGCAGGTCGAGATGGGGTATAAAGTTGCCCAGGGGGATCGGGCGGCAGCTGCAGCGGGGCTGGAGCAGGCCAAAGCCCAGCTCGCCTACGTCGAAGTGAAGGCTCCTTTTGCTGCGGTAGTCGTGAACAAATTTATTGATGTCGGCCAGTTGGTCGGCCCCGGCCAGCCACTGGTAAGCTTGCAGGAGACGGGTGCTCTGCAGGTCCAGGTTCAGGTCAGCCAGCAGGCTTATGAACATCTTCTGCTCGGCCAGCAATTGACAGTGACCTTTGATGGGCGAAATGAAAAAACGCAGGCTGTACAGGCAACTGTGTCTCGACTTGTCGCTGCGGCCGACCCGGTGACCCACTCGCATACGGTTAAGCTTGACCTGCCGGTAGACAGTTGTGCGCTGGCGGGTGATTTTGTCCGCGTTCGGGTTGCCATCGGCGAGGAGCGAGGTGTAATCATTCCGCGAGATGCGATTATGCGCCGGGCCGGGATCGATGGTGTCTTTGTTCTTGACTCCTTAGGGAAGGCTGCTTTCCGCATGGTGCGACTCGGACCGTCTTCGGGCGCTGGTATTCTCATTCTCTCCGGTCTGGTGGCGGGGGATCAGTTGATTATCGATGCCGAAGGGGAACTATACAACGGCGCGCTGATTGAAAAGGTACAGGGTCAAAGGGGATGAGCAGCCAGGAGAAGAGGATGCCGATGAATGTCGCCGGCTGGCTGTCGAAGACATTCATGCGAACCAAGATCACCGTCCTGGCACTGCTGGCAATCACGATATGGGGTGTGTTAGCGGCCGTCGTCACACCGCGGCTCTACAATCCGGAGATCGTCGTCCCGGCAGCCTCGATTTTTGTTATGCGCCCGGGGTATTCTCCCGAGGAAATCCGTGACCAGGTCGTCAAGCCGCTCGAAGCGCTGATGGCAACACTCAAGAAGGTCGAGCATACTTACGGCTACGCGATTAACGATATGGGCGTGGTCACAGTCCAGTTTGAGGTTGGCGCCGACGAAGAACGCAGCCTGATACTGCTTTACAACCAACTTATGCGCAACATGGACCGTATTCCGCCGGGCGCTACGCCGCCGTTGGTGAAGAGTATAGGCATCAATGATGTGCCGGTGCTCGGGATCACCCTAAGTTCCAATCAACTCGACACCATGGAGCTGCGTGAATACGGCCTGCGGGTGCTGGAACAATTGCGTAGCGTTCCCGATGTCGGTGATAGCCAGATAATCGGCGGCCATAAACGGGCAGTGCGGATCGTTGTCAATCCTCGGCGGCTGACAGCCAGCGGTTTGAGCTTTAATCAGGTCCAGCAGATGTTACAGGGCTCAAATGTCATTATGCCGGCCGGGGAGTTGATCAACAACAACCGTCAGTATTCCCTGCGTGTCGATGGGGCTTTCGCAGAGATCTCCGAGCTCGGGAGGATCATCGTCGGCCATGCGAACCGCAAGCCGATCTTCCTCGACGATATCGCGACTGTGGAATTCGGTCCACTGGATGAAACCAGCTATGTGACCCGAGCCTACGGTCCGGCCGGTCCAGCCGATGAGATTGCGGGCGCGCCGGTACCGGCAGTGACTCTGGCGGTCGGCAAGCGACCGGGGGCCAACGCGGTGACTGTTGCCGACGGGGTGCTGAGCAAGCTGCGGACGATCGAACGTGACGCCCTGCCGCAGGGTATGAAGGTTACGGTGACGCGCGATTACGGTCAACGTGCTGACGAGGCGGTTAATACCCTGATGGAACACCTGGCCGTGGCCATTGGCGTTGTGGCACTGATCCTCTGGCTTTTCCTTGGCTGGCGCGAGGCGGCGATCATTACTCTGACCGTCCCGCTGATCCTGTTCGTGGTTCTCGGTGTCGGCTGGATTACCGGCCAGACGATCAACCGGATCTCCCTGTTCGCCCTGATTCTCTCTCTCGGTCTGCTGGTTGATGACGGTATTGTTGTCGTTGAAAATATCCATCGCCATGTCGAGAAGACGAAGAGTTCGGTTCGCGACTTCGGTTCACTGATCGTTCACGCGACTAATGAAATAGGCAACCCGACGATCATGGCGACCTTCACGGTAATCTTCGCCTTCCTGCCAATGATCTTTGTTACCGGGATGATGGGGCCGTTCATGCGTCCGATCCCGATCAATGTGCCGGTCGCCATGCTGACCTCGCTGCTGATGGCAGATATCGTCGTGCCCTATATCGCTGTACGCTGGCTCAGGAGCAAGGCCGCCCGCCACGCGGCAAAGGCCAGTCCGGATATGGAGGAGCGCGATGCTGAAGAAACCGACTTCATGCACCGGGGATATATCGCCACCTTCAAGCCGATCCTCGAAAGTCCCTGGATCCGGACGTTATTCTTCCTCTTCGTCCTCGTTCTGCTGAGCCTGTCGTTGTTGATGCCGGCTTGGCAGTTTTTACGCCCCGTAGGGATGAACGGGCCTCTCAGTATGTTCGGCGTCAACCTGCAGATGCTCCCAGACGGCAATGTCGATACCTTCATGTTCGAGATCGACACCCAAGCCGGGACCGCGCTGGACGAAACCAACCGGGTCGCCCTGGCGGTCGGGCAGGTGCTGGCTAAGAGCCCGTATGTCGCCGATTATGAGACCTATCTCGGCATTCCTGGTCCGTTGACTTTCTCCGGCATGGTGCGCGGAGATGCGGTACGGCGTGGAACCAACATGGCGCAGATTGTCATCAATACCGTTGACCGCCATCACCGGCCGCACACCAGCGTGGTAGCGACGGGGATCTGGGAGGCTCTGGCCCCCGTTCACAAGGAATTCCCGCAGGCGCTGATCAAGCTGTTCTTGACCCCGCCGGGACCGCCAGTGCGCTCGCAGGTGCTGGCGGAACTTTACGGCCCGGATTATGAAACCCTGCGTGAGACCGCCGACCTGATAAAGGATGATTTCAGAGATATCTATAGCGTTATCAATATCGACGATTCGGTGACCGCGACGGCGCCTGAGTACATCGTGCGTGTTGATCAGCAGAAAGCCCTGGCCGCCGGGGTGGTTCCGGCCCAACTCGCCAAACTGGTTCATGATTATGTCGCAGGTGCCGAAATCGGTGCGCTGCTCGGAATCGAGAGCCCGGAGTCGATCGATCTCGTGCTGCGGCTCAAGCGTTCCGACCGGGTGCGGATGCAACAGATCCTCGATCTGACTGTGACCAATCAACAGGGCAGGCAGGTGGGGCTGGCCGGAATCGTCGATATCGTTCCGGCCAGCGTTGCTAAGCCGATCGAAACCCGCGATCAGCACCCGGTGGTCTATGTCATGGGGGATATGCTCAATGCCAGCCCGGTCTACGCAACCCTGACACTCAATTCCAAATTCGACGGGGCGACACTCCCCAACGGTGTCAAGCTGACGACATCCAACCTCGGATTTGTCGCAGCGCAGCCGGACGATATAACCCATTACCAGTTGCTGTGGGGCGGCGACATGCGCCTGACACTCGATGTCTTTCGCGACCTGGGCGCGGCCTTTATCGTTGCCCTAGTGTTCATCTACCTGATGCTGGTCGGCTATTACCAGTCGTTCATCCTGCCGATTATCGTTATGGGCGCAATTCCGCTGACCCTGATCGGCATCTTTCCCGGACACTGGCTGTTCGACATGCCATTCAACGCAACTTCGATGATCGGCTTCATAGCCCTGGCTGGGATTGTCGTGCGCAACTCGTTGCTACTGATCGATTTCATCCTCGACTACCGGCGCCAGGGTTACGATCTCGAAGAATCAGTTCTCCACGCCGGCGCGGTGCGATTCCGTCCGATCCTGCTCACGGCCCTAGCGATCATGTTCGGTTCGGCGGTCATGATCAGCGACCCCGTCTTCGGTGGCCTCGCCCTAGCCTTGATTTTCGGAACCTTTGCCTCGACGCTGCTGACTCTGATCGTCATTCCGCTGCTGTACTTCCTTTGGGAGCGGCGCGGGGAAAAGACTCAGGTGAAAGAGGTAGGGGATTGACAGCCACGCAGAGAACTTGGCTCCATCGTCCAAAAAAGTAGGGCCATAAACAATAAAAAAAATCTACTGGAATTGTATCAAAAGTTAGGTTTAAAGAGGCCCTTCCGCTAAGCTGCTGTTATTACAGCAAAGCGAAAGGGCAAATTTTATGTTCCGAATGTCGGGGCCGTGAGATTAATTTACGATATTTGCGACGACAGTTTTCAACGGTTCAGGATAACCGAGCGGGCGAAACGACCCTCGAACCCCACCGCAATTTGGTTTTGCTTTTCAATTTTGCACAGACGTATTTTTCGTCCGGTTGATCTACTGTTATGTGTTTATTTGTTTCGCCCACGCTGAAGTTCAATATGCTGATCTAAATTTTTATGCAACATATCTTTGTATTGTTCAGTAAACCAAGCCAATGCACCCTCTTTGTCTTCAGCTAAGTTAGCAGATTTATGGGACACTTCGTGTGCACTGAATCTTGCGGAGGCATACCGAAAAGCAGCACCAACCAGTCCCAAATCTTGACCGCTTTCTTGAACCAATCGGTTCGCTACAGCAATAAACTGATCTGCCATATCAAACAGATCCGACTCATTTATTTTCCCACTCATATCTTTATCCTTTCCTACACATCAACGGTTCATAATAACCGGCGACGACGAACTGCTCCGACACCACCTCAATTTTAGACAATATGTCTGTCAGTAGAAAGTAAGCGACCCGCCCCTTGTAAACGTGGATTATGTGGTGAACGGAAATCCATCACACAGAGCCATAACCAAGGAGGCAGGTCATGAAGAAGAATATCACATTTGTCGGACTTGACGTTCATAAAGCGACCATTGATGTTGCTCTAGCCGATGCAGGCCGTACTGGGGACGTTCGTTTTTACGGCAC
>NZ_QKAP01000136.1 GCF_003247215.1 Malonomonas rubra | reverse complement strand
TCGATGGATACACTTATACCCACTCCACCAACGTCTGTGTGTTGAATATCGCTCAGGCAAAGATGCTCTTGTTTGAAGGGCAGCTGCTTTACGAAATCGGGCTTTCGGCAATGCTGCATGACATCGGCAAATTTTTCGTTTCTACAGAAATCCTGTAGAAGGAAAGTGCGGTGACCGATAAAGAATGGGCCATCATTCAGCAGCACGCGCAACTTGGCGGCGAGTACCTGGTCAATACCCCTGGCATTCCAAGGCTTGCAGTCATCACCGCCTATGAACATCATAGGAGTTACAACAACGGATCATAGGAGTTACAACAACGGCTTACCCGCAATTTCCTCAACAACCTGAGTAAGATAGACCATAGGGCCCTCACCTGAAGCTCACGCCACCCTGCTACTTGCGATCAAACACCCTAAAGTGCTATACAGTCGCAATTCATTTTGAAGTTACGACTTCACCGATAAAAGGATTGTGGCATGAGCGAAGACACAAAAAAAGTCATCTATTCGATGATGCAGGTCAGCAAGCATCACAACAAGCAACCGATCATCAAGGATATCTCCCTCTCTTACTTTTATGGCGCCAAGATCGGCGTGCTCGGCCTGAACGGTTCCGGCAAATCGACCCTGCTGCGGATCATGGCCGGAGTCGACAAGGAATTCAACGGTGAAGCGGTGCTCTCCGAAGGTTACAGTGTTGGGTACCTGGAGCAGGAACCACGACTTAACAACGATAAAACAGTCCGCGAAGTGGTCAAGGAAGGTGTGCAAGAGGTGGTCGACCTGCTCGCCGAATTCGAGGAGATCAACAACGCCTTCGCCGATCCGGACTGCGACATGGACAAACTGCTCGCCCGTCAGGCACAGGTGCAGGATAAGCTGGATGCTGCCGATGCCTGGGATCTCGACTCCCGCCTTGAGCTGGCCGAAGAGGCTCTGCGCTGCCCGGCCCCCGACACCCCGGTCAAGGTACTTTCTGGAGGTGAGAAGCGACGCGTCGCACTCTGCCGTTTGCTGTTGCGCAAACCGGACATCCTGCTACTCGACGAGCCGACCAACCACCTCGACGCCGAAACCGTCGCCTGGCTGGAGCAGCATCTGCAGCGCTACCAGGGCACGGTCATTGCCGTAACCCACGACCGTTACTTTCTCGACAACGTCGCTGGCTGGATTCTCGAACTAGACCGCGGCCATGGCATCCCTTGGAAAGGCAACTACTCCAGCTGGCTGGAACAAAAAAAGGAGCGGCTGCGCAAAGAGGAAAAAGCGGAGAGCAAGCGCCAGCAAACCCTGCAACGAGAGCTCGAATGGATCCGCATGAGCCCCAAAGGGCGACATGCCAAATCCCAGGCGCGGATCAACTCCTACGAGAAGCTGCTTGGCAACGAAGGGCTAGAAAAAGAGAAGAAGCTCGAACTCTACATCCCGCCAGGTCCACGTTTGGGCAATGTGGTGGTCGAAGCACAAAAGGTATGCAAAGGGTTTGATAACAAGCTGTTGATCGATAACCTCAACATCCACCTGCCACCGGGCGGCATCGTCGGCGTCATTGGCCCCAACGGCGCAGGCAAGTCGACCCTTTTCAAGATGATCACCGGCCAAGAGTCGGTCGATTCCGGAAGCTTCGTGGTCGGCGAAACGGTACAACTAGGCTATGTCGATCAGGGGCGCGAACTTGACTCCGACAAAACCATCTTCGAGGAGGTTTGCGGCGGTCAGGAGCAGATCATGCTCGGCGGACAGTCGGTCAACGGTCGCGCCTACGTCGCCCGTTTCAACTTTTCCGGTTCCGACCAGCAGAAAAAGATCGGCGTGCTCTCCGGTGGGGAGCGCAACAGGGTGCATCTTGCCAAAATGTTGCGCGAGGAAGCGAACGTATTGTTGCTCGACGAGCCAACCAACGACCTCGACGTCAACACCCTGCGGGCATTGGAAGAAGGTCTGGAGAACTTCGGCGGCTGCGCGGTGGTGATTAGCCACGACCGCTGGTTTTTGGACAGAATAGCCACTCATATCCTCGCCTTTGAGGGCGATTCACAGGTGGTCTGGTTCGAAGGGAACTATTCGGAATACGAAGAAGACCGCAAAAAAAGGCTCGGCAAGGATGCCGATCAGCCGCATCGGATCAAGTACCGTGACTTGATCCGGCAGTAAAACTTGCTAGCAACAACGAAAGAAGGCTCTCCACTTGCAATAGTGGGGAGCCTTTCTATTTCTATCTCGCAAACAATAGATCAGGATGCCGACGAGCAAACCACTGGACATCACAATTACCGATTTTGGGGAAAGCCCCACCTTATTGGTCCGTGGCGTACCCTAAACGTCGGCAGAGCAGTCCCGCCCTACGACCCGGTTACGCCCCTCTTCTTTAGCCTGATAAAGAGCCTCGTCAGCCCTCCGTAACGCGTTTTTGATTCCTTCCACCGGATTATAACAACAGGTCACTCCGAAGCTTGCCGTTATGGCCAACGTGTGGTTACTACAGATAAATGGTGCCTTGGTCAATTCAAAGCGAATCCGTTCTGCTGACACCAATGCCCCTGGAAAATCTACGTCAGGAATGATCGCAAGAAACTCCTCCCCGCCGTAGCGTCCAAAAATATCGTATTCCCGCAGGCAATTTCCAACCCGCCGGCTCATTTCACATAAAACCTGATCACCGACCTGGTGCCCATAAGTATCATTGATCTTTTTGAAATGGTCCAAATCAATCATAATGACGCCAAGACTGTTACCGGTTTCTATTGCACTACGCCTCTCCATACGCGACA
Source organism: Malonomonas rubra (assembly GCF_003247215.1). Taxonomy (GTDB): domain Bacteria; phylum Desulfobacterota; class Desulfuromonadia; order Desulfuromonadales; family Geopsychrobacteraceae; genus Malonomonas; species Malonomonas rubra_A. The sequence goes on along the minus strand of NZ_QKAP01000136.1, from coordinate 12,188 downwards.
GTTCTTCATCTGCCCGGTTGAGAATCGCTCCGCGATTGAATGCTCCGGTCAGTGGATCGCTAATTGCCATCTGCTGAAGCCGGAGAAGGAGATTTTTCAACTGTCTGGCTCCTAAATAGACAACTACGTAGGAAAGCGCGAAAACAAACAGGAGGATGGATCCCAGGATCAGCAGCGAAACAGTCACACGCTGGTTAATTTCCTGGCGATAACGGGTAACATCGAGATAAAGTTCAAAGCTGCCAGCAACCTGTTTATCCGCATTGTAGATAGGCAGATAGGTCTCAACGACATCAACATCGAAACGCTGCTCTTCCGCCAAGTCAATAACCTTGTCTTTTCTTTCCTGCTGGGAATCAATCCAGCCACTCAGAGCCCGGTCGAGACGGGGATTCTCGACAACCAGTTTGCCAATGATTTGCGCGTCGGTGCTATAGACAATAACCCGGTTCAGGTCAAAGACCTTGATCTTGACTATTTCGAAAGGGTGAAGGAACTTGCGAACTTGCTCATTGAACAGTGCTATCCCGTCCGGGTTGAGAGCGACATTGTCTGCCCCGCGACTAAACAGATACTCTTTATGTTCCTCGACCATAACGGAGGCGATCCGAACAGCGTCGTCCTCCGCAGTGTGCAGCACGTCTCCCACCGCCTGACGATAAATACCGATGCCAGTCAAGGACAGAATGGCCAGCATCGCGGCCATCCCTATAATGACCAGCAGTCGCAAAAGGTTATTTGGATCCCGATCGAGACGGTTCAAAGAAAATATTTCGTGTTCAGCCACACTGCCCCCCACAAAAAATTACAATCTATTAATTATTATCTACTAGTTGGCTGAAATCAAGAAAAAAGTACCCTAGAAAACATGATCAGAAAATCGGGTCGGAAAACGCCCGCAGGTTATATTTCAGCGCGATCTCCCTTGTCCCGGCCCGTTTTGCTCCCAGCGGGTATCGTTTAGAAAAGAAGTAAAAAAATCGACCAGACAGTCGGCGACATGGTCTTCATCCTCATGCCCAGCCTGAATGAAATAGTCGACCAGCGAAGAATCAATTGAGAGGTTGATCGTCAGCTGTTTAGCCATACCCCCTTTTTCCGCCAGATATCAGATTATAGCCGTAGTGAGTAAAAAAACCTCTGCCCCGGTCGCAACTGAAAGGTTGGCAAAGCGATTTCCGGGGCACTGAACAAGCCACCACCACTCAACCGAAGGCGCAAACTGTGTTGGCCCGCCGGTAACGGGACGCGGACCAGCGTCAGGCGCCCCGGCAATGTCTGCCAGCAGCGGGTGTCCGGTTCTTCGAGCAGGAACAGGGAGACCCGTACTACCGCCTCTGCAGCTCGGCCATGTTCATTGCCAACATTCTGTGAGATCGCTTCCTTGGCCGCCACTCGCGCCGTTTCCTTGGCGATAATTGCCACCTTGCGCTGTTCCAACGATTGCGCTGCGATAGCGGCCAGATCGGTCGACAACTGGGGCAGCTGCGGATGAGCCGGCAACAACCGGGTCTGTACCGCCGCAATTCGAGAGTCGGGATAGTACGGAAAGGAGAAACGGATCGACGGAGGCACAACCACGTTGCCCGGCCTCTTTTTCGGGATCCGGCCGGTGGCAATAAACAACACTAGCTCCCCGTCACCTTCTGGCAACGGCTGGGGCAGGCTCGCTTCGAACCGTTTGACCTCATCGATCAAACCAAGCCTGTTGCCGAGCTGCACCAGATCAGCAGCTACCGGAGTCATGGAAGGCAAATCTTCCGCCAGCCGGAGATAGACCAGATTGGCATCGTTGTCTTCCCCAACATTGGCAAAGCTGAGCGCCATCAACCCGCGGGTGAAATAATCGCTCTTGAGCGCCTGCGGATAACGTAAATAGATCTCCAGCGCCTGCCTTGCCTCAACATACGCGCTTTCGTACTCGCCGAGCAGAAGGAAATTCATCATCTGGTAGGTATGCACCCAGAGCCGTTCGCTGTACTCCCCTTTGTAGCGCAGCAACCACTCGCTGGTTACCAGGCTGCCGAGTTGCTCACTGAGGCTGAGCCGCTCAAATTCTTCAATCTGCGCGGCGGCCTGCAACAGGACTTCGCTGCTTTCCCGATAGCGACCGAGTTGATGCAAGACCGCTCCCCGCTCCATCTGGAACAGCAGCTGGTTGCGCTTGCCGAACCAGTCCCCCCGCTCAAGAAGCGACAGCGCGGCTTCCGGCTGGTCGGCATAAAATTGCTCAGCTGCCTTGTTCAACCTGCCGGCACAACCGCACAGCCCGATCAACAGTACACAGAGGAGAAAAATACGAAAGCCGGACCGACCCAAAGGTGCCAGCCCGGCTTTGCTTGCAACAGTGCTCACGAAAACGTCCTGTTGTCAAATCACCAGCCGATGAACGGCTTCGAAGCCTCGCGGATCACTTCGGTACTGTCGGCCCATTCGATCAGTCCGCTCTCGATATCGGTCAGCTCCATGTTCAGGCTGTAGTACTGCAGGGTGTGTTTGGTCAGGCGAAACTGCGGCTCCTCTTTTTTGCGGATCGAGCGAAGGGTGCCGGTCAGCATGTAGCTGGCCCCAACCTGTTTTGCCTTTTGGATCCGGGTTTCGGCGGCGACGTTGCCGCCATACTGATAGCTGGTTTCTGCTTCGATGTTCTTGCGCTGGGTTTCGTTGATCATGCGCACCCTACCACTCTGCACCAGCGTTTGGCGAATGTCATCACTGATTCCCGAGGTCGAGATATGCTCGCTGGTCCGGTTGGCGATGCCGTAGACGATCAGCACCGGCCGACCGGTCGCGCGCACCAGCGGATGGTTGCTGAGCAGCGAGTGGACCATATCATCGACAATCGCCTTCTTATCGGAGAAATGGTAGCCTTCGTCGTAAATCACCTTTTCGTCCGGCGCAACCTCCCGAGTCGTCACTGAACAGCCCGCCAGAAACAGGAGCAGGAACAGTCCGCCCCAAAACAGCAGTCTCTTTTTCATCGCTTTAATCTCCCATAAATCCGGCCAGATCGTTTCTGACCTGTTGGCTGATTTTTTTGATCTCGTCAGGAGCGTAAGGCTTAGGTGGATGCTGCCCCCAGACCGGCCCCGGCCAGCTCGGATCGGTGGTGCTGCGGCCGACATGATGCAGATGCAATTGCCGAACGATATTGCCCAACGCACCTATATTCAGTTTATCAAACTGGAAGGTCATTGACATCCAGCGTCCAAGCAGTGCCGACTCCTGCCAGAGTTCGCGCTGGTCCTCCCCGTTCAGTTGGTAGACCTCGCTGATGTCCTTGCGGCGCGGCACCAGAATGAACCAAGGGTAAGTCGAATCATTGAACAACAATAATCGGGAGATCGGGAAGTCCCCCAGCATGATGCAATCGTTCTGCAAGCGTGGATCGAGTTCGAACATGGCTAACTCCTTCGGATCAACCAGCAATTGTGAATCCGCGGGTTGCGTTCAAAATCGTAGGGGATGGTGCGATTGCCGAGATTTTCGATCTGCAGTTCGGCCAACGTCTTTAGATCCATTTTGAAATTACGCAGGTTATTTGAAAAGATCAGCGTCCCCCCTGCCGCCAGTAACTTCATTGCGTTACGCAGCAGTTCGACATGATCGCGCTGGATATCGAAGTTGCCGTCCATCGATTTGGAGTTGGAAAAGGTCGGCGGATCGAGGAAGATCAGGTCGAAGCTGCCGGCCCGGTTGTCCTGCTCGGCATCCAGCCAGGCCAGGCAATCAGCCTGAATCAGCTCCTCATCATCCGGATCGAAGCCGTTCAGGGCGATATTCTTCTCTGCCCACTCCAGATAGGTGCGCGACATATCGACAGTCGTGGTTTCCATCGCACCGCCGACCAGGGCATGCACGGTCGCCGCTCCGGTGTAGGCGAACAGATTAAGAAACCGGGTGCCGCCCGCCAACTGCTGGATCAGCTGCCGGGTCGGCCGGTGATCGATAAACAGCCCGGTGTCGAGATAGTCGGTCAGGTTGACCAGGAACTTGCAGTTCCCTTCGCGCACCTCCTTGAGGACGCCTCGCTTGGCCTGCTTCTGATACTGTTTGGTTCCTTTTTGCTGCTGGCGCACCTTCAGATGAATCTTGTCCGGCATGACATCGAGCATTTGCGGCAAGGCATCCTGCACCTCCTGCAAGCGTTGCGCGGCCTTCTTGGCATCGATACTTTTCGGTGCCCGGTATTCCTGCAGATGCACCTCGTCGCCATAGATATCGACCGCCACCGCATATTCCGGCAGGTCGGCATCGTAGAGCCGGTAGCAGTCAAGTCCCTCTTTTTTTGCCCACTTCTGGTACTTCTTCAGATTTTTGCGCAGCCGATTGGCGAACATCTCGGCACCGGGCGAAAGTTCCTTCTTCACCGCCCTTCCGGCCCCCTCAGCCAACGACTGCCAGCGGTTCTTTTCGTCCAACTCGAACTGCAACAGCTGACATTTGAGCGCACCGTTATAGAGGGTGTTGATCTTCCCGGCGCGCAGACCGATCGCCCTCCCCAGTTGCGGGTTTGAGGTAATCACCGCCGCTTTCCAGCCCCGACACTGGGTTGCCAGCTTTTCACCGAGCAGGTTATAGAGAGCCGGCAGTTCACTTTCTACCCCGAGCCGCTCGCCGTAGGGCGGGTTGGCAACCAGCAGCCCAGTCTCGCTTCCCGCCGGAGAGCTGAATTCACGCAGGGTGCGCTTTTCGAAATGGATCAGCTTGTTTAGCCCGGCATTCTGCGCATGCTGCCAGGCAAACTTGATCGCCCGGCCGTCGGTATCGTAGCCGACAATCGGGCCTTGTTTGTGCTGCAGTCCTGCGTGCTGACGCTGCAACGCTTCTTCACGCAACTGCTGCCAAAGCTCTCCATCATGCTGCCGCCAACCGAGAAAGCCAAAATAATCGCGCAGCAGCCCCGGTGCTGTGTCAGTAGCAATCAGGGCGGCTTCCAGCGGCAAGGTGCCGGAACCACACATTGGGTCAACCAGCGCGCCCCCTGCGGCAGCAATTTCCGGCCAACCACCGCGAATCAGGATTGCCGCCGCCAGGTTCTCTTTCAGCGGCGCATGCACGCCGTCGATCCGGTAGCCGCGCCGGTGCAAACTGTCACCGGAAAGATCGATACTGAGCGTCGCCTGATCCTTGAGGATGTGCAAGTTGATGCGCAGATCGGGCTGCTCGACCGAAACCGACGGCCGCTCGCCATTCCGAGTCCGGAACTGGTCGACGATGGCATCTTTAACCCGCAGGGCACCGTAACGGGAATGGGTAATGCTGGAACGCACCGTGGTGCAATCGATGGCGAAGCTGCTCGTCACGGCAAAATGCTGCGACCAGTCAATCTTCTGCACCTCGCGATAGAGGCTGTCGGTGTCGAGGGCGGCAAAGGAAGCAAGCGGCAGCAACACCCGGCTGGCTAGGCGTGACCAGAGGCAAAGCCGGTAAGCGGTCTGCAGACTACCGGAGAAACGCACCCCGGCCCGCTCCTCCTTAACCTCTGCAGCGCCCAGTTCAATTAGTTCAGCCGCCAGCAAGGGCTCTAACCCGAGGGCGGCTGTAGTAAAAAATTGTTGTTTTGGCATCGACAACTTTCTTGAAAATAATGTCGGAGCGAATTGGCGAGTCGCTCCGACGATTTAACTCTAAATTTTCCGTAGCTGCAAAGCCTGATCACCAAGCTGTTCATTGGCCTGGGTCAAAGCGGCCTCACCAGCAAGCACAGAAACAGCGCTCTGTCCCTGCTGCAGATAAGTCTGCACGACGCGCGACAAAGCCGCGACATCGACCGTCAGCAGCTTCGCTCTCATCCGGTTGCGCATCTCCAGGGTCATCCCCTGACGCAGGTTGGCGAACTCCTGAGCCCCGGCCCCCGCCGGCGAAAGCGGCTTGTCGAGATCGCTGAAGACTGCCAGGATCGCCTCTTTGAGCGACTCGGCGCTGAACTTCCCACTAGTAGCCCACTCGATCGCCTGGTCATAAACCTGCAGGGTGCGCAGCAGGTGCGGGTCGCGATAGGAAAGCATGGAGAAGGTTCCCGCTTCGGAGTTGTAGCTCGCCAGCCCGCCGTATGCCCCGCCCTTCTCGCGAATTTCCCGGTGCAAGAACTCGGCACGCAGCAGCTTCGACAAAACAGTCAACGCAGCGCTGTCAGGGTGGGTATAAGGCACGGCCCGGAAAACCCGGGTGACATAGTTGACCGGAATGGACCAGACAAACCCTTGCCGCTGCGGCTGCAAATCAAGCGGACTATCCTGGCAAGCGGCTTTCTCAATCGCTTCCGGCAACTGTTTGAACAATTCGGCCAGTCCGCTCCGAAACGGCTCAAAATTGCTCTGTTCGACTGTTACTGCCACCTTCATTCCGGCCCGACAGAACAGCTGGCGGGCGATCTGCCGTAACTGCTCGGCCAACGGCTTCAGTTCCCCCGGTGACTTGGCGGCAAACTTCCTGATCACTGCCACCTGGCTTAACCCCGACCACTGCTCACGCCACCAGCCGATCGGCGACAGGCAGGCGGCTGCGGTGCGAGCGGCGTAGGTATGTCCCGACTGGGGAACCGAGTTCTCCAGTGAAACCTTCAGCTGATTCAAAACTGTGTGAATCCGTTCCTGATCGGTAAAATCCGGAGATAACAGCACATCGCGCAACAGCTCGAACAGCGGCTGACAGTTGCGCACCAGCGCTTTCCCTTTCAGCTCAAAGCTGGAGATGTAACCGTCGAGGTTGTTCGGATCATCCAGCAACGAAGTGCGGGCAGATATCCCGCCGGTGACCGCCTCCAGTCGCTCGGCCATCTGTAGGTAATCACGCTCGCCAGCCCCGACCTGGGTCAGCAGGCTGCTGAAAATAGGCAGATAGTTTAGCTGTTCTTCGCTCAACCCGGACAGGCCGAAGTTCAACGCCACAGTGCCGATGCCGTTGGTTGGCTGATCGAACCAGCAGCAGTTGACGCCTTGCAGCTGCTGCTGCTCCACGGCGACGGCCGGTTCTTCGGGAGGGATATCGCTCAGCTCCAAGGTCGGCAGGCAGGAGAGGTCTTCCGGCTCTTCCTGGGCCTTTTTCAACGCTAGGCCCTGCTCAACCAGCTCTTGTTTTTCCGCATCGCTCAAGCGGGCACTGATCTTGTCCAGCTCGGCCCGAACCTGCGCATCCTGCTTGGGCCCTAATTCGGTGTCCGGCTGCAGCAACAAGGTAACCCGATGCGGGTTGTCGAGCAGGCGACGGCGGATCAGGTTCTCAAAAAACGGCCCCTGATCCAGCTCCCGCTTCAACCGCTCCAGGTTTTCATCGAAGTTGAGCGCAGCTAACGGATCGCCGCCATGAATCCAGGGGCCCATCAACCGCATCAGCAGCAACAGCGCGTAAGGATAGCTGTCGCCGGTGACCTCGCGGTTGGAGAATTCCATCCGGTGAATAACGCCATCGACCCGTTCCCGCGAGAAACCTTCTTGCGCAACCTGCTCAAGCGTTTCCAGCAGTAGTGCCTCGATGGCATCCCGTTGCTGCGGATCTGTTCCCTGAAGCCCAGCGGCAAAATAGGTACTGCGATTATCGTCATGATAACCGACTCCCGGCGCAAGATTCGCTCCGAGGCCCGAATCGAGCAGCGCCTTGTAGAGCGGCGCGGCCGGGTTGCCGAGCAGCAAGGTCGAGAGCAGCGACATTGCCAGCCGTTCGAAACTGTCGTTGATGTCGTTGGCCAGCCAGGCGACCTGCACCATCGAACGTTTCTCCAGAAGTTCCCCCTGATCAAGAGGATAGCGTTCGGTAACCTGCTTCGGTTCTTTCAGTAATTGTTCGGCGGGGACTTCGCTGTCCAGTTCCAAACGCTCAAACCTCGCCAGCACCCGGTCTTCCACCGTGGCGAGCAGCGTGGGTAGGTCAAGGTTGCCGGAGCTGAAGAACCAGGAATTGCTCGGGTGATAGTAGCGGGCGTGAAAATCGCGCAGCTGCTGCCAGGTCAGGTTCGGGATATCGGACGGCTCGCCACCGGAATTGTGTCGGTAGGTGGTGGTAGGATAAAGGTGTCGTCCCAGCCGCCGGGAGAGCAGCGAAGAGGGGTCGGACATCGCCCCTTTCATCTCGTTGTACACCACCCCTTTGTATTCAAGTGGCGACTGCGGGTTATCGGTTTCGGCGAACTCCAGCCGATGACCTTCCTGACGGAAATCACGTTCGGTCAGGTTCGGGAAAAAGGCCGCATCGAGATAGATTTCTAGCAGATTTTGAAAATCCTTCCGGTTCATACTGGAGAACGGATAGAGCGTCCAGTCGCTGGCGGTCATCGCGTTCATAAAGCTGTTGAGGCTGCGCTTGAGCATGGAAAAAAACGGATCGCGCACCGGGAATCGTTTCGACCCGCAGAGCGCGGTATGTTCCAGAATATGTGCAACCCCAGTCGAATCATCTGGCGGTGTTCGAAAACCGACCGCGAACAGGTGGTTGTCATCTTCCCGCTCAAGGTGCATAAAACGCGCCCCGGTGTTCTGATGCTGCAGGCGGATCATCGTGGCATTAATTGTCGGCAGCGGATCGATCCGTTCAACGGTAAAACCGTAAAGCGTCTGTCCCGGGGTTAACTTCTGTGCACTCATACTAAAATCCTGTCGAAAGGAAACCTTGAATTGCGGTTACAGGCCATAGGGAGAGGATAACCAAGTTAGTCGCAGTTTGCCACTGCCGCAGCGGATTTTCTCCAGCAGCCGCGTGGCTAGGGAAAGATATACGATTCACTCAAGAACCGCAACTATCGTGCAAAATGTATTCGTTATCCGTGAATTTCCACCCCCTGTTCCTGCCAACGTACCACAAGTTGATAGATCAGGCCGACCCCTGCAAACAGGGCTCCAGCAAACAACAAGGCCAACAGATCGGCGAATCCGAGTGGTACTATTTTAAACACCGGCGCCAACGGGGTGTACATCAGCAGAGCCTGCAGACAGAGGGACAGCAGGCCCGCCGACCAGACCCAGCGGTTGGCGAAAAAAGGTACCTGGTAGCTATTGCGAATAATGAAGGTGAGAATCACTTCGTACAGAACCACGAAGTTGAACACCATCGTCTGGGCATGGACTAAGTCGGCTTCACTCTCCGAGGTTCCACCATACTGATGAAAGATAAGCAGCGCCAGTAAACTTCCGACCGTGCCGAGCACGCCGAGCAGTGTCAGTTTGCTCGTCGGCAGCATCCCTTCCTTGCTCGGCTTCGGCTTGCGCTGCATGATATCGGTCCCGTAAGGATCGATGCTGTAAGCCAACGCCGGAGCACCGTCGGTCACCATATTGATCCAGAGCAGCAGGATTGCTGTCAACGGAAGGTTCATGCCGAACAGGGCTGCGCAAAAGATGATCAACACTTCGCCGAGATTGCCGGAGAGCAGCAGCATGATCGATTTCTGAATATTGTCGTAAATCCCCCGCCCCTCTTCGATGGCGTTGACGATATGGGTAAAACTATCGTCGAGCAGCACAAGGTCGGAGGCCTCTTTGGCAACCTCGGTCCCGCTGCCGACCGCAACGCCGATGTTCGCTTTCTTCAGAGCCGGAGCATCGTTGACGCCATCACCGGTCATTGCCACCGTCTTGCCCATCTGCTGTAAGGCGTCGATGATCTGCTGTTTGTGCTCCGGGGCGACGCGGGAGAAGATATTGACATCCTGCTGTAGCGCAGTCTGCAATGCCAGCAAATCCATCCCGGCCAACTCTTCCCCGCTTAAACACTTCCCCTCGATACCGATCTCTTTCCCGATCGCCTTAGCGGTCTCGTCGTAATCGCCGGTAATCATGATCACCCGGATCCCCGCCTGCCTGGTTTTCCGTATCGATTCCACCACATCCGGCCGTGGAGGATCAATCATCGCTTGCAAACCGATGAAGGTCAATTCCTGCTCGCAAAGCTGGTTTCCAGTCCGGCGGGCGAAACCGAGCACCCGCAACGCTTGCGAGGCGTATCGTGCATTCTGCTGCACAATCGTTTGCCGCCACGCATCTGTTAACGGTTCCTCCCGCCCAGCAACCAGAATGTTGCTACAACGTGCCAGCAACTGATTGAGAGCCCCTTTGCAATAGCTGACTTCGCTCCCCTCTTCACCAACCAGAACAGTCATCAGCTTCCGCTCGGAACTGAACGGTAACTCTGTGCGCCGACTACGCATATCTGTAACCCCGACCTTTGCCGCGCTGGTCAGCAACGCTGCCTCGGTCGGGTCGCCGGTCACCTGCCAGTACCCCTGTCCCTGATGCAACGATGCGTTGTTGCAGAGCTGGCCACAAGCAAACAACTCCTCGACCACTGCCCCATTAACATCCCCTTCCGGCACATAGCCGGTGCCACCCAACGTAACTTCGCCAGCAGCGGTCCAGCCATAGCGAACTGTCATCTGGTTGGCGGTAAGTGTGCCGGTCTTATCGGTACAGATGACATCACAACTACCAAGCGTTTCGACCGAGGAGAGATTCCGCACCAGCGCCTTTTTATCGAGCAGGCGTTTAACCCCGACACTCAGAGCGATGGTTACCACCGCTGGCAACGCTGTCGGCACCGCCGCAACAGCCAGGCTGATGGCGATCAAGATCAGGGCTAGGAACGATTCACTGGAAAAGCCATTGGCGAAATAATCCTTGTAAAAGAACAGTGCAAACACAATCAAACATATAGTTATAATCACATAACTGAGCTTCCTGCCGAACTGATCGAGCCGGCGCTGTAGCGGGGTCTGGAGTTCTTCCGCTTCTTTGACCAGCTCGGTGATTTTGCCAAGCTCGGTCTGCATCCCGGTTGCCACTACCAGCGCGCGGCTGTTGCCGGTCACCAAAGTGGTCGCCGAATAGAGCATATTGCGTCGATCGCCAAGCGGCACGACCTGGTTAAGGGTCGCGGCTGACTTCTCCACCGGCACGCTCTCGCCGGTCAAGGCCGACTCTTCGACTTTAAGCTGCACCGCCTCGATGATCCGCAAATCGGCCGGAACTCGGTCTCCCGATTTCAGTTGGACGACATCTCCCGGCACCAATTCGCTCGCCTCGATCACCTGCGGATATCCGTTACGCAGCACCGTCGCTTGAACTGTGCTAATCTTTTTCAGCGCCTCCAACGACTTGTGGGCACTCAGCTCCTGATAAAAGCCGATAACCGCATTCGCCAGTAGGATAATTAAAATTACGATCGAGTCGACATATTCGCCGATCAACACCGAAAAAACGACCGCGAACAACAGGATATAGATGATAAAACTTCTAAATTGGCTGATAAAAATTAGCAGCGGGTTTAGGCGGGTTTTGGTCTCCAGCCGATTCGGCCCGTACTTCAGCAGCCGCCTCTCGGCTTCATCTGCGCTGAGCCCGTGGGAACCAGTTTCCAGTTGCTGAACGAGGTCATCCAACTGAGTTTGATAGTAATCCATTTCCCCCCCGGCCGCCAAAGATGATGAACATCTATCAAAGATTAGCAGATTGTCCTTGAATTTTTTTCAGAATTCCGCGGCAAGCAGGTCGAGCAGCGCCTCCTTTGTCAATTTTTCAGCAACCCGGTCACCAAGTCCAGCGTCATCAAAGCGCCGGTACAGGTCAAAGCGCGGACTGCGACTGCCGTCGTCATTCTTCATGCTTTTGCTAGCGATGATGCCAATTTCAGCCAGTTGCGGTTGAGCGCAGGAATTCGGGCAACCAGAGATCGCCACTGTTTTTTTGTACAAACCTGCACCAAACCTCTTTTGTAAAGATCTGGCCAGATCACGTGTCGCACAGAGTCCCATCCGGCATTCGTGACTGCCAGGGCAGACCCGCAATACGGAAGCAGGCAGATCAAGATCTTTAAAGCTCACTGCTAGTGCACCGAGCAACTGCTCTCGCTCGTGCCGGCTGTTCGGCAGCAATGCCAGATCCTGGTCAGTCGTAACCAGCAGATACGCTAGCCCGGCATCCTCGGCCAAGGTAACCAGCTTGGACAACGTCGATGCCGGCAGCTCCCCAGCAAACACCGGGATAATCATCTTCAGATCATTCTGCACTTCATTGACAGGTAACAGATTTTTCGGGTACGCATCGTTAAAAGCAATTTGCGACGCCGAGGCCAACTCTTCAGCCAAGATCTGCCGAAAAGCCTCTTCCCCAAGAGCTGCAATCAAGGTTTTCAGCCTTTTTGGGGGGGCGACATTGGCGCAATAAACTCTGATTACTGCCTCGATTAACGGCAACAGTTCT
>NZ_QKAP01000012.1 GCF_003247215.1 Malonomonas rubra | reverse complement strand
ATAGATCCCTTTTTGCGCGAACAGGTAATGTTTGCCGTCTGCTTCGGTTTCGGTCACCTTGCCGAATTCCTTTTTTAGCAGGTCGCTCAGTCGGTGCGAGATCTGGTCTGCACCTTCCTTAACCGAGTACTCGGCGCGATTGGTCGAGTTCTTCAGGATACCGGGAGAGGCAACCAGTTGCGGTTCAGAGACAAACTTCCAGACGCGAGGGAAATGTTTGATCGAACAGCAGATCAAGTTGACGCTGAACAGGGCTAGTAGACCGATGAACCACCATGAGTGGTACATATCGACAAACTGCAGTTTGACAAACAACTCGTAATTGGTTTGACCGTATTCCTTGATATAATCGGCGGCCGACGCGTTTTGCTGAATGACGGTTCCGATGATCGAGGTGACCGCCAGTAGCAGCATAATGATAATCGTCAGTTTCAGGGAACAGAAAAAGTCCCAGATACGATCAGTAAGGCTTGTTTTCTTCTCTGTCAAAACAGAATTCTCCTATCATAAGTCCATCATCAATTTGTAAAGATGACAGATTTGGTCACTATAGTCAGCGTAGCTGACTGTCGTCAACTGGTGAAAGAGAAGAATCTCAACAGAGCAACACTGTCGCGCGGATACAGTATTGGATTTGTGGGGGGCGAGTTGAAACCGTGGCCTGTAGTCTAGCTGCCGTGTGCCGAGCGATCCGCTGCAATTCTATTGCACTGCCCGCCCGATACTGCGGCTCTGGTTGGCGCGATCCATTGTAGAGCGGTTGCGGCAGCTTTGCCAGACGGTAAAATTCTGGGCCACCCAGGTTGCGGTGATGGGGCAAGCGCTGGTGGCAGGCCTTGTTCAGGCAGTTAACTGTGGAAGAGCTATGGTTGAGGGACGGGTGGCAAGTATTGACCCGGTCCTTTTGTACATTGAAAGAAGCAACTGGCTGTAGAACATCGACCCGTGTCAGACAATCGAAGGCACACTGGAGGCTGCCGCTGACCAGCAGGATGGCCGTCAAAATCGATAACAGCAGGAAGTTTGTGATATTGGTGCGTTCGGACAAAGGTTAGCTCTTTCGTCAAAATACAAAGCGGCACTATAGCGCGCGAAAGGCATTCCATGCAAGTGAAATGCCTATTTTCTGTAATGGATTTCATTTGTTGTTTTAAAAAAACTGCCTGCAGCGAATCATCTGCTGCCAAACTAGTGAAAATCATTTGTTTGCTTTTTATAAGCCTAGATCTTGTAACTTTTCCACCAGCTTCGTTTGTTCGGAAGTCAATGTTTTTGGTATCTCCACCTCGATAATCGCATAGAGGTCACCGGCTGGTCTTCTGCCTGATGCTGCTACGCCAAAACCCCGTAGTCGGATTTTCTGTCCCGGTTGCATACCGGCTGGAACCTTGACCCGTTTCGGGTTCTCTAGGGTTGGCACCTCGACGCTAGTGCCTAGGCAGACTCCGCTGAAAGGAACCTCAACCCGCACCAGCAGGTCGCTCCCTTCGCGGGTGAACAGCGGGTCGGGATCGATTTCGATTTGCAGAAACAGATCCCCTGGGGGACCGCCAGTCGGGTTCGGCCCGCCTTTGCCAGCTACCCGTAGCTTGGAACCGCTTTCGATGCCGGCCGGAATTCGAACCTTGATCTGTTCGACCCGGCTGTCACTGCGGTAGTCGATGCGTCTTTCCCCGCCCTGTACCGCAAGGCGAAACGGGATGTTGATCTGCATCGAATAATCCTGCCCCTTGCTCGGCCGGCGCGCGCCACCCCGAGCCCGGCCACCGCCGAAAAGTTGGCTGAACAGATCTTCTCCGCCGAAGCTACCAAAGATATCGCCGAAATCCATATTGCGGAAAATATCTTCCTGGCTGAAACGCTGGTGGAAACCGGTGTCGCCGAACTGGTCGTACTGGCGTTTTTTCTCCGGGTCGGAGAGGACGGCGTATGCTTCAGTGATCTGTTTGAACTTCTCTTCTGCAGCTTTGTCGCCTGGATTACGGTCCGGATGAAATTTTTGCGCCAACTTCCGATAGGCTTTTTTTATTGTGGAGGCATCGGCGCTGCGTTCGACGCCGAGGGTTGAATAATAATCTTTTGCCATTTGAATTACTCCTGGGTTGCAACTGCTGAATGCATAACTATATGGAGCAGGCCGGGAGGCGTCAAGGTTTTAGCGGTATACCAAGATAACCGCTGCTGCTGCTTGACCAATGAGGTTTGGAAGAGTAGTATCCTTGATCGATTAATAGTCTTTTAATTTTAGACCAGGAGCAGATATGACCCGTGTCGTGATCATCGGAGCCGGGATTTCCGGATTGGCAACCGCTTACGCGGTGGAACAGCTTGCCGCGCAGGCCGAGTTGGAGGTGCAGACTTTGGTACTGGAAAAGCTGGATCGCACCGGGGGGAAAATCTGGTCACGGCGCGAAAATGGATTTCTCTGCGAGTGGGGCCCGAACGGCTTTCTCGACAACAAGCCGATGACTCTGGAATTGTGCGACTCACTCGGGATTAGCGATCAGCTGCTGCGATCAGATGATAACGCCCGAAAGCGCTTCATATATTCAGAACAGGTATTGCATCAGTTACCGGAAAACGGACCGGCGTTTCTCAAATCGAAACTGATCTCCTGGCCGGGCAAGTTACGGCTAGCCTGCGAGCCGCTGATTCCCAAACGCACCGACCAGAGTGACGAGACATTGGCAGAATTCGGACGGCGTCGGCTGGGCAATGAAGCACTGAATAAGCTGATCGCGCCGATGGTTTCCGGCATCTTTGCCGGAGACCCGGAAACCATGAGCTTGAAGAGCTGTTTCAAAAGGATTTATGAGCTGGAACAGGAGTATGGCGGTCTGATCAAAGCGATGGTCCGCTTGGCGAAGCAGAAGAAGGCCGACATCAAGGCGGGTAAGGCGGTGGCCAGCGCGGCTGGGCCAGGCGGGATTCTGACATCCTTTCAGGAAGGGATTCAGCAGTTGACCGAAGGTGTCGGCAAAGGTCTGCAAGGTGAGATTAAGCTGACCAGCGCGGTGAGTAAAATTGAGCAGAAATCGGGCGGCTATATACTGACTCTGGAAAGTGGTGAGCAACTAGACGCGGAGATTGTGGTCAGCGCCGTGCCTGCTTATGCCGCAGCGACGATGCTGGCAGAGAACAGCGAGAAAACCTCGGCCATGCTCAAGCAAATCCCCTACGCGACGATGAACGTGATCTGTTTCGGATATCAGCGTGAACGGATTACTCATAATCTGGATGGTTTCGGTTACCTGATTCCGAAAGCGGAAGGTCGCAGCACCCTGGGAACCTTGTGGGATTCGAGTATTTTCCCGAACCGGGCTCCGGAAGGACATGTGCTGCTTCGTTCGATGATGGGCGGGGCAACAAATATGGGGGCGATCGACCTCTCCGAAGAGGAGGTCAAAAAGCGCACCATGGATGACTTGTGGCAGATCATGAGGATCGCCGCGAAACCGGACTTCGTGCGTATTTTCCGCCACCCTCACGCGATCCCCCAGTATACACGGGGGCATGCAGCTCGGGTTGAGGCGATCGAGGATTCCTTGCGTGGACAGCCGGATTTGCTGTTGACCGGAAATGCCTTTTTCGGGGTCGGCTTGAACGACTGCGTCAACAACTCCAATTTGACCGCACAGAAAGTGATTGAGCGGTTGAAGATACATCAGTCTAAATGTTGAGACAGAAAAATCGGCCTTTTTGCTTTGCTGTAATTTCAGTGGCTTAGCGGAAGGGCCTTTTTCTTATGTGGTCTCTTGTCTTGGACGATTTTCTGCTCCAGAGTAGGCATCAAAGTGGCAGATTTAACATTCGGGACAATCTTGCTATAAACCCGCCCACCACGTTTTAAAATCGCGAATACAGGGACTTTCCCGGCAGCACCTCGGCCTCGTTTGCCATTGCGCTTGCCCCTGAAGTATGACCCGTCGACTTCGATCTAGCCATAGAAGGGTTTTTCGTCTTCAATGGCTTGACAGATCAGTTGTCGGAGATGTTGAAAATAGTAGGCAGCAGTGTTGCGATTGACACCAACCAAGGCTGCTGCAGACCGAGCTGTTGAACCCGAGATAAAGTGTTTGATGAGTCGGTCTTGTTTGGCCTGACTCAGAAGGCTTTTTCTCATACTGCTATCCTAGACGAATTTCAGTTATCTAGGATAACTCCAACATTTTTATTGCTCGAAAATATTATAAGGATCATGACTAGTTGAGAGTTCGATTCCTGAGAATTTTGAGCTATGCAATACAGCAATATTGTTTATAGATGAAGTGATAATAGTTGTCTTGCCTCCACTGGTTAATATCGTTACAGAGTACAGGATTTTCAATAAAGTCTTAGGCCTGCCAGTGCTTGAGTGTTTCAGGAGTCCTAGAGGGATGGTTAAATTTAAATATCCCGCCTGCCCAACTAAATAACTTCTCCTCTCCGCCTACTAGGTTGCCCAATGGCACATATCCAGTGTCCAGCATTTCTTTAACCTATATATGCAATCAAATAGTAGGGAATAAATTTTTTTTCTTGACAAAGGTGGTCTGGAACATTAATTTGAAAACGGTTTTCAATATCGAGGTGAAATTGCGGATGACATTGCCCCATTCAATTCACTGATACTTACCAATAATCAATCACAGGCTGCGCACCATAGGAGAATGTTTATGCAACTACATTTAGGTGAGTTATCGGTCGGAGAAAAGGCTGTTGTATCAGGCTTTTCTGCTGGCCAGAAGGAATACCGTTCGAAGCTTCTGGCAATGGGCGTGACAAAGGGGATCAAGTTGGAGCTGACCCGAGTCGCGCCGTTGGGAGATCCTCTGGAAGTTAGTGTGCGAGGATTTTCGCTGAGTCTTCGTAAGGCAGAAGCGGCTGCAGTGTTGGTTGAAAGGAGTTAGTCCAATGCAGAAGAAACGCTTGGTAATCGCTGTCGCCGGAAATCCGAATTGCGGTAAAACTACTCTGTTCAACGAGCTGACCGGTTCGCGCCAGATGGTTGGTAACTGGCCTGGGGTTACAGTTGATCGCAAGACCGGCTTTTATGCATTTGAAGGGCATGACTTCGAGTTGGTCGATATTCCCGGAATATACTCCCTCACAGCTCATTCAACAGATGAAAAAGTCGCTCGCGATTATCTTATTTCTGCCACCTACGATCTGATCATCAATATAGTCGATGCAGCCAATATAGAGCGTAACCTCTACCTGACAACACAGTTATTGGAAATGCGTGTGCCAATGGTTGTGGTCCTCAACAAAATGGATGTTGCCAAATCCCGGCAGATTAGAATCGATAGCGATGAACTGGCCGAACGGCTCGGAGTGCCGGTCATCCCAATCTCGGCTGTGAAACGGAATGGCCTCAGTTTGCTGAAAAAAGCAATCCACCAAGCAGCCGAGCAAAGCCCAATTTCTAGGGCAGATGTGCTCTATCCAGCTGAAATTCAAGGAGCGATCGCTTCTCTGGAGGAGCAGCTCAAACCGCTGGCCGACAGTCGAAATCTGAAGGCCGATTGGTTGGTGATGAAGCTGTTGGAGGATGACCCGGAATATCTCGCACTTCTGACCGCTGAACAGCATGAACTTGTTGTTGGTTGGCAGGGTGACCTTGCCCGTCAGCTTGACGAGGATGCAGATATCGTAGTGGCTGACGCTCGCTACAATTTTATTCATTGGTTGACCGAAGGTGTCGTCAAGCACGCTACTAAAGTGACAAAAACGCTCACGGAAAAGATCGATAGGATTGTTCTTAACCGGGTGCTCGGATTGCCAATCTTTCTGCTGATGATGTACCTGACGTTTATGTTCACCATCAATGTCGGAGGTGCTTTTATCGATTTTTTTGATATTGCGGCTGGTGCGATCTTCGTCGATGGTTTGGCCAACCTGCTGAACGGCATCGACACTCCTGCTTGGTTGATCGGAATAATTTCGACCGGAATTGGAGGCGGTATCCAGACTTTGGCTACCTTCATCCCACCAATCGGGTTTATGTTTCTTGCTCTGGCAGTGCTGGAAGGCTCCGGCTACATGGCCCGGGCAGCTTTCGTCATGGATCGTTTCATGCGTATGCTTGGTTTGCCGGGGAAATCATTTGTTCCGCTTTTGGTTGGGTTTGGCTGCAATGTGCCGGCGATTATGGCGACACGTACCTTGGAGAACCAGCGCGATCGGACCCTGACCATCATGATGAACCCCTTTATGAGCTGTGGCGCCCGGCTGCCGGTCTATGCTCTATTCGCTGCTGCGTTCTTCCCAGTCGGCGGCCAGAATGTTGTCTTCCTCCTCTATTTGGCAGGAATTGGTTTTGCTGTTTTGACCGGCTTGGTCCTAAAACATACTCTGCTGAAAGGGACGATCACCCCGTTTGTCATGGAGCTGCCCCCGTACCATGTGCCGACTCTCAAGTCAGTGTTGTTGCGCACCTGGGATCGACTCAAATCTTTTATCCTCAAAGCGACCCGTGTCCTAGTGCCGATGGTTGCGCTACTGGCGTTGCTCAACACCATGTCACTCGACGGCAGCATAGGTCACGACGACAGCGCCGACTCGCTACTTGCTTCGGTCAGCCGCAACATCACTCCGGTGTTTGCGCCGATGGGTATCTCTCAGGAAAACTGGCCGGCAACGGTCGGAATCTTTACAGGCGTTTTCGCCAAGGAAGCGGTTGTCGGCACCCTTGATGCTATCTACCTGCAGAATGAGAACCAAGTCGGCGTCACTACTGGTGACGAAGCGCTTGAATTCAGCCTGAGCGCTACTTTGCAAGAAGCAGTCGCAACCATCCCGGAAAACCTCGCTGGGGTTGCTGACAATTTGGCCGACCCGTTGGGGCTGAGTATTGGAGATACCAGCAGCCTCGATTCTGCAGCTGAAGAATTGGCTGTCAACGCAGGAACTTTCGGGGCAATGGGCAAGTTGTTCGACGGCCAGGCCGGGGCTATCGCCTACATGCTGTTCATTCTGATGTATTTCCCCTGTGTCGCTGCCATGGCGGCGGTTTATAGGGAGACCAATAAGCGCTGGACCCTGTTCATCGCTGCCTGGACCACCGGCTTGGCTTACGTCGCCGCAACCAGTTTTTATCAATTGGCCACCTTTACTCAGCATCCGACCTTCTCCAGCCTTTGGCTGGCCGGGAGCGCCATCCTATCAGTTCTTGTAGTTCTACTGATGCGCAGCTTAGGAAATGATTTACGTGGTGTCGGTAAAACAGTTCTGGCTAAAGCTTAAGGAGAATAAAAGATGACCCCGAGTGAAGTGAAACGTTACCTAAGTGAGCGCAGTTTGTCCTCTTTGACCGATATCGCCCTACATTTCGATTTGGAGCCAGATGCTGTGCGTGGATTGCTCAGTCACTGGATCCACAAGGGGCGGGTACGACTGCACAAGGATGAAGGTTGTGGAAAAGGTGGTGGCTGTGGTGGCTGTGGCAGTCACAGCAGGGAAGTTTACGAGTGGCTGAAGTAGGAGAGGTAGATGCATATTCACAAACTTGACCAGTGGCACCACCCGCATGATTTTTTTAGGCACGACGAGAAAAACGAAAAGAATACCCGGAAAGTGATGGGGCTGACGGCTGTTACCATGGTCGTGGAAATTATTGCCGGGGCTGGTTTTGGCTCCATGGCGTTATTAGCCGATGGTTGGCACAT
Source organism: Malonomonas rubra (assembly GCF_003247215.1). Taxonomy (GTDB): domain Bacteria; phylum Desulfobacterota; class Desulfuromonadia; order Desulfuromonadales; family Geopsychrobacteraceae; genus Malonomonas; species Malonomonas rubra_A. Next base: position 8,002 of record NZ_QKAP01000012.1, on the reverse strand, counting down.
GGGCACCCATGTAGCAGCCTTTATGATCACATTATTTGCCTATCGTTACTCACGCAAGCATGCCGACAACCCGGATTTTAGCTTCGGCACCGGTAAGATAAACCTGCTCGGCGGCTTCGCCAGCGCGGTGGCACTTTCGGTGGTGGCATTGATCATGGCGATCGAATCAGTTGGAAGGTTTTTCGCTCCGGTTGAGATTCATTATGGACAATCGATGCTGGTAGCTGTGCTCGGTTTGGCGGTCAATATATCCTGCGCTTTGTTGCTCCATGGCGGGCATGACCATCATCAGCATAGCCATGCCAGTCACCATCACCACGAAGATCACAACCTTAAGGCCGCTTACTTCCATGTGCTTGCCGATGCCCTTACATCGTTGCTGGCAATCATTGCGCTGCTATTTGGGAGTCTGTATGGCTGGTGGGCACTCGATCCGCTGATGGGAATCGTCGGAGCCTTGGTGATTAGCCGCTGGGCCTGGGGGTTGCTAAGAGATAGCAGCGCTTCGTTGCTCGATGCCGGGGTCGATGCTGAGTACCGACAGCAAGTTCAGCAGGTGATCGAAGCGGATGCCGACAACCGCGTATCTGATCTGCACGTCTGGAAGGTGTCTCCACAGCATTTGGCGGCGATTATCACTTTGGTCACCCACTATCCCAAACCGATCGGAAAATATAAAAAGCTCCTGAGCGGTTTCGAGCAACTGAAACATATAACCATTGAGGTGATCCATTGCAAAGAGGAACCTTGCTTTCCTTTGGAGCAAACCCGCTAATCAGACCGGTTTTGGTTTAAATGGGAACGGGGAATTCGATTTCAAAAGTAGAGAATTTTTAGAAGAAATCCAAAATTGTAAAGATCATTTTTTTAGCTCATTTTCATGCATGGGAAACCACCCTTTTGCTGGTTTCAGGAGGCCGAGGCGGGAGAGGCGAAAAGCCGCTGGTAATCTTCTTTGATCAGCTCGTAGTGGCCAAGAGTCGATTCGATATTGTTTTCGATCACAGCTCGGGCTGCAGGGCTGGTTAGTTCGGCCAGCTTCATTTTCAAACTGTTGGCCATCTCCTCCTCCAGCTTTAAAGCGGTATAAAGAGCAGTTCGTTCGTTGAGTCGGTAGAGAAATTTTGGGTCGAGCGTATTAATGGTGGTGTGCTGTTCCGGAATCTGTTTCGCCAGCGCTTCGAATTCTGGCAGGTCGTTGTCCGGGTAGATATTATAAAAAGTGCGGGCGTGCTCCAGTTCTTCCTGAGCAAGCAGGTTGAAGTGGTAGCAGGCGCTCTGGTCCTTGATGAAGCGGCTGGCCTGCTGATAATAATGCATCGCTTCCAGTTCCGCATTTAGCATTTTCAGGATTATCTGTTTCAGCTCATGATCTGCCATTTGAAGTTCCCTCGTTTTGGGTCAGTCACCGTTTGCCGCTCCGGCTTGTTTCTGCAGAGTTTCTTCCCCCAGTTTTTCTGCGGGGACCTTGACCGGAGAATGGGGCAATTGTCGAATACCGCCGGTCTGAGAATTCTCAATGATCGAAACCGGTCCATTGATTTTCTTTGACTTCTTCGCTGGGTTCACCGAGGTTTATCGTCACGCCCTCTTTAATTGAGGTCAGGGCGTTGATCGAGCCGGTCGCCTTGATTGTGAAATTGCGAATTTCGTTGGCGATATGAACATCCTCCCAACATTCGACGGTGATATGGTTGAGATATCGGGCCGTCAGGTTCCCTTTGCAGCGGATTAAGCCGAAACTCATGTCAGCCATCGAGCCGATGGCCACCGGGCCTTCCGATTCCAGCTTGCAGGCACCCACCGAGCCGGAGACGCTGATCCCCTTGGTCGCCTTGATTTTGAAAACGTCCAAGCCATCTCCTTTGACTTCGACGAAGCCGTTGAAGTTGATATTGCCGGCCTTTAAATCGACGTCGCCCTTGAGGACAAATCCTTCGACAATGGAGAGAATGTTTTTGTCGAAGGAGACATGGCACGCTTATACCGCAAATGCATTGGTGCCGTTGTCGCGGATTTCAACACCGTTACCGGCTAAGACACCTGCAACCTTGCCGGCTTTGGCGAGGATCGGTATGCCGGTAATGGTTTTGCCATTTTCTCCTGGCTTGGGTAGGTAAATGGTGCCGATCAACTGTTCCTGTTTGACGTTGGTGAAACTCTGAATGTTCTTGAAGTCGACCCGTCCCGGATCATCTTCTTCGAGTTCGATATTCCCTTCGTCCCCGGTTTCGACAAAAAGCTCGAAATAGTCGTCGATCAAATTTGTCGCTTCGATCCCGGAGGCAAGCGAGACATTTTGCGGATTTTCTCCGTTTGCGGCCTCGGTGCAGAATTCAGCGATCTGTTCCTGATCGACAGTCTCTGAAATGTCGAGCATTTTCAGTAGAGTGATCAACTCATCCTGCGAGATGCTGTGCTCCGGGTTATGCACTTCGATGCTGGTACGACATTCCAGTTGCCCCTTATGCGATTTGATCCCCAAGTCGAGCTTCTTCATTGATTTCACTGATCAGTGGCGTGTTGACAGCGACACCTTCCGCTTGTGACGTCATGGATCAGTTACCCTTGAAGGAATAAACGATAAAATTATCTATAGCTAACGATACTATGCTTGTCGGTTGTTTTCCTCCGTTCCTTTAGCGATACATCCAGCAAATTATGTAACTTTTCGTTTCTTGACCTGAGTCTCGGGGCTAGGTATCCTCCAGCAGCGCTTTTTTAGGAGGAGTTCGAATGTCGGAAGTATTTCAACGATTTAAGCAGGACCTTGCTGAGGTCTGCTGGAAGGATCTGCGGATTCATTTGCAACGTGATGCGATCATCATTGTTGCTGAAGAGCTCGATTTGGTGGAGGTTGCGGCGGTGGTCGCCGAGGATAACAAGCACAAAGTGGCAAATTGGATCGGGGAAGGGCAGTTGGTTAAGCCGACTGCAAAACAGCTTAGTGATTGGGAATTAGACTTGAATAAACCGTTTCGTATGCTGATTGTGCAGCCTTTTATTCTCGTGCAAATGGTCAATCATGCTTGATCGGTTCGTGGAGAAACTCAGCGCCTATCGCTCGGAGGGGGTTTTCAACCCCTGGGGGGAAAGAGACGCACAGCATGATCTTGACCGGAATGGCCCCGAAATTCGTCGGCACCAACTGCAGAAATACCTTGCTGAGCGAATCGGCCAGGCCGAGACGCTACTGCTGGCAGAAGCGATCGGTTATCAGGGGGGACATTTCAGTGGCATTCCGATGACTTCTGAGCGGTTGCTGCTTGGCGGCTTGAAGCACAAGCAGCTGCATGCCGGGCTGGTTTTTTGCGATCTGTCTCCGCAACGCACTAGTCGGCCCGAATTGCGGCCGCTCGGCTTCACTGAGCCGACAGCGACCATCGTTTGGGGATTTCTGGTCGAGCAGGGTATCGATCCGCGCTCGGTGGTGTTATGGAACGCTTTCCCCTGGCATCCTTACCACCCACAGAAGGGGCTGCTCAGCAACAGGACGCCGACCGATGATGAACTGGCTGCCGGGCATCAGGTGTTGCGGTGGATGCTTGAATTGGGACAGTTTCGGCAGGTAGTTGCTGTAGGTGAAAAATCGTTTGCCCAACTTCAGCAGCTGGGAATCCCGGCGACCAAAGTGCGTCATCCGGCCAATGGTGGGGCCGGAAAATTCCGCACGCAGATGCTGGAACTGCTGGAGACATAGGTTGAAAAGAATATCTGGTGAGTTTTTCACCGTTGTGCTGGTACAGCTGATGGCGGTGGTTGAACATTAGTCTGTTTTGCCAGATGCAATTCAGTAATCTTTTCTTCAGACAGCGGTTTGCTGAACAGGAACCCCCTGCATCCCGTTGCACTCTTCTTTTCGCAAAAATATCCGTTGCGCTTCCGTTTCCACCTCTATTGCGATGTTCCGGCGACGCTAATTGAGAGGAGTGTTAGCTTGGTGACGTCGGTTTGAAAGGTATAACCGCGGATTTCATAGGCAGCTGTCGCAAACAGCTTATATAAATTGGTTAACCGCAGCAGCCAGGATGCTTTGGCAATCAGGGTGGTACGGCCTTGGACATCGGCTATGCTTGCGGCAAGGTATGAAACGGCTGCTGTTGATCCTTTTTTAGTTGCTTTTGTTGGTCGGTTGTACTGGGGTTTCTTACGGTGCGATGGAAGAAGTTGGCATCCCAAGCGGGATATCTTGGTCGATCGGGTTGAAGAGGTGTGAGACAGCCAACTGGAAACCAAGGAGCAATTTGTTTCCGCTCTTGAACAGTTCAATTCGGTTGTCGCCTTTGACAGAGGTAAGATTGAAGACAACAAGTACGAGCAGTTAAATGCGACGCTTGAGAAGAGTGAAGAGCAGGCGGATGAAGTTCTCAGTCGGATTGCCGAGGTCGAAGATGTTGCCGAGGTGCTGTTCGATAAGTTGGAGGGTGACCTCGATCAGTATTCCAGTGCCAGCATGCGTAGCGCCAGCGAGAAACAGCTGAAACAGACCCGTAGTCATTATTACAAATTCATCAGCGCGATGAAAAAAGCTGAAGCGAAGATCGATCCAGTCCTCAACCCGGTGCGCAATCAGGTGTTGTTTCTCAAGCATAACTTGAACGCGCGGGCGATCGCCTCTTTACAGACTGAGCTCGGGAATATCGAAACTGATGTTTCCCGACTGATTCGTGATATGGAATTATCCATCAAGGAAGCAGATCAGTTCATCAGTGCTTTGAAAGCAAAATAGCTCTGTTTTGTAAGTCGAAATTTCAAGCTGAAGTTTTTTCAGGGGAGGATGAATTCACGTCAATACGGGCATGATGTCTCATGATGAAGAAGTCTATTAACTAATTCCAAAATTCTCTCAACAAGAGTTCCTTGTTCGCATCGGTAAATGGATAACTAAATCGTTTGGTGTTGCTACTTGCTTGATCAATTTCTTCGGTGAACATCCCTATCTGCAAACCCGTGGGCTTCAGCCCTTCTAGTAGTTGGTATACTTGGGCATTGACTTCATCGGGAGTTAAGTGGCGATTGTCAATTTCGGACTGCATGTTTCTTTCGTACAATGAGTACTCAGAAGGATTAATAGACAACAGGGTAAGGTACTTGATGTTAATGTTATGTAATAATTCCAAGGTCCCAACAACGTGCTGTTGCGAGAATTTCAAGCCACCTACTCCTGGCATCAACATAGCAGACACTTCGATATCCGCCTTAACCAACTTCTTCGCAGCTGCTATTATTTCATCGCGGGTACAATCCTTACATATATAATTCAAGACTTCGTCGGACCCGCTCTCCAGCCCCCAGTAAATCAAGGTCAAGCCTGCCTCTTTGAGCTCTTTCAACTCATCAACAGACTTTGCCAATATTGAAGCTGTCCTGCCATAAAGAGAAATCTTCTGTGGATTGAAGATGTTGCTCGCATAATTCAGTGCTCTCAGGAGTAATTCGGTATCAACCCCCAACGAGTTGCCACTCCCGATGAACAACCTCTGAATGCGTGATTTTTCAGATTCTATGGAAACAACAACTCGATTTACATGTTCTTTAAACTCGTCAAAAGATTTCGTCACGAAAGTCTTGTCAGCGTACTCGGAGCAGAAAGTACACCTGTTGTAATCACATCCAGTTGTTAACTCTAAACGCAAAACATGTGCTTTCCTCTCAGATGGAGGTGAGGACAAGGTAGGAGAGCTGAACAAGCTTATGTCCCGATAGGTTTTGGCCATCTTAGGAGCAAGAACGGGAAAAATTTGCTCAAGGACACCGACAAACTCATCCCCTTCAATCTTTAAAAAACCTTTGTCGATCAGAAGGTTAACTGCGAGATTCGCGGTAAAAGAATAGACTGAAGAGTCGATGCTGGTTTTCATGGCTCTCAGCATGGAATCATTGAAAAAGTATTGAGCCACGCCACGAATATCCTTATGTCTAGCGAGAAGGTTATCCACGGTTAAAACCTGGAGCTCTTCATCAGGAATTTCCGTTGCATAGATATCCAAACCATAACGCCCGGCAGTGGAGTAAAATTTAACCTTTGAGACCCCGGCCGATTTTTCTATTATAAAACCTTCGCTCCCTGGCTTAGCATAACAGCTGCCACTGTCCAGCCTCACACTAATCCTGGCACCTTTTTCTAAAGAGGAGGAATGCTCAAGATTTAAAGAGCGAATCAGGATCGGTAGCAATTGATTTTCTAAATCAAGGTAAGAGATCTTGTTTGAAGCATTGCCAAGGTCATCTATTTCGCAATTGATCCGGATTGCTAAAGAACGAACTGCCTTTTTTGCCACTTCGAACTTGTCATCAAGCTTATTAAATATCGATTCTATTTCATTAAAGTAAGGCAGTAAGCTGGAAATTCCATGGTTCCTGAATTTGCGAATTAATTTTTCCTGCTCGATTCTCTGGCCGTAAATTTGCCTTAACATCCACAGTAATTCATCACGACTAACATACATACATTCGCTGCCTGACAAAATTTTAAATAGCCTAGATCTCGGACAGGATATAGGGAAAATCGAGATTACAATCCAAGACTATTATTGATAGATGAAGTGCTTAGTAGGTGTGTCCAGCATTCATAATGGCCTATAACACAGAATTTTATCAAAAAAAACTCGGCCTTCCCAGCATTCCGGTATTCTTGCCCCAGTGTCTTGACGGTAGTCACTTGTTCAAAATTCTGCAGAAACCTAAATAATATATATACTTATACTTCGATGCAGCAACGCCCAAACCTATAAAAAGGGAGATTGATATGAATGCAAATAAGTTTTTGCTCAAAGAGAAGGGCAAAGGTTTTGTTATCAGTCTTCACGGCGAGGGGGATTCCTGTGCAGCTAAAGTTGTGATTTTCAATGCTTTTGGCAGGCACCCTAAGTGTTCTCAACTTTGGAGTTGTGGACCGCGCTGACATTGAAAAGGGCCAAAGCTATAATTTGCGAAACGATGACCTAATCACAAAAGGGTAACAATGAAGTTTTTTGTTTTACTCGGAGGACTCAACGCATTTCTTTCCGTAGCTTTGGGTGCCTTCGGCGCTCATGGCCTGAAAAATAAGATTTCGGCAGATATGCTGGAAGTCTGGCATACATCCGTTCAATATCATATGTTTCATTCGTTAAGTCTTATATTACTGGCAATATTGATTCACTTGTTTCCACAAGTAACCACGCTTAGAATTTCTGGGTGGATAATGGTTAGTTTGCCCAGCGGAGCTGGCAAACCCGGCTTGCTGAAAGAAGCAAGCGTCGCCCCGATCAGGGGGAAGACAATCCGAATCGCAAGGGCGTTGCTGGCAACGGCAGGGTCTGAAGGAAGCGATAGGAAGTGAGCTGCACATAGCAAGCGAACCTGATTCGGCGCTACGAGTGGGTAAGCGTGCAACATAACGTGAAGCCCGATACCTGATCAAATTCGTAGCGTGATTGAGGATGCGGTAGCTTACAGGGAGCCGGAAGGTAACTGGGGAAGCCTCGTATTGTCCCGATATTTTTGGTCAAAATATCGGGTAAGGAAGTTTCAAGGGGGGACTCAAGGTCTTCTGATGCGGTGCGAGGTGGCAGATGATTCCGTAGTAGTGATGAAGTCCCGGCCTGTGAAAGCTGGTAACAGACTGGAGGGTAAAACCGGGATGACCTGCCGTCTGATCGGCAGGAGCCGGTGAGCGCCAAAAGCCTCATCGGAATGCGAAGTGAAGTTCATTCGAAGATTTCTGGAGTTTATGAGAACACGCAGCGCTTAAGCACAAGTTACCCGAAGTAGGGTAAGACTTGGGACGGACGGTACAACCGGGAACGGTTCTCTGTCTGCCTGGGCCGCTTAACGGAGTAGCCAGATCAACCAACCGTATATTGCCCGCAAGGGATAGAAGGCGATTGGCCCTGGTGAAGTTTCGAAGGTGTTGTAGAGTCGCGAAACAGAAGGAAGTGCAGGGGAGGGAGCGTTGTAGACCCCGCCTGTCTCAGCGTGATTGAGGGAGGATGGACAGGAGCCGTGTACGAGGCCCGTA
>NZ_QKAP01000061.1 GCF_003247215.1 Malonomonas rubra | reverse complement strand
GATAAAGCTCAGTATGCCCTTTCTGACGGCCGAAGCCTTTGACTTCGCTAACGGTAATCCCCTGAATTCCGATTTCATTCAACGCCTCTTTCACTTCGTCCAGTTTAAAAGGCTTGATAATTGCCTCAACCTTACGCATATCAGCTATCCTCCGTAAAATATTGAGTTTGGCCGGTCAGCGATAACATATATTCCGGCACCGAGCGACCTAGGACAATTGCAAAGAGCTTGCCACTCAAAGCAACAACCAAAAGCTATCTTTTTCTCTTATCATTTCAATGTCTTATCGAAATCAAAAAGGCAACAAAATGCTTCTCCAAACCACAGAAAACACCCTCTGCCCAATCTTTGATCATAAGCATATTTTCATGCCTGCTTTTTAAGCATCATTGTCGGTCAAAAAATGGACTTTTGCCTGTGACGGACAGGGGAATTCCGTAGGCAATCTGCACATCTGGGCCGAGCATTCCCAACTCAAGAGCTGCTTTCCCGGCTGAAAACATAACACGATTATCAATCCGCAGATCGGCAGCAACACTGACAGCGGAGCCAACAGCAATTCCCAGGTCACCAGAATTAAAACTACAACAGCCGCCGGCCTGGAGCATGGCATCACAATTCCCAAAACCACAAAAACCACAGTTTGGAATTCCAAGCGGTTCTTTACGGGTACCAAGCAAAACCATCAACTCACAGCTATCGACATTCGCAGAATCACGCAGAAAAAAAGGAATCTCATGCTTTTCGCCGATCAATTTCATCCTCTGACTGATTTGGTCTTTCTCTTCGCCACTGACAATCGCCGTGACCAAAAGGTCTTTGCCTTTCCCCTTCGGCGCTGTTCTGGCAGCCATACACATCTGCCGCGCCGCTATCAAAACCGCTTCCGTCTCTGCCTGAGCACTAATCAATAACATCTTTTCAGCAACCTTTTCCAAGCCACATGGCAATAAGGTTTAAAACTATATTACCGACTCCCGCGAACTGCAAGTGAAACCAGCAAAACTTTTTTGAATCACAGCTGCTTTTCAAGTACCGTAAGACTTTCAACGTGGTGAGTCTGAGGAAACATATCGAAAGCTTGAGAGGAAACCAGCCGGTAGCCACCATGCAGCAATACTTGTAGATCACGGGCTAAGGTTTGCGGGTCACAAGAAACATACGCTACACGCCTTATCGGCCGCTTGAGTAACTGCTTGACAACGGCAAAAGCACCGGCGCGCGGAGGGTCAAGGACCAGCAGATCGAATTTGGTTGAAGAGTTCAGCAGTACCTGTTCTGCGGAACATACCTGAAAATCAACGTTGGCGATATCGTTTGCACGCGCATTGCGGCGCGCCATCTCAATCGAAGGAGCAAAATCCTCCACGCCGGTTACCTGTGCTGCCCGACGAGCTAGTGGCAGGGAGAAGTTGCCCATTCCACAGTAAAGATCCAGAACCTGTTCATCTCCTTTACATTCAGCTGCAGCCATAACCGCCTCGACCAGCTTCCGGTTTTGCAAAAGATTGATCTGCGCAAAACCTCCAGCGGCATAAGTCAAAAGGAGATCCGGCTGATCGACGCTGATCTTCAGCTCTCCGCTACCCCGCACGGTTGATAAGGATTCTTTACGACCACACTGAATTACTAGATCGAAATCAAACCGTTCTGCAACCGGCAGCAGCATTTCACTTATAGCGGCTTTTTCGGTGCCAAGATAATGAACAACCGCTCTGCTCCGATCGTCGTATCCGGTCGCCAGATCGATCTGGGGGATCTTATCGACGAAGCGGCTCGAAGCAATCGGCTCACGCAGCCGTCTCAACAGTTGATTTAAGTGCGGCGGCATCAAAGGGCAGCTATCTACAGCAACGACGAAGCGACTCCTGGGCCGAAAAAAACCGGTCACAAACCCATCTGGTGCAAGATGACACTTCACCTGCACCCGGCTGCGGTAGCCAAATTCATCGGGTGATGGGGCAATCTGTCGAATCAGTTGGGGGTCGATCCGGAGCTTTCGAATCAGGGTATCGCTAAACAGTTGCTGTTTCCATTTCAGCTGTTCTGTGTAGGGAAGTTGTTGCCACTGGCAGCCGCCACACTCTTCCGCAACCGGGCAGGGAGGGATACGCCGCTGAGGCGAAAGTTGCAAAAGATCCACGACCTCCGCCTCAGCGTAGTTTTTCTTCGCATTGGTTACCCGACAGAGAACCAGATCTCCCGGAAACGCATTGGCAACGAAAATTACTCGGCCGTTATCACGAGCGATCCCTTTGCCGCCGTTTGCCAGATTTTCAATCCACAGCGGTCCGATCAGACCGTTTGTCGATTCACGAGCTGACAAAAACGCCCCGCTTACTTCGGTTGCATTTCGTCTGCGTCAAACTTCAACGTCGCAAAATAGTCCTCTACCGTTTCTTCCCGACGAATCAGCTCCACACTGCCATCTGCTTTCAGTAGCAGCTCTTTGGGCCGCAACCGACCGTTATACTGAAAACCCATGGCATGACCATGTGCGCCGCTGTCATGAATCACCACCAGATCCCCCTCTTGGATCGGCGGCAACTCGCGTTGGACCGCGAACTTATCATTATTTTCACAAAGCGAGCCGACCACGTCGTACACTTCGCTCTTCTCCTCCCCTACCTTACCAACCACGTCGATATGATGATAGGCATCGTAAAGCGCCGGACGCATCAGCGACGACATACAGGCATCGACACCGATATATTTACGATAGGTATCCTTGTGGTTGATAGCGGTTGTCACCAGGCAGCCGTGCGGACCGGTCATGTAGCGACCGCTCTCCATGTACATGCGCGGCGCGTAGCCATGCTTTTCTTTAAAAGCATCAAACTGTTCAGTAATTTCTTTCGCCATAGCTTCAATGTCGAGGGGAGCCTGATCCGGCTGATAGGGGATACCGAACCCACCGCCGATGTTGACAAACTCAAAGCGGATTCCCAGTTCGGCCTCAACCAACTCGGCGATCTCCAGCACCATGCGCGCGGTTTCAACCATGTAGGTGTAATCGAGCTCGTTCGAAGCGACCATGGTGTGCAGACCGAAACGCTTGGCGCCACGTTGCTGGGCCTTGCGATAAGCCTCCACCACCTGATCGTGGCTGACGCCATACTTGGCTTCAACCGGGTTACCGATAATGACGTTGCCGGTACGCCGCGGCCCCGGGTTATAACGAAAGCAGATCAACTCAGGAACCTCCGGCACCTTGTCGACCAGCGAGATGTCATCCAGATTCAGCACGCAACCACCTTCTGCGGCAGCGGCAGCAAACTCAACCTGGTTGGTATTGTTGGAGGTAAACATGATGTCTTCACCCTTGGCGCCTAGTTGACGACTCATGATCAGTTCCGGAATCGAGCTGCAATCAGCACCGAAGCCCATGTCGAACATCAACTCCAGAATCTTCGGATTCGGCAGCGCTTTAACCGCGTAATACTCACGAAATCCTTCGATACCGGCAAATACCTGCTTTAATTTTTCGCCTGTTTCCCGGATTCCGACTTCATCATAAACGTGAAAAGGGGTGCCATAATGCTCGGCAATTTGATTGATGACCGGAAGCAGACGATCCTTGAATGACTGTGACATCGGCATAGCAACGACTCCTGAAAATAATGTTTAGCGATTCAGATCTATTTTTCGGGTTTCTTTTATTGTATTGAGAACGATGCTGGTCCTGGTCGATTCGACCCCGCTCAACATCATTAATTCGTCACGCAGTATGACGCCGAGCTCTGCATTGTCGGCAACCCGCAATTTGAGCAGATAGCCATCTGCCCCAGCAACCTGGTGCACTTCCTGTACCCCGGGGACTTCAGCCAATTGCGCGGCAAGCTTACCGTTCGCCTGTGGCAGAGCCGACACCTGAACAAAAGCAGTCAACCCCTGCCCGAACTCCATGGGATTCAGGCGCACCTCGTATCCCTCAATGATACTGCGTTCTTCAAGCTTGCGAATCCGCTCCAGAACGGCAGAAGGCGCCATCCCCACCTGCCTGGCAACCTCGGCATTTGGAACGCGTGCTTTCTCTTGAAGAATCTCTAGAATTTTATGGTCGACATCGTCGATTATTCTCTCATACTTCATAGAAACAGAATATAATTCTGCAGAAACCGTATTGTCAACAATCTAGTCAACTTTCCTTCCTGAAGAATCAATTTGCAGCTTGATTGACAAAAAACTAAAAGGGAGTGCGATGCAGAGACAGGCAACAGCAGTTCGCTTAAACTGCGGCGATAACCTGTGAAACCAGATAGGCATTATAAGACAGGTAAACAACCAGCAGTCCTGCGCCCTCCAACCGATTGATCCTTCCCGGTCTTCGCACGCCGATACCAAAAATGTACAGCGCCAGGGTTAAACCGCCCATCACCGTGCAGTCGCGCCACAACACCACCGAATCAACCACCATCGGTTGGATCGTCCCGGCAATACCAACAACCGCGAGCGTGTTAAAAAGGTTGGAGCCGAGAACGTTGCCCAGGGCAAGGTCGTGCTCACCCTTGCGGGTTGCAGCCAACGCTGAAGCAAGTTCGGGTAAAGAGGTTCCAACAGCAACGACCGTCAACCCGATAATCAGGTCGCTAACCCCGAAGGCACGGGCAATTTCAACCGCTCCCCACACCAGAATCCTGGAACTAACAACCAACAGCAGCATGCCGATAAATGTCCAGAACAGAGCCTGTTTTAGCGGCATCGGCTTAATATCTGCGCTCAGGCTGTCACTGCGATGGCGCATCCCCTGCCAGATCGACCAGCCCATCAGAATTGCAAATACCAGTAGGAGAGTCCAGGCGTCAGCACGACTGATAAATCCATCCACCAGTTGCAACACGGCCAGAGCAGTTATAAGCAGGAGAATCGGCAATTCCTTGCGTAAAATACTTGACTTCACATTAATCGGACAGATCAAGGCGGTCAGCCCGAGGATTAAAGCGATGTTCGCGATATTCGACCCATAGGCATTACCGAGAGCCAAACCGGGATTCCCCTGCGCCGCAGAAAACGCCGAGACAACCATCTCCGGAGCAGAAGTACCGAAGCCAATGATCACCATGCCGATCAAAAGTGTTGGCATCCCAGCATGCAACGCTGTCGCGGCAGCACCATCAACGAAACGATCTGCGCTCCAAACCAACAAAGCCAAGCCGCAAATCACGGCAGCAACAGCAAATGCCAAAGTCATATACAACCTGAATCAAAGATTAAAAAGAAAGTGAAATAGACACACTAGCGAAGCTACTTGTCAAGAAAAAGAGTGCAGTCGTTAAGTACAACTTTGCCAAATTTTTCCATTCAGCACATTACAGGCAGTCAAACAGGAGCCGTACCCAGCACCGGTATCAATATTTATTTCTAACCCGTCTACATAAGGTTCTCGAACCGGGGTGTGGCCATGAACAACCACCTTATCCCAGTTTTTTGCCTTCTTCCACAGAGGTCTACGTTCCCATAAAAATGCCTGGTTATCATTCTTTTCCCCAGTCAAATCTTTCGGATCAACCCCAGCATGAACGAAAAAAAACTGTTTCAGTTGATAAAAAAAAGGCAGTTGTTGGATAAATTCAAGATGCTCAGAAGGTATTTGTTGCAACATGTCACAAATATTTACATCTGCTTCAGTATTGACATATGACTTGAGTGTTTCAAGCCCACCACAAGCAACGAACGAATAAACAGCGCTCGGCAACCCCCCGGTCTGCAGGTTCATAAAATCGAGGAAAAAATTGTTCCCAACCTCCGATTTATGTTTCACTGCAGCCACTGCATCAAGCAGCATCTGTTCATGGTTCCCCCGCAAAAACACAGATTGTGGATACCGGCGCCGAAAAGAGATCAGCCAGTCGAGGACCGCTGACGACGCCGAACCACGATCGATATAGTCACCGAGAAAAACCAGTTGATCAGTTTCATCCGGCTGCACTTTAGCCATCAACTCGACAAGCATCTGATATTGGCCATGGATATCACCAACTGCAATCAACCGTGACATAATCGATACAAACTGCCTACATGATACTCGACTGGCGATCTTTGAACCCGACCAGCAACAACTTGAGCAACAGAAGTACAATCAGTGTCGAGTGCAGCAGCAGGTCAAAGATATCAATGAAACGAACTAATTCACCTGCTAACAGAAAGCGAATTTTTTCCAACAGATGCGGCTCAGGGACAAAGGGTGCAAAGCCAGACAACAGCGCAGCTGGTACTAGAAAAGAATAAGGTATTTTCTTGAGAAATCTTCTCATTCTAGCCAACCCATGGCTCAGTACGATTTACGGAACTTGGTTTTGTGACAATGAGGACAAGGCGGGATTTTCACTGTCGTCTTGAAATGCATCTCTTTGCCACACTCTTTGCAGGTCAGGGTTCCAGGGCTGGTCACTTCACCGGTCTTAAAATCCAGAATCTGCTCAGACTTGCCTGCTATTTCGGTCAGTACATCTGCTGCACTTCGCAGTAGTTTCGACAACCCGCTTTGCACCCCGGCAGCAACCCGATGTGGTTCGACAGCCTCGATGACTGAATCCCTAGCCTGCCGAGCCTTCTTACCGACCTCACCGATGTCGCGACGCAAAAACTCACCAACCTTTTCAGCTTGTTCGCGGGTATATTCTCCTCCAGAGGTTAATTCTTCGCCCGCCTTTTTCAGCGCTTCATCCAAGGACCTACGACCTCCCTGAAATGCCTCGGCTGCCCGATCCGCCAATTTCTGGTAAAGGCTGACATCTTCATGTTCTTCTGATTTTTGCGTGTTTTCACTCATGACTCTCTCCTGACTGGAAGTCGACAACAAACGAATCTTGCTTGATATAACTTTATCAATTCAGGAACAGGTCTCAATTGTTTCGGCCAGCTCGAAACAAAAAAAAGAGGCCAGGAAAACCTGACCTCTTCGTTTTTGGAGCGGGAAACGAGATTCGAACTCGCGACGTCAACCTTGGCAAGGTTGCACTCTACCACTGAGTTATTCCCGCAAACTATATGCGAACTGCTGAGCAGAAATCTTCTGGAGCGGGAAACGAGATTCGAACTCGCGACGTCAACCTTGGCAAGGTTGCACTCTACCACTGAGTTATTCCCGCTCATTTTCAGCTCGTCGTGACGAGCGGATGCAGTTATAGCAAAACGATTCGTAAAGTGTCAATAAAAAATAAAGTTTTTCCCCAAGCAGCTAACAGTCTAATAAATTTGGATTTTTCAACGAGCAAAGACTTTAAAGAACTTCGCCAGATAATCCCCGCCGGACCAAATGGTCAACAATAAAGATATATAGAAGAAAAAGATCCCGGCATTATGAAACGACGGATAGAGGAAATCCAACTCCACACCGAAGAACCAGTAAAAACGGTAATGCAGCAACAGGCCGATAATAGCAACCATCTGAAAAATCGTCTTATACTTCCCCAAGTTGCTGGCGGCGATGACGATTCCTTCAGACGAGGCGATCGAGCGCAAACCGGTCACCAGCATTTCCCGCGCGAGAATAACGAAAACCGCCCATGCCGGCACCCTGTCGAGGGGAATCAGCATAATCAGTGCAGCCATAACGATCAGCTTATCCGCTAGCGGATCGAGGAATTTCCCCAGCACGGTGACAACCTGCCACTTGCGAGCGAGGTAACCATCCAACCAATCGGTAATTGCCGCCAAAGAGAAGACAATTGCGGCCCCAAAGCTTGTCTCCCTCGACTCGAACATCAACAGGACCACCACGACCGGCACGGCAGCAATACGGGCCAAAGTCAGGATGTTCGGCAAATTCATCAATTTCACATCATCAGTCATTTCAGTAGGTGCCTTTCACACGGCGATAGTAATCAAAATATTGCTTCACCCTTTTTACATAATTTTGCGTCTCTTTGTAAGGGGGAATACCGCCGTATTTTCGCACCGACATTGGTCCGGCATTATACGCCGCCAGCGCATGATCGAGGTTCAAGTTGAAAGAATCAAGCATTTTACGCAAATAAAGAGAGCCACCGTAGATCGACTGAGAGGGATCAAAAGGGTTACTCACCCCAACTTCCAACGCCGTCTCCGGCATCAACTGCATCAAACCCTGAGCCCCCTTGCTTGACACAACGCGGGGATTGAAGTCGCTTTCAACCTTGATGACTGCCTTGATCAAGGCAGCGTCAAGGCTGAACTTGTCAGCAAAATGCCTTATTAACGTATCGATGCGGTAGGTTTCGTCATCATTACGATATAAGCGATAACGACTGCCGGTAGGCACATTGGTAAAATGCAATTGGCCTTCTTCATCTACGTAGCGATAGATTGCCGCCTCACCCACAAGAGGAGTGAGTAGGCAGATTAGACAGACGAAAGCTAACCATATGCGAGGCGCATTTATGAGCATTTTGTAATCCTAAACGAAGAGGGGATTAATTTCAATACCGATACCCCCTGATTTTCTTGACATCACCAGATACGCCAACGATAATGCCGCTCATGAAATTTTCGTTTGTAATTTAATCTGACAAATTGCCAGTCAGGATTGTTAAATCATGAAAATCACATCCGATTTCCTCATCATCGGGTCAGGAATTGCCGGCCTGTCCTATGCACTTAAAGTAGCAGACCACGGTTCAGTTTCCCTGATTACCAAAAGGGATATCGACATTACAGCAACCCAGCTGGCCCAGGGCGGCATTGCGGCTGTCTCGTCAACAGAAGACAGTTTTGCCGCTCACGCCAAGGACACCATGGTTGCCGGAGCCAACCTCCCCCATCCCGACGTTGTCGATCTGGTCGTCGAAGCGGGACCAAAGGCGGTTGCCGACCTGATCGACTGGGGCGTAAACTTCAGCCGTAACCAGAATGACGAATACGACCTGACCCGTGAAGGAGGGCATAGTCACCGTCGCATCCTGCACGCTAAGGACGCCACCGGACGGGAAATTGAACGCGCTCTGGTCGAGGCGGCACTTAAACATCCCAATATTACCATCTACCAACATCACATCGCGATCGATCTGATCACCGAAGCTAAAATTCTCAAAAAACCGCTAGATCAGAACTGTTGCCTTGGTGCTTACATCCTCGACATCAAGAATGACGAGGTAATCACCTTTGGCGCACGCTTCACGGTTCTGGCAACCGGCGGCGCCGGAAAGGTCTATCTCTATACCTGCAACCCAGATGTTGCTACCGGCGACGGGGTAGCGATCGGCTGGCGCGCCGGTGCGGCGGTCGCCAATATGGAATTCATGCAATTTCACCCGACCACCCTTTTCCATCCGAACGCTAAATCCTTTTTGATTTCTGAAGCGGTTCGCGGTGAAGGTGCGATTTTAAAACGCAGCGACGGCTACGCGTTCATGCCCGACTATCACAAGTTGAAAGACCTCGCCCCTCGCGACATCGTCGCCCGGGCAATCGACAGCGAGATGAAAAAGCACGGCGATGATTGTGCATTTCTTGACATCACTCATAAGGGTGCCGATTACATCAAGGATCGCTTCCCGACCATTTACCAGACCTGCCTCGATTACGGGATCGACATGACCAAGGAACCGATTCCCGTTGTTCCAGCGGCGCACTACCTGTGCGGTGGACTGCAGACGAACAAGCAGGGGGAGACCTGCATCCGCAACCTGTTTGCAATTGGTGAAGTGGCCTGCACCGGCCTGCACGGCGCAAACCGCCTGGCCAGCAACAGCTTGCTCGAGGGGGTCGTCTTTGCCAAGCAGGCGGCAGAATGCTCATTGCAGCGGCTCGGAGAAAACCACCTCCCCTTCCCCACCATAGAAACGTGGGATTGCGGTAGCGCCACCTGCAGCGACGAAGAGGTTGTGGTCGCGCACAACTGGGATGAGATCCGCCGCAGTATGTGGAACTACGTTGGCATCGTTCGCTCCAACAAGCGACTGCATCGCGCCCTGAGCCGGATCAACATGATCCAGAAGGAAATCGACGAATACTACTGGAACTTTTACATCACCTCAGACCTGATTGAGTTGCGCAATATCACTACCGTTGCCAAACTGATTGTGCAAAGCGCGCTGATGCGCCACGAGAGCCGTGGTTTGCACTACACAATCGACTACCCTGCGACCGACGATATCAATGCCCGTCATGACACCGTTATCCCTGGCTGCCAATACGATTAATATCTGCACGCTAGATAAAGGATTTATGCTGTGGACATCGATGACATCAGAGTAAAAATCAATCAACTGGACGATGAACTGCTACGCATCTTCAACGAACGCGCTTTACTGGCTCTGGAAATCGGCCACATCAAAAAGAAATTGAACCTGCCGATTTACGATCCGAAACGGGAAAAACTGATCTTTGAACGGATGAAGCAAATTAACCCCGGCCCACTCGAAAACGAAGCGATCGTTCGACTGTTTGAACGGGTCATAGATGAAAGCCGCAGCCTCGAACGCGTGCGCGCTAAAGGGGATTAACGCCATGCTGGTCATCATGAAAAAAGCGGCAACCGAAGCAGACCTGGAACTGACCAAACAATTTCTGGTAGAGCGGGATTGCGATTTTCACCAATCGACCGGCGCCGATCGGATTATCCTCGGCGTGGTCGGGGATACCAGCCGTATTGACCGGGATGCTCTCGGCAAGTTGCCGGGTGTTTTAGATGTTTATTGCATCCCCAAAGAAGAATAACAAAACGGGGCGTTGAATAACTCAACGCCCCGTTCTTTATATATGCAGAGATGAACCGGTCCCAGAGGACCGGAATGATCGCTCCATTAGCCAACGACCTCAGAGCGGGTAAACACCGCACGGAGTTTCTGTCCGGCCCCTTCAATCGCCTCGCGAGCCCCCTCTTCACGATCAACCAGAGTCACGATGCCGAGCACTTCAAGTCCTTCTTCCTGAGCACGCTCAACCGCCTTCATCGAGGATCCGCCGGTGGTGGTAACATCCTCGACAATAACCACCCGGGATCCAGGCGGCAGATTCTTGCGCCCTTCCAACCACTGACCGGTGCCATGCCCTTTCGGCTCTTTGCGAATGATAAACGCATGAACATTAGCATCATCCAGCTGAGCAGCGATCGAGGTTGCAGTTGCGATCGGATCGGCCCCCAGGGTCAGGCCACCGACACCATGAATCGGACCTTCAAATTGCTTGACCTCTTCCCAGAATGCTTTTCCAACCAGCAGTCCGCCCTTTGCATGCAAGGTGGTCTGCTTACCGTCGAAATAAAAATCACTCTTGCGCCCCGAGGCCAACGTCACCTCGCGCTGTTCGTAAGACATTTCGACCAGAATCGCCTTCAACTCATCTTTGACACCCATTACCAGCTCCTAGAATTTACTTAAACAAATATCTGAAAATTATCTAAAAAATCAAAACAAACCAAGCTGATCATCAGACTTCAGGCGGGGAAATTTAACTGGGTAATTCCCGCTGAAACAGGCATCACAGAAAGAGATTCCCTCACTTCCTTGTTTGCGTATCGTCTCATGCATTCCTTCGATAGAAATATAACCGAGCGTATCAGATGTGACATAGCGGTTGATTTCTTCGATCGTGTGCGATGCAGAGATCAATTCCTTGCGCGAAGGGGTGTCTATGCCGTAGAAACAGGGGAAACTTGTCGGAGGGCTGGAAATCCGGACATGAATCTCCTTGGCCCCTGCATTGCGGATCATCTTGACGATCTTGCGCGAGGTGGTACCCCGGACGATCGAATCATCGACAACCACGACTCGCTTGCCTTCAATAATTTCGCGAACCGGGTTCAGCTTCAACTTGACGCCGAAATGACGGATCGACTGTTGCGGCTCGATAAAGGTACGTCCAACGTAATGGTTGCGGATCAGCCCCAGTTCCAGCGGCAAACCGGCCTCTTCCGCATAGCCCATGGCCGCCGGCACCCCTGAATCGGGTACCGCAATTACGATATCGGCTTCGACCGGGTATTCACGCGCCAGTTGACGACCGAACTCCTTACGAACCGTATAGACCATAGAGCCGAAGATCCTGCTATCCGGGCGGGCGAAATAGATATGTTCAAAAATACAGGGGGTGTTCTTGACTTCCTTGAACGGAGCGAAAGAATTCATGCCGTGTTTGTCGATGACGATCATCTCCCCCGGTTCAAGTTCGCGGATAAACTCGGCTTCAATCAGGTCAAAAGCACAAGATTCGGACGCCACCACATAGGCACCGTCCAGTTTGCCTAAGCTCAGCGGGCGGAAGCCGTTCGGATCTCTGACCGCCACCATCCGGGTCTCGGTCAGAAAAACCAAACTGTAGGCTCCTTTGACACTGTGCAGTGCCTCGCAGATCCGGTCGACCAACGAATCGGACTGGGCACGGGCAATCAGATGGATGATGGTTTCAGTATCGGCTGTAGTGGAAAAGATCGACCCACTTGCCTCCAACTTATTGCGCAGTTCCTGGGCGTTGACCAAGTTGCCATTGTGCGCGATAGCAATACTGCCACGTGAATAGTCGACCATAATCGGCTGACAGTTTTTCATGTCGTTGCCACCAGCGGTCGAGTAGCGTACATGTCCAATGGCGGAGCGGCCGGGCAGACGGTCGAAAACATCATCTTTTTTAAAAACGTCAGAAACCAGCCCCATCCCAAGATGGGCGTTCAGATGATATCCATCGGAAGCGACGATACCGCAGCTTTCCTGACCACGGTGCTGCAGGGCATAAAGGCCCAGGTAGCTTAAGTTGGCGGCTTCCGGATGGCCAAAGATCCCGAACACACCGCATTCTTCGTGTAATTTATCAAACATCAGTCCTAATGACTCCTTACTTCAGCAATTCTTCACGGATGAAGCTAATAGCGTTCTGATACATCCAAAGTCCCATCCCCTCTTCCGGAAGTTCTTCACGCGTCCAGCGTGGGTGGTGAGTGCGATGGATATAGGCTTCCGGATGTGGCATCAAGCCGAACAAACGGCCAGTTGGATCGCAGATACCGGCAATAGCGCACTCGCTCCCATTTGGATTATCAGGGTATTCCATGGTTGGATGCAAGTTTACATCGGCATATTTCACAACAGCCAGGTTTTGCTGTTCCAACTGCCCCAAGGTCTGCTTATTGTCGGCCACGAACTTTCCTTCCCCGTGACGTACCGGCAAATAGACGGCATCAAGGCCACGGGTAAATATGCAGGGAGAGTCGCTATCGACCTTGAGCCAAGTCCAGCGATCTTCAAATCGGCCACCATCGTTAAAGGTCAGAGAGCAACTCTGCTTGCTGCCTCCGGCCAACGCCGGCAACAGCCCCATTTTCACCATCAATTGAAAACCGTTGCAGACCCCCATCACTAACTTGCCGTCGGCAACAAACTGGCGGATCTGATCGGCGATCGTCTCCTGGCTACCAGCAATTTTCGCGTTCAACAGCCGATTGGCTCCAGCCTTGGCACTGCCGAGATCGTCACCATCTAGGAAACCGCCAGCCAGATTCAAAAAATGATAGTCCTCAAGTTTGGCCCGCCCAGCGAGCAGCTCGGCGACATGAACGATATCGGCGACATCAGCACCGGCCAGCTGGCAGGCGAAAGCGACCTCGCGTTCACAGTTGGTGCCATTTCCAGCAATGACAATCGCTTTGACTTGTTTGGGCATCATTACATCTCCCGCAACGGCGCTTGCCACGCCTCTTTCAATAGATCGATCGGAGAGCTGATCAAAACCTTGTTATTTTCACCTGTTACCAACAGCTCCGGCTGGGTGCAGACTGTACCGATCCGTTGACAGCTCTGTCCCTTGAACAGTGCCTCGAACGTTGTCTGGTTTTCCCGATGAACCGTCACCAACAGGCGACTCTGGGATTCGGAAAACAGAATCTGGTCCTCCCGCATGCCAACATCGGCGGCCACCTTCGCCAACGAAACTTTAATCCCATAACCGCCAGCAAAGGCCTTCTCCGCCAACGCCACAGCCAGACCGCCATCAGACAGGTCGTGACAGGAGGCAACCAGCTGCTGTTCCTGTGCTTTGTTCAGAGTGCGATAGCGGTGTAGCGCCGACTCGGCATCGACCTTCGGCACATTACTGCCAAGCTCACCCAGTTCTGCATAATACTCCGAACCGCCCAACTCGTTATGCGTATCGCCGAGCAGGTAAACCAGATCGTCAGGACGCTTGACATCCATCGATACCGACTTGCGTGCATCGGCAATCTTGCCGATCACCGAAAAGAGCACGGTCGGCGGGATCGAAATCTTGGTATCGCCGATCTGATAGTCATTCTTCATCGAGTCTTTGCCGGAGATCAGCGGCACACCGAAAGCGACGCAGTAGTCGTAGAGGGCTTTATTGGCGCGCACCAGCTGAGCAGCCTTATACTCGCCGTCCGGAGTTTTCTCGCTCTGGACCGGGTCGCACCAGCAGAAGTTGTCGAGACCAGCGACATGATCGATATCGCCGCCGACAGCAACATAATTCCGCAAGCCTTCGTCGATGGCGCAGGCCATCATGTGATAGGTGTCGATGTCGCTATAACTGGGGCAAATGCCGTGGGAAACCACCACTCCGGTGAAAGAATCGAGGATCGGCCGGAACACCGCCGCATCGGACGGGCCATCGTTGGCGACCCCAACCAGCGGCTTGATTACTGTACCGGCCTGGACTTCGTGGTCATAGCGACGGACCACCGATTCTTTGGAGCAGATATTGAGCCGACTGAGCAATTTCTGCAGCTCATCGTTTAAATTTTTCGGCGTTTCCACCTCCGGCTCACTGAGCGATTTCGGTTGCCACTTGGCCGGAATTACCATCTGTGGCACCCCTTCGTGGAGAAATTCCATCGATAGGTAGGAAACGGTCTTCCCTTCAAACAGGCAATGAAAATAACCGGAGTCGGTAAAATTCCCCAGATCGGTCGCTTCGACGTCCATTTCTTTAGCAAGGGTGACAAACGCTTCCAACTTGTCCGCTGGAACCGCCAGGGTCATCCGCTCCTGCGCCTCTGAAATCAGGATCTCCCATGGCACCGGAATATTTCAATGGGGCGCGGTCAAGGTGCATTTCGAAACCACCGGTATCCTCAGCCATCTCGCCAACCGAAGAGGAAAGCCCGCCGGCACCGTTATCGGTAAAGGAATTATACAGGCCGCGATCACGTGCGATCGCCAGGAAATCAAACATCTTCCTTTGGGTGATTGGGTCGCCAATCTGCACGGCGGTCACCGGGGAACCTTCGTGCAGTTCTTCAGAGGAAAAAGTCGCGCCGTGGATTCCGTCCTTGCCGATCCTGCCACCGGTCATCACGATGTGGTCACCGACCTGCACCTTCTTTTCGTGACACGGTTTGCCATTGAGGATACGCGGCATAATCGAAGCGGTACCGCAGTAGACCAGCGGCTTGCCAGCAAAACGCTCATCAAAAACGATCGAACCGTTGATGGTCGGGATGCCGCTCTTGTTGCCTCCATGTTCGACCCCCTCGACAACTCCCTCAAAGATTCGCCGAGGGTGCAACAGACGGGGTGGCAGCTCTTTTTCCAGAAACGGCGAGGCGAAGCAGAAAACGTCGGTATTGAAAATCAACCGTGCGCCCATACCAGTGCCAACCCCATCGCGATTGACGCCAACGATACCGGTCAGCGCGCCGCCGTACGGATCGAGTGCCGAAGGTGAGTTATGTGTTTCAACCTTGAAGACAACGCTCCAATCATCGGTAAATTCGATGACCCCGGCGTTATCCTTGAACACTGACAGGCAGAAATCATTCTCCCCCATCGCTTTGCGGATATCGCGGGTCGCGCCAACAATGTAGGTTTTAAACAGCGAATCGATGGTTTCCTTGTTGCCGTTCTCGTCTTCGTACTCGATTTTCGCCGAGAAAATCTTGTGCTTGCAGTGCTCACTCCAAGTCTGGGCCAACGCTTCTATCTCGACATCGGTCAACTCGGCACCGAGCCCAACTTTTTCACGAATGGCGACGACTTCCGGATTAGCGATATGCTGCTGGATCTTTTGCATCTCTTCGAGATTCAATGCCAGCATCCCCTGTCGGCTGATTTCAAGCAGCTGTTCGTCACTGACCTTAAGATCGATGCATTGCACGGTAGGCGTGCTGTCGCTGACCACCTTCGGCACTGTGACCGGCACGCCGGTATTCGGATCAAGCTCTGCTGCGGAAAGAACTGTCCAACGCTGGATCAGGCCATTGGCGAGAAAATCTTTGGCAATCTTTTCTGCAACGTCCTTGTCCTTGAGGCCGGTCAGCAGATACTGGGTCGACGTGTATACCCCCTCATCCGCCTTAAAGGGGCGACCAGTGATGTACTGAATCGCTTCTTTCGCTGTCCGGCCAGTATTATCGGTGACGCCGGGACGGAAACCAACCTCGATCAAGATATCGAAATCGGTCGCCAACGGGCTATTAATGGCAACGTCCTGAATAATCGGATCGGAAAAAGGTCCAGCTGCCGCTTGCTCAACTTCAGCATCAGTCAGTTCGGCATCAACTGTGTAGACATCAAGAGTTTGTACCTTTTCCAGTTGATACCCGAGATGCTCTTTAATCTCGCGACGCACACGTTCACCACGCGCATCCTTAACGCCGCTTTTCAGTCCGACAACAATTCTCCAGGCCATTCAATACTCCACGTTATTCCGGTCCTAAGAAACAAGCAAAGCAGGAAATAGCTTTCCTGCTCCGAAATTTTCTCCATTTTGTACTTGTGACTATAGCAGAGCTCCGACAAAACAGGAACTCGCTTGATGTTGTCGCCCGATGATTATTTCCGGCGCATGTCCGTGCTGCGACATAAATTGACGGAAGGTTTCCGCCACCAGATCAGGGCAATTGTTCTCTTCACTTAAATGTGCTAAAAACAATGCCTCCAGACCGGGCCAGCTGACTTCCTGCAGCAGCCGCCTGGATTCATTATTCGACAAATGGCCGTGACGACCACGTATTCGCTGTTTTAATGGCCACGGGTACGGGCCATCGAGCAGCATCTGCTCATCGTGGTTCGCCTCCAACACCAGTACCCGACATCCCTGCAACTGATCACTGACCAATCTGGTCGACATGCCGAGGTCTGTTGCATAACCAATCCGCCCCTCGACTGATTCGATGACGAAGCCAACCGGATTGATCGCATCATGGGTGGTGGAGAAACTGCGAATCGCCAGATCCCGACAATCGAACTTATCACCAGCGGTAAACAGCTGAAGATCAGCAATCGTGCCCAGCTTTGGTAAAGCAGTATAGGTCTGCTGATCGATATAGACCGGAAGGTTGTAGCGTCTTGCCAACGGTCCTACCCCGCCGACATGATCATGGTGTTCGTGAGTAACCAGGATTGCATGCAGATCATCTCCTGCCAGCCCTAATTCCTGCAAACGTCGCTCAATCTCGCGACCCGACAGACCAGCATCGATCAGGATTCGACATCCATCAGCTTCAACCAGGGCACTATTCCCTCGACTACCGCTGGCCAGCAAACAGACTCGCACGCTATTTCCCTTCCTCCCCCAAAATCGTTGCCCTTATACCGAAAATCACAGTCGGCTGCAAGCAGAAAAACCATTGTGATTTTTAAGGATTTTTTTCATTGAAAGTGATTTGCAAAGCTAAAAATTTAATGTACTCTTAGGCACTGTAAATCTTCGTGAGATACCGCATAGTTGCCAAGTTTTCACAGACCAAAATTGGATTTCGTATCAACTAACCGTATTTATTTATTTTCAAGGAGGATTTCATGGCTGTAAAGGTTGCTATCAATGGTTTCGGTCGCATCGGAAGAAATGTGCTGCGCATCGCCTGCAGGTCCAACGAAATTGAAGTCGTGGCGATCAACGATTTGACCGATGCAACAACATTGGCGCACCTGTTCAAATACGATTCGGTACACGGCACTTTCGCTGGCGATGTCAGCGTCGAAGGCGATGCTCTGGTCATCAACGGCAAAGCGATCAAAATCCTCTCGCAAAGAGATCCGGCACAGCTGCCCTGGAAAGAGTTGGGTGTGGAAATCGCCATTGAATCGACCGGCCTGTTCACCGCTCGTGACAAAGCAGCACTGCACCTCGAAGCTGGCGCCAAAAAAGTCGTCATCAGCGCCCCTGGCAACAATGCCGATCTGACTGTCTGTATGGGGATCAACGAAACCGATTATGATGCGGCTAAACACCACATCATCTCCAATGCATCCTGTACCACCAACTGTCTGGCTCCGGTCGCCAAGGTTCTGATGCAGAAGTTCGGTATCGTTCGCGGACTAATGACCACCATTCACGCCTACACCAACGACCAGAACATTCTCGATCTGCCGCACAAAGACCTGCGCCGTGCCCGCGCCGCTGCCATGTCGATGATTCCGACCACCACCGGTGCTGCCAAAGCAGTTTCGCTGGTTCTTCCGGAACTGAAAGGCAAACTGGACGGCATGGCGATCCGCGTTCCGACCCCAAACGTCTCAGTTGTCGATCTGGTTGTGGAAACCGATAAGGCCACCAGCATCGAAGAAGTAAACGCGTCCATGAAGGAAGCCGCCAACGGTGAGATGAAAGGTATCCTTGACTACTGCGATCAGCCTTTGGTGTCGGTAGATTTCAACGGTTCACCGGCATCCTCAACCTTTGACTCTCTGACCACTAACGTCATCGGAGGCAACATGGTGAAAGTGATGACCTGGTACGACAATGAATGGGGCTACTCAAACCGGGTCTTCGACCTGGTCCGTTACATCATCAAATAAATGCAATTGACCCGGCGCCGATCCTGAAATGGGATCGGCGCCCTTTTTTATTTCTGGAGGATAGCTCATGTTCAACAAACTCTCAATCGATGACATTGATGTTACCGGAAAACGCGTATTCTGCCGCGTAGACTTCAATGTCCCTCTTAACGAGGAAGGGAAAATAACCGATGATACCCGGGTGGTCGCTGCGTTACCGACCATCAAGGCCCTGCTTGAAAGAGGCGCCAAGCTGATTCTTGCGTCGCACTTGGGACGCCCCAAAGGGGAAGCCAAACCTGAATTTAGCCTTTGTCCGGTTGCCAGTCACTTGAGCGACCTGCTCGGCCAACAAGTGATTATGGCACCCGACTGTATTGGCGAAAACATCGAGATGCGAGCCAATCAGCTTGCCAACGGCAGTATCATGCTGCTGGAGAATGTCCGCTTTCACAAAGGTGAAACTGATAACGACCCAGTGTTCGCCGGCCAACTGGCGAAACTGGCAGAAATTTATGTCAACGATGCCTTCGGCACCGCGCACCGCGCCCATGCCTCGACCGAAGGAGTTGCCAAACTGCTCTCCCCTGCGGTCTCAGGCTACCTGATGGAAAAAGAGCTGAAATACCTTGGGGGAGCACTGGCCAATCCACAGCGCCCCTTCGTGGCGATCCTCGGTGGAGCAAAAGTCAGCGACAAGATCACGGTAATCGAGAACCTGCTCGGCAAAGTCAACGCCATTTTAATCGGTGGCGGCATGGCCTACACCTTCCTCAAAGCCCAAGGCTACGAGGTCGGCAAATCACTGGTTGAGGAGGATCGCCTGGAACTGGCCAAGGAGCTGCTGCAAAAAGCAAATAATAGTGGGGTCGAATTCCTCTTGCCTGTCGATCATCTGGTTACCGGAGAGTTTGCAGCCGGCAGCCCAGCAGAAGTTGCCACCAATGAAAACTTCCCGGCTGACAAAATGGGACTCGATATCGGCCCTGAATCGATCAAGCTGTACGCACAAAAGGTTGCCGCGGCTAAAACTGTAGTCTGGAATGGTCCGATGGGCGTTTTTGAGTTTGATGCCTACGCCAAGGGGACCTTCGCTATTGCAGAAACCCTGGCCGCTTCGGATTGCCTGTCGATTATCGGTGGCGGCGACTCGGTTGCCGCGGTCAACAAATCGAACCTACAGGACAAAATGACACACATTTCGACCGGTGGCGGCGCATCCTTGGAATTTTTAGAAGGCAAAGCCCTGCCCGGCGTTGTTGCACTGACTGACAAATAGGAGGGTAACATGCGTAAACCAATGATTGCCGGCAACTGGAAGCTGAACAAAACCATTGCCGAAGCCAAAGAATTAAGCGGTGATCTTGCAAAGTGTCTGGCAAATTTCACTGAGGTAGACATCGTTATCGCCCCGGTTTTTACTGCTCTTAGCGCAGTCGCCGAAACAATAAAAGACACACCGATCAAACTGGCGGCGCAAAACTGTTACCCGGAAGAAACCGGTGCCTTTACGGGTGAAGTCTCACCTTTGATGCTCAAGGATGTCGGTTGCGAATATGTCATCATCGGCCATTCGGAGCGACGGCAGCTACTCGAAGAGAGCGATGCCTTCATCAACCAGAAGATCATCAAAACTTTAGAAGCTGGACTGAAACCGATTTTCTGTATCGGGGAAACTTTGCAGGAGAGAGAAAACGGCGAGATGCTCGATGTCTTAACCACCCAGATCAAGGGCGGGCTGGCCAATCTTTCGGCCACGCACATGGCAGAACTGGTTATTGCCTACGAACCAGTCTGGGCGATCGGCACCGGCCAGACAGCTACCGACGAGCAGGCCCAGGAAGCCCACTCCTTTATCCGTGGCCTGTTACAGGGAATGTTTACCAAGGAGGTTGCTTTAGCCACCCGCATTCTCTACGGCGGCAGCGTCAAGCCGGGCAACGTAGACGGCCTGATGGCCCAAGACGACATCGATGGCGCGCTGGTCGGTGGCGCCAGCCTCAAAGCGGATGACTTTATCCGCCTAGTTCGTTTCGAAAAAGCTTAATACAAAACGGGGCGCTCAGTTTCGAGCGCCCCGTTTTTTTCGATCGATATTTAATCCGTATCAGGCAGGCTCACCGCCAATCAGTTCTAGAAGTTCTGTCGTCCTCTCCTGCATCAACACCATATTCCCTTTAGACTCGACATTCAGGCGCAGTACCGGTTCGGTATTCGACTCGCGCAGGTTGAACCGCCACGCCCCCATTTCCAAAC
>NZ_QKAP01000003.1 GCF_003247215.1 Malonomonas rubra | reverse complement strand
TGAATGATCCGTTTTGCATCCTGGCTTTTTATGCACAACTGATATACATTTTATGCATGTCACGATCAGAGAATCTTAAAACAGAAGACCGGCAGTTTTTCCAGCTCGTCAGCAAGGCGGCGTTCAGCAACCCGTTTGGAGAAGAACGCGCTGCTTTGGATAAACAATTGGCCGGACTGACGGGGGGCAGCAAAAAAGAACTGCTGGAAGCCGCCCTCGAATCGGTTCGGGATCGCGTACGAAGTTTGGAAAAAGTTGGTCGAGGCAATCTGGCCTTATACGAAGGCGGAGATCGCACCTGCTTGGCCATGGGTTTGCTGTTCGAGCAGTTTCATCGGTACCTGAACGCATTCGATCAACTGATCCAAAAGCAATTACATGAAGGAAATGAGCCCTGCTCAGTGCCGTTTTCAAGCGAGCTGCTTACCCGGTTGCGAGAATACGGTTTCAAAAGTGAAGAGGCTCGACATTATTTCGCTTTTTTCTACCAATTGCGCAGAGCCTTCTTCTTCATCGATCAACTGGTCGGACAGAGTCATGCGATTCAGAAACTGCGCTGTGCCCTGTGGAACAACATCTTCACCCACGATGTAAGGCGCTACGAGGCTCAGCTCTGGAATCGAATGGAAGACTTTTCAACGCTGCTGCTCGGTGAGACGGGAACCGGCAAGGGAGCTGCAGCGTCAGCGATTGGTCGCTCGGGGTATATCCCCTTCGATGAAAAACGCGGGCGGTTTGCCGAAAGCTTTACGCGGAACCTGATCTCCATCAACCTGTCGCAATTTCCCGAGTCATTGATCGAATCAGAATTGTTCGGCCACAAAAAAGGCGCTTTTACCGGCGCCATCGACAATCACCTTGGGATTTTGGGCCGCTGCGTGCCACATGGTGCGATCTTTCTTGACGAAATCGGCGATGTATCGGTTCCCGTGCAAATCAAGTTGCTGAGGGTATTGCAGGAGCGAACCTATACCCCGGTCGGCAGCCACGAAAACATACCGTTTCGCGGCCGCATCATCGCCGCCACCAACCGCTCTCTTGATGAACTGAGACGCGCCGGTAATTTTCGTGATGACTTTTATTACCGGCTTTGTTCCGACGTGATCGAGGTCCCCTCGCTGCGTCAGCAGCTCAGCGAGGACCCCGCTTCGCTCGATGCCCTGCTGGCGCATCTGCTGATGCGAATTCTCGACAACGTTGAATCCGGATTAGTCCAATCGATCCGCCAGTCCCTGCTACGGGATCTGCCGGTCGGCTATTGCTGGCCGGGCAATGTTCGCGAGTTGGAGCAAGCGGTTCGACGCGTACTGCTAAATGGCAGCTATACCGGCGATCCGTTTGCCAATCCGGCGGCTGAAGACAATCTTCAGGCACTGGCGGATGCCGGCGAGATGAATGCCCAGGAATTGCTGACCCTGTACTGCCGGCAACTGCACCAGCGTTTCGGCACCTATGAAGAAGTGGCACGGCGCACGCAACTCGACAGGCGCACGGTGAAGAAGTACATTCAGGGAACCTGAGCCGTTGCGGTATCGTCAAAATCTCCTCTCTTCACTTCCAGAAGTCGGAAACGTCCTCGGTCTTCTGCAGACTCATCGAGTCTATCTGTGCCGGTCCGCGAGTCTTCACCAAAACTTCAGCTTTATAGTAATAATCCTCTTCTGTACTTGGGATTCGTGATGACACAGTCTGTTTCGGTTCGTTGTACTGGTTTTGGAAACGCGGATTCTCATTTACGACATCCCCGACGGTACGAAAAGTTTCATCGATCGCCGTTGCAACGGTGCCAACCGGCTTGCCCAAAGAGCGGCCGATCAGGCTGCCTAATTGCGCTGCATCCTGATTGGTGCACGCAGAAAGGACTGTCAGAGCGGCCAAACCACTCAAAAGTATTCTGCTCCTACGCATGTTCCACTCTCCTTTCCGGGGTTATGACGCAAATTCCTCCGCCAATTTCCGCAAAGCTCCCAAGTCCAGCTTGCCGCTGCCGAGCTGGGGCAGCTCCGGGACTTTGACGAAATTTTCCGGCTGCGGCAGCCACAGGTTGGGCAGCTCGCTTTCTTTACTGATTCGCACCAAGTTCTCCTTTTCTCCGGCCTCCTCGGTGTAGACCACCACCAGCTTTTCCCCTTTCTTTTCGTCCGGGATCGCGGTCACGGCCAAAACGTTCCCGGTCAAACCCAGCTCGCGGTAGAAAACCTCTTCGACCTTGATGTGCGGCACCATTTCACCGCCGATCTTGCTGAAGCGGGTGAGACGGTCGGTGATATGGAGGAAACCGTCGTTGTCGATGCGGCCGATGTCGCCGGTGACGTACCAGCCGTCGACGATCGCTGCGGCGGTTTTGTCGGGGCGGTTCAGGTAACCGCTCATCAGGTTGGGGCCTTTGACCAGAATCAGGCCACTCTCTCCGATCGAAAGCGGACTGTGGCTCTCCGGGTCGACCACGCGCAGCACTATACCGGGAATCGGGCGGCCGACGCTGCCGAGCCGGTGGCCCGACTGTTTCACGTCGCCCTGTTCCACGTCGGGCAGACTCAGGGTGATGAGCGGGGCCAGCTCGGTGGCGCCGTATCCTTCCAGCGGACGCAGACCGTATTTTTCGGCAAAGGCATCGGCGAGCTGGCTTTTCAGTTTCTCGGCGCCGGTCACCACCAGACGCAGACTGGCGAAATCCTCTTTACTAGCACGCCGCATGGTGGTGGCGAGAAAGGTCGGGGTTGTCAACATAAGGGTCGAACGGTTCTGGCGCACCAGTTTGGTGATCGCGGCCGCATCCATCGGATTGACGTGGTAGCTGGCCGAGAAGCCGCTGAGCAACGGCAGCCAGAGGGTTGCCGTAAATCCGAGGGCATGGAAGAAGGGAAGCGCACTGCACACGTTGTCCTCCGGGCTGATGGCAGCAACCATGCGAATCGCTTCCAAGTTGGAGATAATGTTGTGCTGGCTGAGCATCACCCCTTTGGGTTCGCCGGTGCTGCCGGAAGAAAAGATGACCGTCGCCAGTTGTTCGCCGCATCGGCAAGGAATCTTCAGCAACAGTCTGGTCGGCAGCAGCCGGGCCCTGATCAAGGCGCGCAGCTTGTCGGCTGTACCGAGGTCCGTCAGCAGATCTTCCAGATAGTAGACCCGTTCCGGCAACGGCAGCTGCGGAAAGCGTTCGATGAAACACCGGCTGGTGACCAGGGTGGTGATGCCGCATTGTTGCAGGGCTGAGGCCACCGCTTCGCTGGACGCGGTGTAGTTGAGGTTGACCGGCACTTTGCCTAGCATCGGCACGGCCAGGTTGGCCAGCGCGCCGCCCACCGACGACGGCAGCAGCAAACCGACCATCTCCTCCTCGGCAACCAGCGGTTCGAGGCGTTTTGCCAGGGTCAGCGCACCGACCAGGGCACGGCCATAGGAGAGCCGCTGGCCGCTGCTGTCGCTGAGCGCCGGACGGGTCCAGTTGCTGCGCGCAGTTTTGACGAACATCGCGGCGAGGGAGGTCCGCTTCGCCTTTTGCCCTTCGAAATAGTCGTAGGCCAGTTCCGCCACCGCCTGCTGCACGTCGCCGGCTGTCGAGGTTGCCGGCAGGGGCCGCCCGAAAACGACGGAAATCGGATAAGGCAGGCTGGTCGGCAGTTTGGTGAGGAGCTTGCCGTGGGCATAGCTGAAAATGCTTCCCCAGGCGCCGCCGATATAGATGGGGACGATCGGATGCTCGGTTCCCTTGACGATCGTTTCAAGGCCGCTTTTGAACTGCTGCAGCATGCCGGTGCGGGTGATCATCCCTTCGGCGAAGATGCAGACCAAGTAGCCGTCGTCGAGAGCCTGGCGTGAGGTTTTGACAAAATCGATCATCTCCCGGCGCGAACCGCTGGGAGCGACCGGGATGACCTGCATCAGTTTGAACAGCGGTTGCAGCAGCCGGATATCGTAAACGTCGCGATGCATGATGAAGCGGATGCGGCGCTGCTGGGTGGCGAGCAGCAGCAGGGCATCGACCCAGGAAACGTGATTGGCCACCAGCAGGGCCGGTCCTTCGGCAGGAACGTGCTGTTCGCCGCTGATCTCGATGCGGTAGGCGAGTTTCATCACCAGGATG
>NZ_QKAP01000062.1 GCF_003247215.1 Malonomonas rubra | reverse complement strand
CCTCGGCTACTCGCTAGTCTGTGTCGGTCTGGTACTCGACCTGGGCCAGCCACACAAGGGCTGGCATGTGTTGCGCTACTGGAACCTGCACTCGCCGATGTTCGAGGTCGCCATGTGCGTTATGGCCTACACTACGGTGCTGTTCCTCGAGTTTCTCTCGCCGGTTGCTGAGAAGTTCGGCTGGCACCTACCGTTGCGGGTGCTGCGTTGGCTGGAGATGCCGCTGGTCATTCTGGCAGCCGCAATCTCGACTCTGCATCAGTCGTCCCTCGGCACTTTCTTTTTGATCGCTGTCGATAAGCTGCACAGTCTCTGGTACAACCCGCTGTTGCCGCTGCTGTTCTGGGTCAGCGCCATCTGCACCGGCATGTGCATCATCATCGTTGAAGCGACCGCCTGCCACAAGTGGATGGGTGAGCCGAACGAGGGTGTGCTGCTGCGCACCTTGGCAAAAATTCTGCCATACACTCTCGGCTTCTACATTTTTCTACGTATCTATACACTGATGGCACTGTCGCAAGGGCCCTTTTTCGATAAGCCAGTGCTGACCCTGCTGTTCGTGCTGGAGTTGGGTTTCGGTTTCATTCTGCCTTTCTTCATGTTCGCCAGCAAATCGGTGCGAGAGGACGATCGGCGACGCGTGATCGCTGCCCTGCTGGTAATCTTCGGCCTGATCCTCAACCGCTTTAACGTCTCAATGTTCGGCATGATGGACCCGAACCACATCTACTATCCATCGCTGATCGAATCGCTGGTAACCATCGGCATCATTGCCGGGCATGTCCTGTTCTTCGTACTGATCGCCAAATACTTCCCGATCTTCGAGCACCATCCGGAAACGGTCGATTACTCGTTACCCGATTCGTTCCACAAGATTGATGACGGTCAACCTAAACAGGAAAAAGAGACCTTGCCGAAAGGCAAGCCGGTATCAGTAAACTGATATGTATCTGCCGCCGACCAAAGCTGGTCGGCGGCAGTAAAAAATGATTGAAACGAAGCGACAGTGACGTTAATCTGTTTGAATAACTGATGGATAGCACCATGCATGAGCCTGCCGCACATACAATTATCCGCGTCAGTCAGGGACGCAGCGAACAACTGCAACGACAGGTGGTCGAAGAGTACCCGCTACGCCTGCGGGTCAACGGCCGCGAACTGGCAACCCTGGTCTGCTCGCCACACAAACTCAATTTCCTGCTGGCCGGTTTTTTCCGCCTGCAAGGTTTTATCGATTCACTTGATGATATTCAGTCCCTAGGCGTCTGCTCTGATTTCGGTCTGGCTGAGGTCCGCCTGAAAGGCGACCTGCCGGAACGTCTACAACCGACGCTGACCTCCGGTTGTGGAACCGGGATTGCCTACAACCTGCCGCAACAGCTGCTAAGTGAAAATAAGCAGCGACCACGCCATTACGACAGCGACAGCGTTCTGCGCCTGATGAGAGAGCTGAACAATCTGACCGAGCAGTACCGCAATCATGGCGGAATCCACTCGGCCGCAATCGGTGATCGCGACGGACTGTTATTACTGCACGCTGAGGATATAGGCCGGCACAACACACTCGACCGGGTTGCCGGCGAAGCGATGTTTCGTGACATCGATCTACAGGATTTGATGCTGGTCACTTCGGGGCGGGTTTCAACTGAGATGATCGCCAAAGCGGCCCGGCTCAGAATCGGCCTGATTGCATCGCGCACCTCGCCGACCGATAAAGCGATCGCTCTCTGCGAGCAGGCTGGCATCACTTTGATCGGCTACGTACGTGGCCAGAATATGGAAGTCTACAGCCACTCGCAACAGCTACGGATTTCGGCTGGTGGCGAACGAATTGCCGGGGTTACCGGCGTCATCCTCGCCGGTGGCGAAAGCCGCCGTATGGGCAGCGACAAATCACTGCTGCCGATTCAGGGCG
Source organism: Malonomonas rubra (assembly GCF_003247215.1). Lineage (GTDB taxonomy): Bacteria > Desulfobacterota > Desulfuromonadia > Desulfuromonadales > Geopsychrobacteraceae > Malonomonas > Malonomonas rubra_A. The sequence goes on along the minus strand of NZ_QKAP01000062.1, from coordinate 2,174 downwards.
CCCGCTTTATCGATCATGTTTACCGGCGGATGGCCAGTCTGTTCGACGAAGTGATCATCGTCACCAACTCGCCCGACCTGTACAACGAAATCCCCTGTCGCAAGGTGCCCGACATCTATTATGCGCAGGGAGCGCTTGCCGGCGTGCATTCAGGCCTGTCACACGCCAAAACAGAAAAGATTTTTGTCGTCGGGTGTGACATGCCCTTCGTTTCTTCGGCGGTAGTTAAAGAGATCTGCTCCCACGCAGAAAAAGGTGATCTGGTAATCCCGCATAGCAGCAGTGGTCACGAACCGTTGCATGCTCTATATAGCAGAAGCTGTCTTCCGGCGATGGAGCAGGTTCTCGACGCCGGGCTGAAACGGATTGTGCGCTTCTTTGATCAGGTCAAACTAGTAGAGTTGCCCGCAAGCAGAATCAGACAATTCGATCCTCAGGAGCGGAGCTTCCAAAACATCAACACACCGGAGGATTATTTCCGCCTGCGTGGCACACTGGTCAGCAATGATGGGTCGACTCCTGTTCGCCTGAAGGAACATAGTAGCTAAACAGCCGTTCCCTATCACAACTAAACGTTTTTCAAAGCTCCTGCCATTGATTGGTGGGAGCTTTTTTTCTATCGCTCTCCATGTCTTTGCAATCTGAACTGTTAGCAGCCCAATAAACTTGCATAATCGTCAAATTGAGCTAAAAATTATATTTATAATGAGTTCACAAAGTGACTGGAATATATGTTGTTTTTTTACAGATGTGGTCGCCTGCTTTTATTGAGAGTTATCGATTTTCGGAAAATCATAAAAACATAGATGTCCTGATCAGTACAGCCAGTATGAAGTTGCTTCTAGGATTGTTTCAAATCTCGTAAAGGCTTTTGGAGGTCATTAAAGCCGAAACACAGATTTGTCAAAGATACTTGCTCAGACCACAAGGAGGAGAAACATGGAGCTTAGTAGAAGAAGCTTTTTGCAGGTCTCCGGTGGGGCACTTGGCGCTTCGATTATCGGCGTAGGTTTGAAACCCGCACAAGCCTATGCCGAACCGCTGGCTATCCAGTATGCCAAAGAAACGACCACCATCTGTCCCTATTGCGCGGTAGGCTGCGGCCTGATTGTTCATACCAGCGGAGGGGATGTCATCAACACCGAGGGGGATCCGGATCATCCGATCAACCGCGGCACCCTCTGCAGCAAGGGCTCGGCCCTCTATCAGCTACGGCACAACGAAAAACGAATCACCGAACCGATGTACCGGGCCAAGGGCTCGCGGGAATGGAAGAAAGTGTCCTGGGATTGGGCGCTTGAGCAGATCGCTCGCAAGGTCAAAGATACCCGTGACGCCACCTTTATGGAGAAAAATGCCAAGGGACAGGTCGTTAACCGCACCGACGGCGTCGCCTCGGTCGGCAGCGCAGCCCTTGATAACGAAGAATGTTACCTGTTACAAAAGCTGCTACGCAGCTGGGGCTTGGTGTATATCGAACATCAGGCCCGAATATGACACAGCGCCACCGTCGCCAGTTTGGCGACCTCATTCGGCCGTGGTGCCATGACCAATCACTGGATCGATATCCGCAACGCAGATGTGATTCTGGTGATGGGCTCGAACGCCGCAGAAAACCACCCGATCTCCTTTAAATATGTCCTCGAAGCGATGGGGAAAGGCGCCAAGCTAATCAGCGTCGATCCGCGTTTCACCCGCACTAGCGCCAGGGCTGACATCTACGCAGCTTTGCGTTCTGGAACCGACATCGCATTTCTGGGCGGCATGATCAACTACATCATGGAAAACCAGTTATTCCAGGAAGAGTATCTGCGCTTACATACCAACGCGCCCTTCTTGGTCAGTCCCGATTTCAAGATGCCGGGAGATTTGGACGGACTGTTTTCCGGTTACGATGCCAAAACGCGCAGTTATGATAAATCGACCTGGGCGTTCCAGCACGACCCCAGCGGCATACCCAAAAGCGATCCCAGCATGCGCGATCCCAACTGTGTGCTGCAGTTGCTGAAAAAACACTTCTCCCGCTATACCATGGATGTGGTGTCCGATATTACCGGCACTCCAAAAGAAAAACTGCTAGAGGTTTATAAAACTTATGCGGCCAGCGGCGAGACCGGCAAAGCGGCGACTATCATGTACGCTATGGGTTGGACCCAGCACACCGTCGGCACCCA
>NZ_QKAP01000021.1 GCF_003247215.1 Malonomonas rubra | reverse complement strand
TTTGCTTAATCAGCAGTTGTTACGCAGCCTGCAGCAGGCCCAATATACGCCTCTGAATAAGGGACACTTCGGTCTAGCTGCCCAATCTTATTGTCATTTCACCTCTCCGATCCGTCGCTACCCCGATCTGCAGGTGCATCGCACCTTGAAGATTGCTCTTGAAAAAGGAGTATGCAAGGCTGAAGGTCCAAGTGAAAAGCTCATTGCTCTTGGCGAAGAATGTTCTGCAAAAGAGCGCCGTGCGTTGTCAGCAGAGCGGAATTTGCTTGAGTTGCGTCGCTGCCAGCTGATGCAGGATAAGATTGGAGAGGTCTTTCCCGGGATCATCTCATCAGTAGCCGAGTTCGGTTTTTTCGTTGAGCTTGATGAACAGTTTGTTGAAGGACTAGTCCATGTACGCAGCTTGAGCGGAGATTACTACTATTTTGAACCAACTCAACATGTGCTGATCGGAGAGCGCCGTCGACTTGAATTCCGTATTGGCATGCCGGTAGCGGTGAGGGTTGAGAAGGTCGAGTTGTGGCGCCGTCGAGTTGATTTTAGCCTTGTCGAACATGGCCGACAATCGTTAATCTAGTAAGATGGTTGTTTAAACTGGTTATTAATTAAATGGATATTGTGACCCAATTTTTACCCGCGACAGGTGCGGTTGGCCCCTGTGTTGTTTCTCTAGGGAACTTTGATGGCGTTCACCTCGGCCATCGCACCTTATTCCGTCTTTTGCTCAGCCGCGCACGTGAAATGAAGTGCAAGTCTGTGGTTTATACCTTCGAACCTCATCCGTTAAAGTTGCTGCGCCCCGAAAGGGCTCCTTTATTGCTGAATACCCCGACCGAAAAAAGGCGCTTGATCGAAGCGTCTCACGTGGATCTGTTAATTGAAGCTCCTTTTACAAGAGAATTCGCTGGGATGGATCCTAAACAGTTCGTGAATGATGTTCTTATCGGGGCGTTGCAGGTGAAAGGGTTGGTCATCGGTTATGACTACGCTTTTGGTAAAAATCGTTGTGGAAATGCAGAATTTTTACAGGAGTACTGTCGTGCCAAAGGGGTGCTGGTTGACGTTCTCAAACCGGTCGGAGTTGACGGGCAACCCTATAGTTCGACAAGGATTCGGCAAATGCTCTCCGAGGGGAAGGTAGCTGAAGTGGTTGCACTTTTGGGGCGTCACTATAACCTTGAGGGAACCGTTGTGCCTGGTCAGCAGCGAGGTCGAAAAATCGGTTTTCCCACTGCAAATCTGGAAACGGAAAAGGAGCAACTTCCGGCTCCGGGAGTTTACGCCATCAAGGTACGGCACAATTTGCAGGAATATAATGGCGTGGTTAATCTCGGTCAGCGTCCAACATTCGACAATGGTAAGTCGACCATTGAAGTCCATCTACTAGACTTCTCTGGGAATCTCTATGGGCAAAACATGCGTATTTACTTTGTTGAGCGGTTGCGTGGTGAAAAAAAATTCTCTGGACCGAAAGAGTTGACCGAGGCTATTTGTGCCGATGTTGTCAGGGCTCGCCAAATTCTTGGGGAGCGACAAATTATTCAATTTCAGGAATATCTTTCTTATTGAAAGATTAATGCTAGTGCATTAAAAAGTTATATGATATAAGTTGTGATCTGATAGTATGAGTTTCGTAAAAATTTAGCCCATGCCAAATTAGCCGCTGGAAAACATGCTCTGGAGGGGATTGCTGCCAGAAGTGTGATCTTCTGGTTTGCCTTGAGGGGCGATCAAATGAGCGTGGAAGAGGTAAAATTTCGATGAGTGCAAACCGCCTTGGTGAATTACTGGTTCGTAATGAGTTTATCTCTGATGAACAGCTGCAGAAAGCTGTTCATGAGCAGAAAAAAGAGGGGATTCGGCTTGGTGCGGCACTGATCAAACTTGGCTATGTTGAAGAAAACGATCTTGCCTCTTTCCTGTCGAAGCATTACGGTGTTCCATCCATCAACCTGTCTGAATTCGATATCGATCCTGCAGTTATCAGCCTGATTCCTGCCGACGTTGTTCAGAAATATCAACTTGTTCCAATCAACCGAGCGGGCGCGACAATGATCGTCGCCATGTCAGATCCTTCGAATATCTTCGCCATCGATGATATTAAGTTTATGACCGGCTTCAATGTCGAGGTCGTTGTTGCGGCAGAAGCCGCGATTAAAGAAGCGATCGATAAATATTATGATCAAAGCTCGACCCTTGCTGATGTCATGGGAGATCTGGAGAATTTCGATGATCTTGAACTGATTGAAGACACTTCTCTGGAAGATGTCGGAGAACTGGAAAAGGCGAGTGAGGATGCTCCGGTAGTCAAACTGGTTAACCTGATTCTGACTGATGCGATAAAAAGGAAAGCGTCCGATATCCATATCGAGCCGTACGAATATGTGTTTCGGGTGCGTTATCGTATCGACGGTGTTCTGTACGAAGTGATGAAACCGCCACGTAAGTTGAAAAACGCCATCACCTCGCGGATTAAAATTATGGCCGATCTCGATATCGCCGAGCGTCGTTTACCGCAGGATGGGCGGATTAAGATCAAAATGGGGCGCGGGGTTGAGATGGACTACCGGGTCAACTGCCTGCCGACCCTATTTGGTGAAAAGGTCGTTTTGCGTTTGCTCGACAAGAGTAACTTACAGCTTGATATGACCAAACTAGGTTACGAAGAACAAGCACTTAAGTGGTTCAAGCAGGAGATTCACAAGCCATTCGGCATGGTTTTGGTCACCGGCCCGACCGGTAGTGGCAAGACAGTTTCGCTCTATTCCGCCCTGTCGGAATTGAACAAGGTGACTGAGAATATTTCCACTGCGGAGGACCCGGTCGAATTTAACTTCGCTGGTATCAACCAAGTACAGATGCACGAAGAAATTGGCCTGAACTTTGCCGCCGCGTTGCGTGCATTTCTACGTCAAGACCCGGATATCATCATGATTGGCGAGATTCGCGACTTTGAAACCGCCGAGATCGGAGTCAAGGCTGCCTTGACTGGTCACCTGGTTTTATCCACCCTGCACACCAACGATGCGCCCAGTACCATTAACCGTCTGTTGAATATGGGGATCGAACCGTTTCTGGTTGCCTCTGCGGTTAACCTGATTTCCGCCCAGCGTCTTGGGCGGCGAATCTGCACGGAATGTAAAGAGCCGATAGATACTCCCAAGGATGCCTTGATTGCTGCAGGGGTTCCAGAAGAGGAACTCGGTAAGTTTACGGTCTACAAAGGTAAGGGATGCTCTGTCTGTAACGATACCGGCTATAAGGGGCGGATCGGTATCTATCAGGTAATGCCGATGTTCGAAGATATCAAGGAGATGGTTCTGTCTGGCGCCAATACAGCTGAGATTAAACAAGAATCGATGCGGCTTGGGGTAAAGACCATGCGCCAATCTGCCTTGACCAAGATGATGGAAGGGGTTACCACCCTGGAGGAAGTGCTTCGCTGTACCGTAGGTGATGAACAGCAGTAAATACCAGCCCGACTAAGAGGTTTGTTTTATGGCCAATATGCATCAACTGCTTAACGCTATGATCGAAAAAGGGGCTTCCGACCTGCATATATCGACAGGGACCGCGCCGCAGATCCGGGTCGATGGACATATGCAAGTTTTAAATATCGAACCTCTGTCCCCAGCGGAAACCAAGCAGCTTTGCTACAGTGTTTTGACCGATTCGCAGAAACGGATATTTGAAGAGGAAAATGAGCTTGATCTCTCTTTCGGGGTCAAAGGGCTGTCGCGTTTCCGTGGTAATATTTTTATGCAGCGTGGTGCGGTGGCCGGAGCTTTTCGTTCGATCCCTTTCGAAATCAAAAGCTTTGAAGATCTTGGATTGCCGGCGGTGGTAAAATCCCTCTCGCGGAAACCGCGTGGATTGGTTCTGGTCACCGGACCGACCGGAAGCGGTAAGTCGACGACCTTGGCGGCCATTATCGATGCGATCAATTCCTCTCGCAATGAGCACATCATTACCATAGAAGATCCAATCGAGTATTTGCATCCGCACAAAAAGTGTTTGGTGAATCAACGGGAAGTTGGGGCAGATACACAATCCTTCAAAAAAGCGCTGAAATATATCTTGCGGCAGGATCCTGATGTGGTGTTACTGGG
>NZ_QKAP01000048.1 GCF_003247215.1 Malonomonas rubra | reverse complement strand
CACCCCAAAGCGGATTTCTCGCAGCAGTTGCCGCGCTGCCTGAAACTGCGAGGCACCGAGGGTTAAAGCCGTATTGATGATACGGCTGTCGGCACCGGTTACCGCTGTCAAAACCAGGTTGGCCACGATCGGTGTAGCCAAAACCACCTGACCGGAGATCATCGCCCAGGGAGTAAACAACAGGCCCATCGGACCGAGTGGCCCCTGACGGCTGAACAGCCCGAATAGTAGCAGGCCGACTACCACCGTCGGCAATGCCATCATGGTATTGAGTAATGTTATCAGCAATTGCCGACCACGAAAACGGTTAAGTCCCAACCACAAACCAACCGGTATTCCGAGAGAACCTGCGATGACTATGGCGGTACTCGAGGTATAGAGGGAGGTCCATACGGTCATCCGGACCTCCTGATCAAGCCTGAAGATCAGCTCGATTGCTGTTATCAGTGAATCGCCCAAATAGCCCAAAATGGCTCCTTAGTCGGCGATGTAGAACAGCTGCTTGCCACCTTTGCGGAAACCGGTGATCAGCTGTTTGGCTTCATCGGAGACAAGGAAATCAAGAAACTTCTTTGTCAACTCAACCTTGACGTGAGGATGCTTGGCCGGGTTAACCATGATGGCGCCGTAGGGGTTGAATAGACCCGGATCGCCTTCAACAGCAACTTTCAGCGGTGTCTTTTCTGCGTAGGCGATGTAGGTGCCACGGTCGCTCAGTGTGTATCCTTGACGCTCGCCAGCCATGACGATAACCTCGCCCATGCCACGACCCGCTTCTAGGTACCAGTCACCGTCCGGCGCGACGCCAGCTTTCTTCCACAGTTGCTTTTCGCGGGAGTGAGTGCCGGAATCGTCGCCCCGGGAGACGAAGGTGCTTTGGCTGGCGGAAATTTTACCCATCGCAGCAGCGGCGTCGGTTTCTCCTTTAATGCCGGCCGGGTCGTTGTCCGGGCCGAGGATAACAAAATCGTTGTACATGATGTCACGGCGGTCGACTCCGTAGCCTTCATTGACGAACTTATCCTCCTTGCTGCGGGCATGTACCATGATGACATCGACGTCACCGGTTTCTCCCAGTTTTATTGCTTTGCCGGTACCGACGGCGATGACATCAACCACACAGTCGTTCGCCTTTTCAAATGGCGGCAGCAGATAGGCCAGCAGACCGGAGTTTTCGGTCGAAGTAGTCGTTGCCAGACGCAACCGCTCAGTAGCGATGGCACTGGTGGCAAGCAGTACCAAGCAGCTTAACAAAACAACAATACGCAATATTTTCATCTTTTTTCCTCCACTTTTTCCATGTAGTAAAAAGGCCTCTTTAGAGGCCATAACAGCGACATCCTCTATGCCACTGTAAGACTCCTTTCCAAACACGGGAGGCAGGGCCGTTTCCAGTCCTACCCAACGGTCCTGACACCACGATGTAAATCGACAGGTGTAAGGACTCGGAGCATTGAATTGTGTAGGTTCAAAATTATTAAACCGCCCTCAATTGTGTTCCTGACAATTGATTATTGATCAGCTGGCCATTTTGTATTCTGATTGCTAAACCGCCGAGTCGTTCCGATTGGTCTTTATCATGACTTGCAATTACAACTGTCATTGCCCGCTTCGGTAAAGTGACAAGAAACTGTTCCAGTATTTCGACCTGCTTGACATCCAGGTTAGCGGTTGGCTCATCGAGCAGTAACAGTTGCGGCTGCAGGCAAAGGGCGCGGGCAAGGGCTACGCGTCTGGTTTCTCCACCAGAGAGCTCCTTCGCTTTTCGTTTCTGGAAGCCTCTTAATCCGACGATGTTAAGTGCTTGATCAATTTTGCTGTGTAATTCAGTTCCACGCATCCCTCGCACCTTCAACCCGAAGGCGAGGTTTTTCTCTACAGTTCCGGTAAACAACCAAGGGTTCTGCTCCAGCAAAGTGATATTTTTCCTTAGCTTTTGTAGGCGTTCCGTTCTCCAGTTGACAGGCTGCCCTGCAAAGTGAACGGTTCCGGCCTGTGGTTGTTGCAATAGCGCCAGCAGACGCAGCAACGTGCTTTTCCCCGAGCCGTTTTCTCCCTGCAAGACATACAAGCGTCCGGCCTGTAGAGACAGCTGTGGCACCTGTAAGTCAAATCCTCCCTGTTGCAGGGTTATGTCGTTCAGTTGGAGCAACATGCTATTTGATCCATAAAAAAAGCTCCTTCCGGATGGAAAGAGCCCATTAGCTCACTAGACACAGCTGCTACACGGTCTGTGAGATCGGGATCACCTTTCCAAATACGGGAGGCACAACCGTTTCCAGTGGCACCCATCGACCGACCGCCATGAGGAAACCCTGTTAGGCGGGACGGTTCGGAGATCGTTATAATTTGATTGTGATGGTTAAGCCTGCTGCTTCTTATGCAACTTCCGCACAATAGCAGATTTTTCAGCTCCACGCAGCTGAAAATATTCTTCCGGCGTATTGATATTGCGAAAACTTTGTTCCTGCGGGTCGAGCTGCTGGAGCCGTTCGGAGGGGAATTCCACCACCCGCACCTGATCGAAAAAGCTGGTAATCCGTTTTTTACCCGTCGCCAAAACTTGCTCCATTGCGGGCAGGCAAGTTTTGGCATAAAGCGCATGTAACGGTTCATGACCGCTACTGCTGATCGGCAACACCAGGTCACCCTGTTCCGCTGCCGCGCAGATTTCCCGCACGACGTCCTGTGTGACGAACGGCATATCGCAGGCAACGACAAAAATCTGTTTTTGTCTGGCGTGCATAAGCCCGGCGTGGATTCCCGCTAAAGCCCCTTGCCCGCGGTATATGTCCGAAACCTTTCGGCAGGGAATATCGCTGTAAAGGTCAGGTGCGTTGGTAACGATGATCACTTCATCAAACAGGTCCGCCAGGCGTGCATAAACATGATCGATAAAACGTGCGCCCTGAATTGGCAATAGCGACTTGTCGCTCCCCATCCGGCGACTTTCGCCACCCGCTAGGATCACGCCAGTGACACCGAGTATGCGCTCGTTCTGGTTTGGAATTCGCAGTTTCTTTGGGTGACTATAAACCTCAAACGATTCACCGCGCAGGTAACCGATCAGAGTGATTCCGGCCTGTTTGCACAGTTCGATGGCTTTATCAGTCGGTGACGTGCGAGAGGCGATCAACCCGATCCCCAATCTGGCTGCTTTAGCAACCATCTCGGTCGAAACCCGCCCCGAAGTGACCAGCATCTTGCCGGTAAGATCGATCTGTTTGAACCAAGCCTCGCCGGCTAAACGGTCAAGCGTGTTATGCCGGCCTATATCCTCGGCATAGAGCAACATGCCCCCCTCGTCACCAATGGCGGCCGAGTGAATTCCCCCGTGGTTTCGATAAAGCTCGGCCTGCCTGCAAAGCTGGCGCATCAGCAGGAACAAGCTATTACTGGAAAAACTTTGCTGCTTACTTGCGACAGCGGTCAGCAACGTCTGCGGCAGGTTGTAGGAAATTCCGGTTCCGCAGCCAGAGGTCAGAGTCGGTAGCAGCTGCCGCGGCAGTTCGCCTTTCAAGCGAACTTCCGCCAAACCGAAATCCTGACAAATTCCCAATGTCTGAATGTCGTCGAGCGACTCGACAAAGCCTTGCAGGCGAAAAAAACCGACCAGCAGGAAATTCAGCTGATGAGGCGAACAGATCAAGGTTGCCAGTTCGCGGCCGTTAACCCGCAGGCGCAGCGGGTACTCTTCAACGATGGTTCGTCGAGCCGGTTGCAGAGTACCGCTTTTAAGCCGGTAGATGCTTCGTGATAGTTTCGTGTCCATCAATATCCCCGGTTATTTCTGATCGATTTTCCCTTTGTAAAGCCCTCTTTCTGTGCCATCAGGTCGAGGTGCATGCTGTTAAGGTCTTCGACATCCATCGGTAATCCTTCGCCCAATTCGCGACTGTCAACAACTTTCAAGTAACCAGTCCAGGAGACCTTCTTCCATTCGCGCGAACCCTTAGTCCGGTACATCGGTTCAGTGATTCGTTTTTGGTTGTGCCGTAATTGCTAGAGGGCCGAGCCCTTACTGCAGAAGGTGCCGCGGTTGATCGGATGATCCGGGTCCCCCTGGGTGTTGATAACATCCCCGCCGCGGGTATGAACAATCAGGCCTCAGCCTACCGCGCAATAGGG
>NZ_QKAP01000025.1 GCF_003247215.1 Malonomonas rubra | reverse complement strand
CATCGAGCCATATTTGTTCGATTAATTACGGATGCGCCGTCTTGTTGATGTTTTCATTCTGCCACGGTGTAATCTTGTTCCAGCCACCTTTTTGCTGTTGTGTCGCGCGGCTGTCATCATAACAGTGACAGTTCTGCGCGGAGGACGTGAAGGTGTTCTGCTGCGACGAATTGTTCTCGTCCCAGGTGTTATGCCGGATATCGAGACAGTTGGTGATCATCAGCATCGGCAACCGCAATGCGTGCGGGTTATTGCACTTTGAACAGCTGAACTGATGGTGCATCATGTCGGTGACAGCGGCATCCGAAGTTGCTCCCCAATCGTAGGAGTTAAAGGCATATGGCTGATCTAATGTCGGCGGAGGATTATAACCGCCGGCATTTGAGTCAGGTCCGCGATAGCCACCACCCGCCAGAGCGGTTTCACCCTGATAAATAAATGGGGTGTCCAGGACCATGACCGGATAATGGCTGGTATCACTTGGCCGACCTTTATCCCAGTCATAGGCCACAGGTGCCGGTCTGCCGTGGCTGTAGGCGAAGATGTTTTCCGCGTTGGTAAAGGTCTCACCCCGGGGAACAGCGCCAAAGACTGTCTGCGATATGTAGTTCTTATCCCACGGCGCCCCATCCTCTTCATACAGGTTGCCCATCCCGCTGCCGCGCAGATAAGGTGCTCCGGTCATGGTGCCGCCCGGGTTGACCCCGTCGGGTGCCTGCGGATGCCCTTCCATATGACAGAAGTTACACACCTTCTCGGGACTACTATCGGAGATGTGCAGAACCGTTGTCATCCTGCTCATGCCGTGACAGGTGGAGCGCTTTGCTCCCGGCTCGGCCAAGTGGTCGCCGCTGTTATGACAGTAGGTATTTTTGTTAGTTTTCTATTGATGAATGTCTTTTCCAGTTTGAGGGGGGGAAATCACTAATTTGAACAGTCTTTTTACGAATAAGTTAGGAGGAATCTGGCCTCGGAAAATTTTTGGGCTGTTTTCAGACTTTTTAGGACGGGTCAAAAAAGAAAAGATAAATTCATGACTAGCAGAATAGCGAAAAGATTATTAATGCCTTATACTGGATCAGTTTTCGGAGGTTTTTATGAGATTTTTTCCAATTCTGTTACTTTTTTTTCTGCTGAACTGCCCACAACTTCAGGCCGCAGATCAGCCTGACCTTCAGACTGATCCGCCGGCTCTGCAACATAAAAGTGCACGTCTTCTTGAATTTCCTTCGCAGGCGTTGGAACTCTGGGCGAATAGTCAACAGGAAAAACCGCTGTTACTACTCTTCTCACAAGATCCGTTTCTGCAACCGATACCGAAGTCTCTGGTGCAACAGATTGTTCGGCAAATCAAAGATGGGACGCTGGATACGAAACAGCTTAATCCCCAGTTCGCTAACCCCCTGCTGTTGCCTCGTATGGGCTTGCGAGCAGCGATCGAGGCAAATGTTTTTTCATCAGTGACCTGGGTTTTTCCGTCACAGGTCGAGGTAGAACAGTTAAATCTGCAACTGTTTCGCGAGCAATTGGTGGAGTCGGGATCCGCCACCCCGCAGGAAGCGGAGAGCTTTTCCCTGCAAGACAATACCTTCAGCGGGATGATCAATGGTACCCCTTTTCGTGCTGTTCAGCTTGATCAGTTGCAATCGATCAGTGGTGAAAATCTTCTGCATATCGACCTCAGCTATTTTTCTCCGCTGTACAAAGGTGAAATCAAAACACCACTCTATCCATTGCTCTACAACTTTGTGGGGCAACTTCAAGGGCTGGGAGTGAAGCTAAGCAGTGTTTCCATCTCCTGCTCGAATCTTGATGGCAACCTGCCCTTGAGCACTCGGTTTGTCGCCAGCACATTGGAACGACTGTTTATGGATCCGCAATTATTGGCGCAACCGCTTCCCAATAGCTGGGAGCTACGCCGCAAAGCTCTATATTTAGACAACTTTTTTCAAGATGAAAAGATTGACGAGATCTATCGTCAGCTGAAGAAGGATACGCCACAGGACGCTTCGGTCCGCTATGCGTACTATCAGCTGCTGCGCAAAATGAAAAAGGGCAATGAGGCGTTGGACAGCTTGGCCGAGGCTGTTGAATTGGAGCCTGCTTACGGGCTGGAGTATTCGACGCTGGCGGGCATTGCCTGGGAAAAAAAGCGACCCGACCAGGCGTTGAAAATGCTCGATTTGGCTTATGCCGCCTTGCCGGAAAATCCCTTTCTACAGCTACAAAAGGCGGAGCTGCTGCTCAAACTGGGGCATCCGGAAGGAGCCATACCGTTACTGAAGGATTTACAACAGCAGCCTTGGTCGCCAGTTTACTATCCACAAATTCCTGAGTATCTACAGGCGCTGCTAAACAGTGCCGTCAGCCCGACAAAAGAAAACTAGCTTCGACTGAGTTGGATCACAGTCTTCATTTCCGGGTGTGTTGCGCCATTTGAGTCGCTGCAGATCCTGTGCTTCCTGCCTGTTTTTATCCGCTCGGGGGGTTGTGCAGCTGAGCTGCTTTGCGCATGAAGTGGACTGCTTCGGCCCGCCGGCCATTTTTTTCATACCCCTTTGCCAGTTCTCGGAACACCTCCGCAACCTGTGGTGGACTACCGCCAAGGTTGACCAGTGGAATAAATACCTTTTTCTGCGCTTCAAGCAGGGCAGTCATATTATTGCTCTGGTACTCGCCCAGAGTTTTTTCCCCAAGATTGAAGCGGGCGGAATACTCGAGCAACGAGTGGTCATCGGTATTGTAGTTGCCGGTCCCGGAAAATTCTTTCAGCGCCCGCTCGGAAAAAAGATAATGACCGGCAATCAGCTCACCCGGATCCCCGATGTTCACGCGGGCGAGAACTTGGTCGATCGCTGGCCGCACGAAGCGCTGCTTCAGTTGCTGGTAATCGAGCACTAGTTCATGTTGGGCTCCGACCAGAACCATGTCCGAGCCGGCTTTGAACGCAAGTACACGGGGAAAGGTCTGCATAAATGTGCGGGTCAGGGTGCGCAGATTCCCGGTGGTGATATCGTAAAGCCCGATCCACTGACAGAACAGCCCGTTTTCCTTCAGGTGCGCTGCGGCGAGCTGATAAAAGTCGGCTGTGAACAGGTTGGCATTTCCCGCCTGCCAGGGGTTGGATGGTTCGGAGATGATCACGTCATATTTTTTCGATTGGGTCATCAACAGGTTACGGCCGTCGCGGATGATCAAGTTGATTTTCGGGTCGTCCAGCGCGTTGCCGTTTGCTTCAGTGAAGTATCCCGCTGCCTTTACCACGCCCGGTGAAAGTTCGACACAGTCAATTCGGTCGGTTGGGTGGGCGCTCAGACCGCGCAACGTAATGCCGGTGCCTAGGCCGATGACCAGCACCTCTTCCGGATGTGGGTGCATCAGCATCGGCAACTGTCCCACCAGGGTTTGGGTCGACATGTCCTGCCCGGTGCCCCCATCGGTCTTGCCGTTGACGGTAAAGAAGCGGAGTTGCCCATTCAGACTTTCATGCACGGCTACTGTGGTGTCAGTCCCCTCGATGACTTCGAGAACCTTTTCTTTCTCTAGGACTTTGTCGATGCCACCCATCCGTAAATATTTTGTGGCGTAACAATAGACGCCGCTGTTCATCAGTTTCTCATTCCAGTTAAGCGGAGTGAAGGAAAAGATCAGCCCGATAACAACCAGCGCGACAACCATCAGACCGATTTTGGTCTGGCGGGAGAAGTACCAGAACAGATAAATGGCCAACGCCAAGTTGATCAGAGCCAGTAGGCGAAAACTGTCGAAAGTGCCGAGCAATGGGATCAGCACGAAGCCCGCCACCAGACTTCCACAGACTGCGCCGATGGTGTTGTGCAGAACGACCAGCCCAACCCCTTCGCCGGTGTGGGCCTTTCCCGGATCGAGGATGGCAACCGCTGTCGGAAGCAGGGCGCCGGAGAGGATGGTCGGGATCGCCATCACTAGAAAGATGATCAGGAAAGAGCAGGCGGTTAGCAGCCACCAGCGTTCGCCGGTAAGCTGATGGGCGACCAGAAAAGCCTTGGCCAATTGGTCGTAGAATGGAACGGTAGCCAGGATCGCCGTTCCCATCAGGGTGGTTAGCAGAATAAAAAGCTGCTTTTCGTTCATCTTCGGGTGCACCAGTTTGGAATAGAAGACTCCCCCCAGCGCGATGCCGATCAGATAGGCGCTCAGCATCAGTGAAAATGCATAGCTGGTGTTGCCGAGAAACAGGAGAAAAACCCGGGTCCAGAGGATTTCGTAGGCGAGGGAAAAGAAACCGATAAATCCAACGCTGATCAGAATTGTATGGTGACGAAGTGGTTGCAGAAATCTCTTCACCGGTGGTTTGATCAAGGTCTGATTTGAATTGAAAGATAACCAGAATGCGACTGCAGCGATCAACAGGTTCAGGATGGCTGCCAAGTAGCCGGTGGCTGTCAAGCCGAAGGTCGGGATCAACAGAAATCCGGCGCAAAATGCCCCGGCCATCGCACCGGCAGTATTTAATGCGTAAAGTCTGCCGATCTGTCCTCCCGATTTTCTTCGTGCTGAATATCGGCAAATCAACGGGAATGTTCCGCCCATAAATATTGTCGGCGGCAACAGCAGGATGGCGGAAAAAAAGAAATTCAGGCCATGCAGTAGGCCGGGCCAGTCGGGGAAGGTTTGCGTCAAGCCAACATAGATATACTCGACAATGCTCAGGGTGGGAGCGAATAAAAGGGCGGTTAATGTGATGCCAGCTTCCAGAAAAGCATAGAGACGCAGCAGATTAACGTCACGATCCGCATAGCGGCCCAGAGCGTAACTCCCGATTGCCAGACCAGCCATGAATGTCGCGGCAACAATACTGGCAGCAAGGATAGTCGTGCCAAAGGTCAGCGACAGGTATTTGGTCCAGAGGATTTCGTAGACCAGGGCACAGAACCCTGATAACAGAAAGGCAACGTAGAATAATAATTTCTGATGCGATGTAAGACTCATTGTCCCCTCCACGGGATAAATAATCCCAACCACAAAAATTAGAATTTTACCTTCTAAATATGGTATTCGCAATCAGTTCAGTCGAGTTTTTAATAAAAACGGCAAGCGTCTATTCGAAGGCGTGTTGCTTTATGTCCAAGATTGTTAAGAAAAACTCTCTGGATGCTTGAAGTGGACCGGGAAAGAAGAAGAAAAGAAAGCCGGTCTTGCAGTTGAAAATAGCCGGTGCAGTCTTCTGGTTTCACAGAAGCTTTGCTAGCGAACAAACAGCCAGCGGATGAGGGTGTCCGTGTACAGAACGGCTGGTATGCTCACTCCGACGACTGACGCCCAGAAATAAAATTGTACAGCCCTGTCGCTAAGCAACCGATTGGCTATTTTGCGGGCTGCAAGCAGACTGAACAGGTAGCCGAACAGAAGGATTGCTAACGCCAGCCACTTCAGAATTTCGAGAGGGAGCAGCGCGGTAGGTTGGGCTACGGTCTGCGTAATTTGCATGGCTAGGTAGCTCTGCACACCGGTCGGATCCTGCAGCACCAGGGGCAGGTAAGCTCCTTTAGTGTTGAGCTTGACCAGGGCAAGAATCAGGTGGACAGTGAGTAGTAGAGGGATGAAGGGTAACAGCAGTTGGCCAAGTGCGGTCCAGCTGCTGTCAGAGCTCGGCTTCAGCGGCAGGCTGTTTTCCAAGTCAGTTGTTCCCGTTTTCGCAGGCAAGGTACTCTCACGGAGGTGGCGCAGCTTGAACAGTATCAGCCCCGGGAGCAGGAGCAGCAGCGGCAAGATCAACGTGACCCAGATTGCTGCTAGCAACGCATAGCCGGGAGTTTGCCAGCCTAATGCGACGGCTGCTTGTTGCGGCAGCCAGAACAGGACTTCACGCAGCGAGATGTTTACTTTGCTGAAGCTGGCGGTCAGCATCCCCAGTAGAACCACAACAAACAGGGTCTCGCTCCGGTTCAGCCCTTTTTGTCCCAGCTCCGCCAGCCAGGGGCGGAAACCGAGCTGAAGATTGTGGTGTGCACAGTTGTCGACACATTGCATGCAGAGGGTGCAGCCCGCGTCGTCAGTCAATTGCTGTGGATGTAGGTCGATCGGGCAACCGGGGCGCAAGCTGTTCCAGAACAGAATGCCGCGTCCCCATTCGAACCGCCGCCAACTCGGCTCTTCAGAAACACATTGCCGGCTGTCGCAACTATCGCAGACGGCTTGTTGTCCGACACGTAACTGAAACGGTGCGATCCGTGCGTAGAGTGCCATGACCGCACCGGCAGGGCAGAACAGCGAACAAAAGGCGCGTTGTCGGAACAATAGACCACTGGAGATGACCAAACCGATGGCGGTTGCCATCAGAACCGCGGAGTAGTCGGGAAAGCGATGAATCGATAGCCAATAAACTGCTAATTGTAGCACGATCAAGGTCAGGGTGACTGGATACTGATTTTGCAGCCAGCCGGGCAGGGTGCGTTTCAGGCCACTGCGGGAGATGATCCCATTCAGCCAGCCTAGGGGGCAGAAGGCGCACCAGAGGCGCCCAAACAACAGGGCAACAAACACCACTCCCATCAGCCAGAGTACCCAGAGACCGTAAGTGGCCAGATTGGTGTACATCAGCGGGTCGGCGGCCGCAACGCCAGGAATGGCATGCTGGTGCCAGCCGTAGCCGATCATCAGTAACAATATCGCCAACAGAAATATCCTGCAGAGTCGCCAGAACCAGGGCGATTTCAGCAGGGCGCCGAGCCCCTTTATTTGTAACAGGTCGATCTTCACAACGTATCCATTGACTAGTGGTAGATGTTGTAGGGAAGAACCAACTCGCCGGTTTCATTCCGGTATCGGTAATGTTTCCCGGTCAACATTTCCAGGCTGCGGGCTGACCACTCGCGAACCACGTTGACGTCATCCTGGAGGGCTGTCTCCAAGGGCATAATTGAAGCTGCACCGCCAACTTCCGATAGGGCCATTGCCGCATTCATCCGCACCTGCCAGTCAGCATCCTGCAGCGCTTCGATCAGCAGTGGTTCAGAACGCGAATCCTTCAGTTTCCCGAGGGCTAAGATGACCTCGGCCCGATTAGCCCCCTTGATTCTGTTCGCCAAAACTTCAAAGGCAAGCGGATCGGCGATATCTCCCAAGGCGCGAATCGCGCCGGCAGCGGTCGTTGACTCGGTGTGCGACAGGAAATCGATTAGAGGTTCTGTCGCCAGGCGATTCAGCTTGATCAGTGACCTGGTCGCTGCTTTGCGGACTTCGCCATCCGAATCGCCTAATGCATTCAGCAGCGGCTGAACGCAATCCGGTTGCGCGATTTCTCCCAGCGCCCAGGCTGCAATATAGCGGCGTTTCAGTTGCCGGTCGGCGAGCACCTCGGCAATCGGTTTGACCGCCGTTGCCGCTTGATGATTACCGAGCGCGGCGATGACATATTCCCGCTGTATCCGATCGCTGCTGTGCACTTTTCCCAGCAGCACCGGGATCACTTCTGCGGAATTCAGGCTGACCAACACCGAATAGACCCGCTCGTTGGTCAGTTCTCCTTCACTGCTGAGTAACCCGACTAGTTGCTCGATCGCCTTTCGATCGCCAGAACGTGCCTTGGCGCTGACCTCGTCGAGAGAGATAGATTCGCCCAGTTGCTGGCAGCCGGTGAAAAACAGCAGGAGCAGAAGCAGATAGCGCATTACCAGACCTTGTTGACGGTGATGTTGACATCCTGAACGATCTCACCGAGTCGTACCACTACGGCCGATGGTTCGATGGTGCCCTGATCGTAGCGTCCGTAAAGATCACCAAGTTTTGGGGGGCCGCCGAATTTGTTGCGCGCGCAGAGGTAGTAGGTGCCACCTTCCGGCAACAGGATTTTATAATGTCCGTCAGGACCTGTTTTGCTGGAGACAAATTTCGGTCGTTCCGACATCTGGACATGGTCGTAAACCTGAACCCGGGCATCGGCGACCGGATTGCCGTCGGCATCGGTGATCAGGCCTTCCAGTCCGGTGGTGCCGCTGGTTGCCACGTCGGTCAAGCGGCGCTCGTCACCGATCTTTTTCGGAGCGACCAAGGTCAGCTCAGCCATCCCTTCACGAACCTTCAGCTGCATGAAGTCGCTGCGAAAGTCGCCGGCCAGCACCGGGCCAGCGGTCTCCCCTTCCTGGCGTTTGCGGGCGACGGCGATGTAATCGCCCTCCGGCAAGTTCAGCTGAAAAGCGCCATCCCTGCCGGTAGCCTCAGAGCGCGCGTACGCCGGGCCGTACAAATCCATTCCTTGTTTATAGATGTACAGGTAGGTCTGTTCGAGAGGTGCAACCACGACCCCTTTGACGTTGATCAGCTTCGCCTGGTCGGTGCTGCTGTCTGTCTTGGGTTCGTTGCAACCGGCCAGTGTCAGTAACAGGCAGCAGAAAAAAACAGTAATCAATTTCACGGGTATCTCCTCAATCATCCTCTGCGACAAGCAACAGGGATTCTTCATATTTGGATGCGTAATGGTCGTAAAGCGTATTGTCCATCACGGAAAGGCCAAATGCAAATTCCTGGCCAGATGAGAACTGAACATCCCGCGGCGAACCGGTCTGCAAGGCGCGCCGCAGGGTGACGACCCAGTGACCGTCAACATGCTCGCTGTGTGCTGAAATGTCGGCCCGATCGCCACTCGGTAGCTCGGTCAGATAACCGGGTGCCGTACTGCCGGCCGGAATAAATCGTCCGGCAAACGGTTCGCCTTCCTGATCGTAAACCGGTTGATCACCATCGGCAAACGCTTTTAGCCCATTTTCCTGCAATACAGCACGGGAGTTTTCCCTAAACAGTTCGCCCGGTAGATCCCCGTGCATCCCTTCCTGGTCCAGATAGCGGTCATCGGCAAAGCCGAAACGGCCAGTGCGCTCGGCGCGCCAATTCCAGAGATCGAAGCGGGTATCGGTACCTGCCAGCTTCATCCGGTTTTGGGCGTGGAAGCGGGCTCCCTGCACGCCGAAGTCATCCAGATGGCAGGCGCGGGCACAACTGAACTTTTCTGGCTTTCGTTTGCCGGGCCAGAGAATGCCGAAGCCGTCTTCCATGGCGTTGCTTGTCTGCCAGCTCTCTCCGTTGTAACGCCACTGGCGGATCTGGCGGTCCGCAGTCGCGTCGGGCCATTTGAGCTGCAGGTAGAGTTGGCTGTCGGTGTAAAAGGAGCGCACTTCAACCGTGATCGGTTCCGGTAGTGCCGCGCCATGGTGACAGGAGGCAGTACTGGTGTGGACCATGTCTTGATCGATATCTGGGAACAGGATCTCTTTATGTGGGCGGCCACCGACGACACTGATCCGGTGAACTGCCGCTCGCTGCCAGTCGGCATCGCTCGGGGGGTGCTGGAGTTTTAGCGAAACAACCTTTTCGCTGGGGACCTCATTGCAGGCGGATAAGGCTAAAAGTAATAATAAAATCAGACTGATACGAAGCAACTGATATCCTCAATATGAACATTTTTCACATAAAAGAGCAACAAGCCTTCCCACAATAGGCAAAAGCTGATGCTCCTGTAAATAACTTTTCCACTGAATTTAGCTATGCTTGATGCGGATGACAATATCTTCTTCTGGCGTGTCGGGAAAGATTTTTAGGGAAGCAAGTTTTTCATCGGCAGCCAGCGGTTCTGTTTGCTGCAACTGCATTTGCAGCACTTCTGGCGTCGCTTCTGAAATTTTCCCAGTGTTAATGCTGCGCTCAGCAACCCGGAGAAACAGTTCTTTTTCATTCACTGTGAAATCGAGAATGATAAAGGGGACCTTTAACCGCTCTGCCAACCTGCGTGCCTGCTTGCGCTGTTGCTGTTTGAGGAAGGTCGCATCAAGAATTGTCGGGAAGCCTGCTTTAATAGCAGTTTCGGCCAACGCCAATAGTCGGTGGTAGGTTTTCTCACTCGCGTGCTCTGAGTAGATTCCGGCGGCAAGGGTTGAATCACTTTTATCTGCTTCCTCCAGCCCGTGCAACCGTTTGCGCTCAATGTCTGAATGGATGCCTATTGCACCGTATCGAGGAGCCAACTGGCGGATAAAAGTGCTTTTGCCTGAGCCTGAAAAGCCGTGGGTTATGATCAGTGGCGTTCTTCTTTGTTGTGTGTAGCGCTCAGCAAGCTCGAGATAGCTATGCAGCAAAGCCTCATCGTTCTCTCTCACCTTTTCACCTCGACCTACCTGGGCCAGTCGCAGGCAGACCACTTTTGCTCGCACCATCGCGCGATAGCTCCGATAGTAGTCGAGCAGGTGCAGCCCCTGGTAGTCACCGGTTTTCTGCAGGTAGCGGTTGAGAAAATGCCAACTGAGCCGGTCTGCGCCACGATCATCCAGATCCATCAGCAAAAAGGCATAATCGTTGACAATATCGATACAGCGGAAATCTTCGTTGAATTCGATGCAGTCGAACAGGAGCGGTTCTCCGTTATGCCAAAGCATATTGGCCAGATGAATATCGCCATGGCATTCGCGGATGAAATGCTCTTTTTTTCGTTTCTGCAGCAGCCCAAGATGCTGTTGAAACGTTTGCCTGCTGTAGCTTTCCAGCCGGTCGAGTTTCCGTCGCTGGGATTTTTCGTGCAGGAGTTTACGGATCTGCAAGAAGTTCTCCTCTACCGGAGCTTTGACGGCGTCGGGAGAACCGAAGTGGCGATTCTGTTCGATGCGTGGGGCGCTTTTATGCAGTTCGGCAAGATATTCGGCGAACTTTTCGATTTGTGCCGGCTCTAGCAAGCCGTTCTGCAGCAGTTGGTCGAGCTCCTCCTGACGCGAAAAACGTTTCATCTTCACCAGATAATCGAGGGTTGGCGTTCCGCCGATGACTGGGGCCGCCGCAGAACCGCCGAGGCTGACGACGTCGAGATAGATCCGTGGCGCAAAACGGCGATTGAGGCGCAGCTCCTCCTGACAGAAGTGCTGCCGCTTGTTCAGGGTGGAAAAATCGAGAAAGCCGAAATTGACCGGTTTTTTCAACTTGTAGGCATATTCTCCGGCCAGAAAAACCCAGGAGATATGGGTCTCGACCAGCTTGACGCGATCGACCGGATGATCGTAACAGTGGGGGTTATGTAGCGCTTCAACCAGAACGGCGGAGGACTTTTGCATGTTGCTTCTCCTGAATTCAGGTGCACTGCAAAGGCCGGGTGGTTGGCTTCTGGTTAAAGCCTAGTGGATTCTGCCGCAAAGGCAAATGAGCGAGAAATAAAATCGGCAGCTTAGCCGGTCGGACAAGTCTAGTCGGTTCAGTCTGCCCAGGTAGTTTTGATCTTCAGTATTTCGTCGATATTGGCAAAGAAGAGTTCGACCAAGTGCGGGTCGAGCGACTTGCCCGCTTCCTCGCGGATTGTTCGCTGACATTCCGGTTCGCCAAAAGCATTTTTATAGGAGCGGCTGCTGGAAAGGGCATCGTAAATGTCTGCAATGCTGACGATACGGGCTTCGATGGGAATTTCTTCTCCTTTCAGACCATGAGGGTAACCTTTGCCGTCCCAGCGTTCATGGTGGCAGGCTGCTATAACCCGAGCCATGATCAATAGATCCGATTCCCGGTCGGAGGAACCTATCAATTCCTCCGAGATACTGGTAGAGTGCTGCCCGAATTCATCCTCCGGGTCAAATTCTAGTATCTGCACTCCAACTTCGCAGTGTTTTTTCATCTCCCGCCATTCGTCGCGGTTGAGCTTGCCTGGTTTGAAGAGGATGTGATCCGGAGTGCCGATCTTGCCGATGTCGTGCATCAGGCTGGCCCATTGAATCAGTTCAACCGTCTGTTCGGGCAGGCCATAGGTTCGCGCCAGTAATTGTGAATATTTACTGACGCGAACAACATGGGCGCTGGTGTTGTTGTCGCGAAATCCTGCTGCGCGGCCCAGGCTGCGGATTACCTGGACATAATTCTGCTCCAGCTTGGAGTAGGCCGCTTCCAGCTGAACCGTGCGCAGCGCAACCATTTCCTCTAGATGCTTGCGATATTCGCGGTTTTCGCGTACCAGTCGCGCACGCTCCAATTCTTTTTCGACCGTATGGAGCAGGATCGAGAGGTCGGTAACCGGTTTAAGGATATAGCTTCTGGCCCCAAGGTTTATCGCATTGACCACATCGCAGATCTCACCACTGCCAGAAACCATGATGACCGGCTGGTCCGGGTTTGCTTCGTGGATGAGCTTGAGGATGTCGAGACCGTTCTGGCCCGGCATGCTAATGTCGAGGAGCACCAAATCAGGATTTAGCGCCTGAAACATTTCGAAGCCTGCGGATCCGTCTGCCGCTTCTTCCACCCGGTAGCCGAAATCTTCCAGATAGAGTCGGAAACTGGTGCGAATCGAAGCTTCATCATCGACAGTCAGGATTACTGGGGCAGAGTCCATGGAATTTATATCTCCGTACGCCTTGATTCCTCACCATTAAATTATTGATCAGAAAATTGAGGAGTCAAGTCAATCGCAGTAGAGATACCATCGCATTGTTCTTGCAGTTTCTGTTCAAATAGTTTGTATGTGTCATGGGAGTCTATTTTCCCGGTTGTCAGAGGTGTCGGCGAGCGTTCTGGGTGATAATTGGAACATTTTTTCTTGACTAAAACGCTGGCTTGATATAGCCCGGTAACTGAAGTAGGCTTGTGTGGCTTTGACCCTTCCTTTCGTTGTCCTGCCAGTCATGCCCTTTTGCTGCTGAAGCACGCTTAACGTATGCAAACCATGTCGATGAAGAATTGAAATATGCAGTCTAAACGATTTACCAGAACCGTCATCTATTTCCTCTTTGGTCTGTCGGGGTTCAGTGCCCTAGTCTACGAAATTCTCTGGACCAAGCATCTGATTCTGACTTTTGGCGCGACAATGCCGGCGGTCAGTATGGTCGCTGCGACCTTCATGACCGGGCTGGCGCTCGGTGGTTTCCTCTTCGGTCGCCTCGCCGATCGTTCGGCCAACCTGTTCAGGCTCTATGCGTTGCTGGAACTCGGCATTGTTATCAGCGCAGTCGGTTTTCCTGTTGCACTCCATGGGGTGGAGCACACCTACCTTCCGCTAAGCCAGGTTTTTCCCGACAACCCTCTGTTAATCAATTTTTCCCGGCAGCTTTTTGCGGCTCTTCTGCTGTTGCCTCCCACCGTTTGTATGGGCGGCACATTGCCGGTTGTTTCTCGTTTATTTATCGGCCCAGGGTTCAGCGCTCCGGTGGGCAGGCTTTATGCTCTCAACACGGTCGGAGCAGTGGCGGGTTGTTTCGGTGCTGCCTTTTGGCTGATCCCTTCGTTCGGGTTGGCGGAGACCGGCGTGATCGCTGTGGCCATCAACCTGAGCATCGCCCTGGCCTTTTGGTGGCGGGCCAGGCGGCCGGTCGCGGTTCGGGATACGGTGGTTGGCGCTTCGCTTCCCCCCGCTTCCTGTAATTCGACAGAGTGCCGCTGCCTGTTGTTCTGTGTGGCCTTTCTCGGGGCACTCGGCTTGGGGTATGAGATTCTGTGGACGCGGGTTTTCCTGCTGTTTCTGGGCAACACGACCTTTGCATTCGCCATCATCCTAGGGATTTATCTGACCGGGTTGAGCCTTGGTGGCGCCTTGTATGCCCGCTGGCTCTCCCGGCTTCGTAATCGACACCGGTTGTTCCAGCAGTTGATGGCTCTGGCGGGCCTGTTCATTCTGGCGACCGCCCCCTTCTATGATCGATTGGCCTATCTGTTTCAGCAAGCGCATCAGCAGGCCAGCGGGGATTGGGGGACGCTGTGCCTGCTCAACGTCGCTATCGTTGCGGCAGTGATCCTGATTCCGACCACCCTCTCCGGCGCGCTGCTCCCGGCAGCGGTCGGTCTTTATTCCAGTGACCTGACGCATGCCGGCGAAAATGTCGGCATCGTCATCCTTTGCAATACGCTGGGAGCGGTTGTCGGCAGTGTACTTGCAGGATTTTTGCTGATTCCCTGGGTAGGCCTACTGGGGAGCTTCCGGCTGCTGGCGCTTCTTAACCTGTTGCTTGCCTTCGCTTACCTGCTGCGCTTCAAAAAACAGTTGCAACCGGTCGGCAAATTGGTTCCGTCGCTGGTTCTCGGTTTGCTTCTGGCGCTGGTTCCC
Organism: Malonomonas rubra; assembly: GCF_003247215.1. GTDB lineage: Bacteria > Desulfobacterota > Desulfuromonadia > Desulfuromonadales > Geopsychrobacteraceae > Malonomonas > Malonomonas rubra_A. The sequence continues at coordinate 1,378 of NZ_QKAP01000025.1, read as the reverse complement.
CTCAACTGGAACCCACTGCTGATGAACACCGCTGTTTACTATTATGCGCCGATGATTGCCAAGGTGGGGGGACTGGACGCGTATATCGAAGACACTTCTTTGGTCGATGTCGAAGAGGGGATTGAAACCACGGTTGCGGTCAAGGAGTATCAAAAACGGATCCGGTTTTTTTCCGTGAACGGGAAGACAGATGGCAGTACCGGCAGGGATATGAGCACCCAAGTGCTGGTGGGGCAACTGCCGATGCTGCTGAAGAATTCGCCGAAAAATGCCCTGGTGATCGGGTTGGGTACCGGCGCTACCTTGAACGAGGTGGTCTCTCACCCCAAAACCCAGATCGATTGCATCGAAATTTCACCCGAGGTCGTGCGGGTAGCCCCATTCTTCTCCACCGTGAATGGCCACGCTTGGGAAAATCCACGTACCCACCTCGTTATCCAGGATGCGCGGCAGTGGTTGCTGACCAGAAACAAGCGCTACGATGTCATCATCTCGGAGCCATCGAACCCCTGGCAGACGGGGAATGCCAACCTGTTTACCTCCGACTTCTATCAGATCGCCGTCAAACGGCTGACTCCCGGTGGGGTCTTCTGCCAATGGCTGCCGCTCTATGATCTGTCGCTTGAACAATTGCGCATCGCGATCCGCACCTTTATCCAGGCATTTCCCGAGACGACCGCGTTTATCAACGGTACCGATTTCATCCTCCTTGGCAGCCGGGTTCCGCAGGCGTTCAATCTGAAAAAGCTGAACGCTGCGATGGCCAATCCAAGGATTGCCGCCCGGCTTGCGCGGTTCGAATTCGGCTCAGCAGGGAGTTTGCTGGCTTCGGCCTACTTCTCCGGAACGTCGGTGCTGCAGAGTTTTTCCGCGGGGGCGGCGCTCAATTCAGACAACCATCCCTGGCTCGAGTATTCGCCACAGATGGGATATTCAACATTCAATACCAATTTTGCCCAGCTGATCAATGCCCGCAGGCGGCAAGGCCCGCAACTCCCACCCCTGACCCACCTGGGTGATACTCCGGAGGAAACCAGACGCGCGCTGAAATCTCTGGCATTGGATTTTTTCCGCGTGGAACTTCCCGACGAGGCAAATATTCTGCTGCGGCAGGCGAAGGGGAAGTTTGACCACCGGTAACAGGAGGCCAAAGACAACAATGACGTTGCGTGGAACATAACGCCGGAAGCTCACTGCTGAAAATGATAAAGCCCCTGATTTCGCAGGGGCTTTGTTGTTGTTTGCCCAGCGGAGCTGGCAAACCCGGCTTGCTGAAAGAAGCAAGCGTCGCCCCGATCAGGGGGAAGACAATCCGAATCGCAAGGGCGTTGCTGGCAACGGCAGGGTCTGAAGGAAGCGATAGGAAGTGAGCTGCACA
>NZ_QKAP01000075.1 GCF_003247215.1 Malonomonas rubra | reverse complement strand
CGTCATTGTCGTAATGGGCTACCCCTCCACTTGTGCCAAACTGCCCCGCTTCGGAAGCCAACACCTGGCTTTGAAGACTCGTTGTCCATAAAATAGCAACCGCCAAAACCAAAAATCCCAAATGTTTCGTTCTTTGGTTCATGAATCCTCCCTTTACTATGAAGAGATGGGCCAATACGGCTATGGCCCATATTCCACTTGAAGCCATCAAGCTTCACCCGGTCTGTCTAAGGCAATATTCAATACGCCATTATGTTTTTTTAGTAACAATAACTGATGCTCTTGGAAAAGAAGGCCTATATCCATTAACAGGCTATTTCGTTACCAAAATTTTATTGGCCCATTAAAGCTAGCAGGAAAAAAACACTATTCAAGAAAGTACATGGTATTTTAGTATCATATTTAACATGTCTTTAATGGTTGGTCTAGAGAGACTAAATTCGACTGTTAGCCGTCAGAGCATGTGAGACAGAATTGAGCTAAAAACTAAGAGACACTCCGAGGTAAACTTATTACTCAAAGGAGTGTGTCATGAGCAAGAAGAACTCAACCGAATCGGTCGTTCGAGAAATCCGCAGAAAAACCCGCAAGAAATACTCTTCTGAAGAAAAGGTCTCATGGGACACAATGATAAGAAAATGATTTTTGAGGTTTACGCGAAAGGCCAAAAAGGGCTGAACAAGGATAAGGGGGGAATCCTCACTTGTGTAGGAAAAGATTATTTGGAATACTACGGAGGTTCGCGCTATCAAGACGAGAAATGGTGCGCTTAAGTGAAAGTACCGGTGAAAAAGAACCTATCGTTGAACGAAAAGGTCAATCTTCACCGGCACTTAAAACTGGAGCGGGAAACGGGATTCGAACCCGCGACTCTCAGCTTGGGAAGCTGATACTCTACCAACTGAGTTATTCCCGCATGCGTCGCGAAGTATAGAGAGTGGTCTTTGTTTTTGTCAATCAGATATTTTGCTTTTCAACCAAATAATGGCGTCCTCTGGGGAGTGGATTCCACCAGAAAGTTCTTCCTGTTTGATTCGCTTCTGCCATTGGCCAATCTCTTTGCCAAATTGCTGCAAAATATCTTCAATTTGATGGCCATCCAACAGATCCGGAACCTTGCCAAGGCATTGATTCTGGTGGTAGGCCTCGAGTAAGTCGTGGACCTTTCCTTTCTGCAATATCTGGAGACTGATTGACCAATAAATCATCTGTTCTGCTGGAAAGTGACCGAGCAGCTCAACGAGCAATGCTTTTTGCCGAGGAGTTTCCACCTGTTCAACAAGTTTAAACCATTGCTTATCTGGTGCCTGCTGCAGACATTGCACGATCCGCTGATGCGGCCTGCTTAAGCGTAACTTTTCATGAAGCAAGGCAGGCAAGTTATCCGGCTGATAATGGCGGATAAAAGTCGCCAACATAAATAAAGCTCTCGTACTGAAGCTATTGCCAAGGGTCGGTTCGTCACTCTCCTCCTCTGAATAATCAACGATCCGCGAATTAAATTCCCTTAGTTCATGAAACGAATGGTCAGCGTTCCAGCTTGCACTTGGCTTACCAAACAACTCATACAACAAACCGCATTTATGTAATTTTTCCAGCCCGAGAACTGGAGTTTCGGACTGCAGAATCCGTCCAAGTTCGTCATGTATCCGCTCTCCGGCAACAGCTTGGATAGCGGACGCTTCATCTTGTATTTGTTGAATTGCTTCATCGCTTAAATTCATCTGCAGCGAGACGGCATGCCGGACACCTTTAAGCATCCGCAGAGGATCATCAGCGATGCTTCGTGATGAGCAGAACTTCAAGGTGCATTGTTCGAGATCTTGTAGACCATGAAGAGGATCAAGAATTGTCTGACAGGCAAGCTCGCCATTAAAGGGCAAGGCAAAAGAATTGATGGTAAAGTCGCGCAGGCATTGATCTCCGCGAATCGTGCTGGCCCGTAACGGTGTAAAGTCCACCGTCAGTTGATTCGGCAGCAGCACCCTGCTCTGCAGACGATCTCTGTCCAACCAAAACCAACGCCCACTGCACAGTTGTGCCCATTGTTGAGCAAGTTCCGTAGGGTCACCTTCAACAGCAACGTCAACATCAAAAATCGGTCGGCACAGCAAAAGGTCACGTAAACAACCTCCTACCAGCCAAGCATTCCTTTTCTGCTCTTCAATCAGCTGGCGGAGTTTTATCAACTCACCATGATTTTCGAAAAGATTGTTAAGGCGGTGTTTAAAACTTTCCATTTCCCCTCCCGAATGAAATATGCTTTATCCAATCATAACTGTAAAAACCAAAAGTTTCCCATTCAGCCGGCCAGCATTTCTGGGCAATTATCCATACACATCAGCGGAGTGGTTAGAAATATTAATAAATTCAATTAGGTTCGAAAAACATCCTAGTTTCGCTGGTTGTCATCAGCAGGCGCTCCTGCCGACTCGGAGGTTGTTTTGGTCACATTTCTTTTGCTTCGATTGACTAAGCTCAAAATAATGAAAATTACGCTACTGACCAGCAGAATCAACAGAACATCTGCAAAGATCTCAACTCTCATTTTACCCTCTCATTCGCATCCAGCAAACGATCAAGTGCCTCACGAGCCGCTTCATGCTGCGGAGCCAACTCCAAGACTTTGTTGTACGACTCAAATGCGGCAGCCAGTTCCTCGGTTTTCTCACGGCACAAACCGAGGAAGTAGAAAAATTCCGGATTCGGCAATTCGCATAGCAGAGTCCCCTCCTCTTCCAACCGTTCCATTATAATACAAGCTTCGGCATACTCCTCAATATGATAATGTTCCATAGCAGCCCCGATCGCTTCCAGCTTTTCAATCAGGGGTTGTTCAGGCATTTGCTCTGTTTCAATCCGCTCGATCCGTTTTAGCAATTCACTCTTCGATTCGCCTTCCTCCAACTTGTCGGCAATAATTCGCCAATAAAGCTTGGCCTGCGGATAAGCACCTGTGAAATAGCAGATCTGTGCCAAATAATTGAGGTTGCCGATTTCGTCCGGTTGCAGACGGCGGGCTTTCTCCAGCCATTGTCGAGCTGCGGCCATTTCCCTGCGGACATTTATCAGTTCTGAATAAATCATTGACAGTTCAAAATAAGCGATGCCGATTCTTTGTAGCAGGCCAAAGTTCTCCGGTTCGACCAGCGCCAAAATTTTCATCAGATTAATTTTTCGCCGGATGTATGGTGGATCAACTTCCTTCGCCTCAAGCATGATGATTTGCGAGCCGATATCCGCAAAATAAAAAGAATATGCTGTTTTGAGAATTTGAGCATATTTATCTGCTTTCGGGCAGTCTGGAAAACGACGAAGATAATCGTAAATCCCCTCACCGATCATTTTTTCACTTGGCTGTGGAGATTTTTTCAAGGCATTGTTGTGAACCGGTAGCAGAATTTGTGGAACCACAATTTCTTCATTGTCGGGTCCGGTTGTCAGAGTCATCCCATCCGGTGGCAGCCAAAAACTGTATTCCGTCGGGTCGAGCGGTTGTTCAACATTTTTCATCGGCATATCCTTAAACACATCTGTTTCATTATTGAAGTAGAGAATCTAACGGAAAACCGCTATTGAAAGCAACTGATGGTGAATGTTTTGTTGATATTTGCAGCTCGAAAAAACAAAAAGGATGAAGCAGAAGCTCCATCCTTTTTGATGCTACCCCTCAGGATAGCTTTATCTTTGAAAACAGGAACCAGCCTGTAATTTTAGTGGCTGGGGCACCAGGATTCGAACCTGGGAATGCCGGAATCAAAATCCGGTGCCTTACCGCTTGGCGATGCCCCAACGAAACGAAGCCGAATTTCTAACAGAGATCAATTGCATCGTCAAGAAAAAAACTTTTCCAAGCAAGATTTGCAGCTTTTATTCATTGGTTCTGTATAGTTACGAAAAAGGCCTGCCATGAAATCCATGGCAGGCCCAATCGATTCAGAATGCAGCAAAGAGCTAGAGGACAGCTTTAATCGCTTCGCAGAGGCGATCCATGTTGTCAGGGGTCATGCCGGCAACATTGATCCGACCTGATCCAACAATGTAAATGGAAAATTCTTCCCGCAGTCGATCAACTTGCTCCTTGGTCAGCCCTGAGAAGCTGAACATGCCCCGCTGTTCGATAATCGAGGAAAAGTCCTGGGTCACCCCCTTGTCCTTCAATGTATTTACAAACAGGTGGCGCATATCGTTGATCCGGTTACGAATCTCAGCAACTTCTTCCAGCCACTTCGTCCGCAGGGACTTATCGCTTAGAACGGTAGCGACGATCTGTCCACCGTGCGACGGTGGATTTGAATAGTTGTAGCGGATCCGCAGCTTGACTTGGCTCATCACGACACCAGCTTGTTCGGCATTGTCGGCAACAATAGTCAGCGCACCGGTTCTTTCTCGATAGAGGCCGAAATTTTTCGAGAAACTCGAGCAGACAAACATCTGCTTGACCTTCTTGGTCAACTCCAGCAGTCCGGCACGATCCTCTTCAATGCCAACCCCAAGACCTTGATAGGCGAAATCGACAAGCGGAACAACCCCTTGTTCGGCAAGCAGATCACCGATCTGGGACCACTGTTCCGGTGTGGGATCGATACCGGTCGGGTTGTGGCAACAACCGTGCAGCAGAATTACATCACCACGTGGAATGGTCTTGATTGATTCGCACATCGCGTCGAAATCGAGACCATTGGAAGCCGGATCACGATAAGCATACTGCTTGCAGTTAACGCCTGCGGCCTGGAAAATCGTATTGTGGTTCGCCCAGGTCGGGTTGCTCAGCCAAAGGCTGGCTCCAGGGTGCTGGTTCGCCAAGTAGTCACCCGCAACCCGAAGCGCACCGGTCCCACCAGGACACTGAGCGGTTGCCGCACGCTTACTGCCGATAATTTCGTGCCCTTCGCCAAATAACAGCTCCTGAACTCGGGCACAGTAAACAGGCTCACCGGTCATCGGCAGGTAACCTTTGGAATTTTCTTGCTCCAGAATACGTTTTTCCGCTTCTTTAACCGTTTCAAGTACCGGGGTCTTTCCTTGCGCATCTTGATATACGCCGACAGAAAGGTTGATCTTGTCCGGATTCGGATCAGCCTTGAACAACTCGGTCAGACCGAGAATCGGATCAGCCGGTGCGGTTTGTACATTCTCGAACATACCAGTTAGCCTTTCATATATTTGGGGTTGATGGGAACGTGGCAAGTTAACCAGGAAGCTTCACAACCTACTGAATCGCCCCATAATCAAATAGTGATTTTGCAGACATCTTCTACCTCAAGCCCCAGCCCTTGTCAATTAAGAGTTGTGCACTTTTGGTCGCCAAAATTTTGCCCGCGCCGACTCCGCCAAAGAATAAAGAACCGGGACGACCACCAGGGTCAGCAGGGTCGCAAAAGCGAGGCCGAAAATGACCGCCACAGCCATCGGTCCCCACCAATCAGCTGATTCTCCGCCGATCTCCCAGGTCAGGGTCTTAAAGTCATAGCTGACCCCAATTGCCATTGGCAAAAGTCCCAAAATCGTCGTCACTGCCGTTAACAGGACAGGACGGAAACGAACAGTGCCGGCACGGATCAGGGCAGCATTTAATTCCATCCCCTCTTTCAGTAATTGATTGATGTAATCGATCAACACTATGGCGTTATTAACCACCACCCCCGCTAGAGAAATGACACCGATTCCGGTCATGATAATCCCGAAAGGGGTTACCGTAATCATAAGACCGAGAAAGACCCCGGTCAGCGACAAAACAATCGAGGTCATGACGATCAGGGTCTGTAGAACCGAGTTGAACTGAGTGATCAACACTAGCATGATCAGCAAGATGGCGCTGACAAAGGCTTTAGAAAGAAACGCGGCAGCCTTCTGTTGTTCCTCCTGCTCACCGGAATAATTGACCTGATAACCAGACGGTAGCTCCAACCCCTTCAGGCGGTCCTGCACCTCCAGCAAAACCTCATTGCTGTTTCGGCCGAATGTGTCGGCAGAAATGGTCACCACCCGCTTCTGATCGATATGACGGATCGAGCCGAAACCGGCACTCAAGCGGATATCGGCGATCGTCGACAACGGCACAGGTGAACCGTCCGGGGCAGGAACCAGAAGATTTTCAATATCGGCAACAGAAGTACGACGATCTTCTGGCATCCGCGCAATGATGTCGTACTCATCCTCTCCATCACGGTAAACGCCCAATTTAGTTCCGCTGATGGCCGCCTTCACCATCTCAGAGATTTCGGCAGTAGACAAATTCAGCAGGCTGGCCTTTTCCCGATCGACATCGATGCGGATTTCAGGCTTCGCCTTAGCGAAATCATCCTTTAAATCGACCAACCCCTGAGTGTCCTTAATCAAGTCGCGTGCTTTTGCCACAAGTTGGTCAAGAGTATCGATTTTTTCTCCGCTGATCTCCACGCTGACCGGTGGCCCGGTTGGCGGCCCTTCCTTCTGTTTTTCAACCTTGAACTCTGCTCCAGACATGGGTGCGACCAGATTCCGTAAGTGATCGAGCACATCCCGGGAATCTTCCGCCCGTTTTTCACGTTCAAGAAAATCGATGGTTATTTTGCTCAAGTTCGACTGAACGCTTTCACCACCCCCCTGGTCATTGCCGGACACACCGACTTCAGTAACCACATATCGGGCATCCGGTTCCTTCAGTGCGTATTCTTCGACCTTTTGCGCCATCGCGTTACTGGTATCCAGATTGGTTCCCTCTGGGGCCTTGATCTCAACAAACGCCCGGTTCGGTTCAATATCTGGAAATAGTTCAACACCATGGCCGAGAACAGCGTAAGCACCGATTATGCCGATCAAGAGGAGGAAAGAGCCCAACACTACCAGAAGACGATGCTGTAATGCCCAGGCGAGCGAACTGCCATAAAACCGGATGATCTTTGCCGGCTCCCGTTCGGTGAGATCGGCCTTTTTGCCAAGCGACATGAAATGCCCACAAAGGGTCGGGTTAATGACCAGGGCGACAAACAGCGACGCTGACAGGGTGATGATCAGGGTGATCGGCAGATATTTCATGAATTCGCCCATAATCCCGGGCCAGAATGTCATCGGGAAAAAGGCGCACAGAGTGGTTAAGGTTGAGCTGATAATCGGCCAACCGACTTCGGCGGCTGCGATTTTTGCTGATTCGATAGCAGCTTTCCCCTCCTGCATATGGCGATAGATGTTTTCGACGATGACAATCGCGTTGTCGACCAACATCCCCAGTGCCAAAATCAGACTGAACAGCACAACCATGTTGAGGGTGATGCCGAGCAACTGCAGCACAGCAAAAGAGAGCAACATCGAAAAAGGAATGGCCAGTGCGGCAAAGATCGAATTGCGGAAGCCGAGAAAAAGGAACAATACAGTCACCACCAGAATCAGTCCGGTAATAATATTATTCTCCAACTCCGACACCATCCGCCGGATGTCTTTCGACTGGTTAAGCGTGATTGACAAATCGATGCCCGGCGGCGTTTGCGTGTCAGCGATTTTCAAAAGCGCGAACACCCGGTCGGCAACCTCAATGATATTGGCGCCAGTACGCTTTTTAATCGCCAGTGATACACTCTGCTTTCCATCCAAACGTGCTCGACTGGTTCGATCTTCAAAGGTGTCGATGATTCTAGCCACGTCTTTGAAATAAATAACCCGGCCATCCCGTTCAGTCAGGACCAAGTGGTCAATTTCAGCCGGGTCGGTGAACTCCCCTGGAATCCGCAGAAGATATTTTCCTTGGCCAATATCGATACTGCCGCCCGGGATATTGACGTTTTCCTTACGAATAGCCTGAATTACCTCGGTCAGGGATATGCGGTAGGCGAACAAACGATCCGGGTCGAATTCAACCCTAATTTCGCGCTCGCGACCGCCGGTGATGACCACATCGAGCACACCTGGGATCTGTTCGATCCGGTCTTCAAGTTCCTCGCCCACTGCTTTTAAAATGGTTTCGTCAACCGGTCCGGATACCGCAACCATCAGGATCGGGAATTCCGACATGTTAATTTCGAGGATCGACGGATCGTTCTCCAAGTCGGTCGGCAGATCCCCTTTGGCCTGATCGACCTTGTCGCGAACCCACTGCAGGGCATTATCGATATCGACATCCGGGGTAAACTCGATGGTAATCATCGACGAGCCTTCGGCACTGACCGAGCGGATTTCTTCGACGCTTTTCAGCCCTTTCAGCTTACGTTCGATCGGATGGGTGATCAAACTTTCAATGTCACTGGACGACACACCTTCGTATGGCGTCACAACCAACACATAGGGGATAGTGATGTCCGGCGTCGACTCACGCGGCAAAACTATGTAGCTGTAAATGCCGACCACCACGATGATCAACATCAGCGCGAACACGGTACTGCGCCGATCGATGGAAACATTGGAAATCAGCATCGGCTACAACTCCTCGGGAGCAATCTTGGCACCGTCGATCAACAATTGCTGCCCTTTGACGATTAATCTCTGCCCAGCCTGCAGCCCTGACTTGATCACAACCCGTTGATCGACTGAGCTGCCTATCTCAACATTAAGCTGTTTCGCCACACCGTTTTCCACGACAAAAACAGATTTCTTGCCTTCGCGATCGAGTACCGCATACAAAGGTACGGAAATCACCTGCTGTAATTGCTGCCGGACAAAGCGAGCGCGTACGATCATTCCGGGCCGAAGGGTGCCTGCCGAGTTGTCGATCACAATTTTCGCACGATAAGTACGTGTCATTTCATTTGCAGAATAGGCAATATGTTCAATAGTCCCTTTGAGAGAGGAAGGCTCTCGGTCGTTAATCGTGGCAGTGATAATGTCTACCGCTTGGCCGACTTTTAAATACAAAACATCTTTTTCCGGGATATCGGCAATCGCCTTCAACTTATCGATCTGAACCAGTCGCAGCAGCGGCTTACCGGAATCGACATATTCGCCTCGATCAACGTAGTGCAGATCGACGATGCCGCTTATCGGTGCTTTCGGATAGCACTTGTCCAGCTGTATGCGGGTGGCTTTAAGCGTCATGTCGGCAGCTGTGACCAGATTGTCTAGTTCATCCAGTTCCTGATCACTGACCAGGCCTTCGGCGGACAATTCCCGGTAACGTTCCAGCTTTCGTTTATTTACAGCGTAATTCTCTTCATCACGAGCGAGGTTGCTTTTCACCCGTTCCGCATCGATCTCGAGCATTACCTCCCCTTTTTTTACCCGCTGACCCTCTTCGAAGTTTATTCTGTTGACCGGACCAGCAATCTCAGCGGAAATAACCAAATCCTCCCATGCCTCCAATCCTGCCGGCAGGGTGAAGGTTTCCAGAAGGTCGCTCGCTTTGACAATCTCGTAGGAAACCGGCACCACCTTTTCCGGTCGCTCAATCGTTGCATTTGCTTCAGGACCATCGTTATTTTCACAGCCTGCTAACAGAAAAAGGAAGAGAAATCCCAAAGACGTCAAAACTGTCCGGTAACTACATGATCTCACGAGAATTCTCCTCTACTTGCTGAGAAAGTACTATATTGTACTGTTCCAGATTAATGCCACGAGTAAAGTTCAACTGAGCCAGAGAAGCATAGTATTGAACTAAGGCATTGATCCGGCCGATTTCGGCGTTGATCATATTATCCTGAAAGGAAATAACCCGGAAGGTATCTGAGAGGCCTTCCTGTTGACGCCGTTGCTCCTGATGTAAAGACAGCTTGGCAAGTTTTTCAAAGCGTGCAGCAATCTTGACCTGCTCTACCGCCCGTTGCAGGTTTGTTACCTGCTGCTGAAGCTGGCTCCGTAGTTCCGTCTTCAAATCTTGTTGTTGGTAGGTGGACTGCCTGTGCAGCAAATTCGCCTGCTGAAGATTGGCTTTCGCCAGGCGATTTCCGAGAGGAACTGAAAACTGCATCCCAGCGCTCCAATAGTATCCATCCGCTTCTGCAGCACCGGAAAGAGAATCCCCCCAAGCTCCTGCATACCGTGTCGGTGTTGAGGGATCACGCTCATCGCCCGACAAACCGTTCAAGCCGGCCTGAAGGTTCAAATCCAGCTGGGGTTTCAGTTGATTCTGATAAAAGTCCTGTTGGATTTCCGCATTCAGTGTGTCGATAGCAGCCAACTGCAGGTTAAGATTTTTATCCTGTGCAGCGTTAAACAACTGTCCGAATTCGGGTAAATCCGCTGCCACCTGATCTGTGGCAAATGAATATAACTGCTGCTCACCTAACCGCTGAGTTAAAGAATGATTCAGCAACCGATTCAAATTTTCGAAGTTCAGTTCTTTCGACTGTAAAGCCAAAGAAAGGTTCAATTCCCGATTCGCCAAGGCGGTTTCCGCCTCCTGAACTTCGGAAACCGGGATGACTCCGGTATCAAACCGACGCTTGTTCGCGGTATATAGCTCTTCGGCAAGAGCTACCGCTTCCGTTCGCAAATCAACAATTTCCTTCTGGCCTGCATACTGCGTGGCCAACAACTCAATTTGCAGTGCCAATGTTTGTGCCTGCAGTTGATGTTGTAGATCGGCCTGATTGCGTTGATTCCGCGCAATCCTTAACGTACTGGTGTTGGTCTTTTCACCAAAATCACGGAATAAGGGTTGCGTTAGGTTGATTTCCAGGCCGCTACGATAACTAGGATCAAGCGCATTGGTTGTGTCGTTGTTCTCCAGCCAGTCAGTGTTTATTGCCAGTTCAGCCAATAAGCCAGATTTAAACTTTTTCCGTAACCCTGCCTGGGCACTTAAGGCATTACTTTCACTACTTTCCAGCAAGCTAAGCGTCGAAGCGATTGGGGTGGTCATTTCAGAATATCCGGCGAACGCAAATAACTCGGGATCAAACCTTGCTACGTTCGACTCAACGACAGTCGAAGCAATTGGAATGTTCAATTTCTCTATCTGGAAACCGATATTCTTTTCCAAACCAATGATGATCAGTTCTCTGACGCTGGTTGGCATCTGTTCGGCAGCGTGACAGGGTAAAGCCAGCAACATTGCCAAAAACCAGGCCATCAATAATCTTCTCATCGTGCGACCCCTTCCAATACCTGAGAAAAAAGCGTACGCATGGCAGATTCTATTTCCTCAGTGGTTTCAGCGTAACCGCCGTACCAACCCGCTAGCACCCCAAGATAAAGTGAATAAAAGTGAACCGAGAGAAGAAAGAGATCCTGATTATCGGCCAACACCCCTCTTTGTTGAGCAGCTAAAAAAAGTTCCTCTAAAAAATCAAAATAGCGCTGATTATGCTCTTTTGCTTTTTCATTCACTTCTCTAGGGAAAACCATCTCCTGTAATAACTGCCTGCCGAACTCATGGTTGTGTGTAACAAAATTAAACTTCAGCAAAAAAAACTCGATCAACTGATCGAGCAGGCTAACATTTTCGTGCCGTGTTTTTTTTAAATTTGAAAAAGCCTCTTCAAGTTCATCGTCGCAGTAATACATGAAGATATCGCTCTTTGCTGAAAAATAAGTATAAACCGTTGCCTTGCCAATCCCAGCGACTCGGGCAATATCTTCGATACTGGTTTTGTCGAATCCTTTTTCCGAAAAAAGTTGTATTGCTGCTGTAATTATCGCTTTTCGCGTTTCCGCTTTTTTCTGTTCTCTTAGACCCGCCATAATAACCTCCATAAACTCGAATCGGGTCGAGTTTAGCAGTCACCAAGCAAATGTCAATAAAATCTCGAATCCGGTCGAGAATATTTAAAAAGTGCTTTTTATTTAAGGTTTGCAATAGATATAACGATGAAATACTATGAGATGATATATGCTAATTAAATAGGGGGAAGGAATGAATTCTGCAATAAATGATAAAGAAACCTCTCAAGCAGATCATCGCCAGAATCTGCGGGCCCCTCTGATCATTCAGAAAATTCAGGTTGAATCAGATAGACCGGTTTTTTTCGGTTACAGCAAAAACCTCAGTCGCAGCGGTTTGTTTATTGCGACAACCAACCCGATCGATCCAGGAGTGCAGCTTGATCTGGAAATTCCTCTACCATTTCCGACGAGCGAGACACTCCGCTGCCGTTGTGAAGTGGTTTGGAGACGTCCATTGGGCAAACATTTGCCGTTTGAACCAGGCATGGGCCTAAAATTTATCGACATGCCAGAAGATGTCGCTCGGCGAATTGACGACTGGATAAAAAGCCAAATCAACGCATAAAGAAAAGACCGGTCGTTGACGCCGGTCTTTTCTTTATGCCTAAGGACTGATTCCAAATTTAGAGAGAATCAATGGCTTGTTTGATCCGAGACAACGACCTGTCCTTCCCCAGCACCTGCAAAACTTCATAAATGCTTGGACTTGCAGTACCGCCAGTCAGGGCCACCCGCAGCGGCTGAGCAATCTTTCCAAACTTTAACTCTGTTACTTCCATAATCTTGGCGAAAGCTGATTCAAGCTGATCTTCGATGAACTCAGGACACTTCTCCAACTCTGCTAGTAGGGTTTCAAAAACCGGCTTCTGTTCCGGCCTTAAAAACTTACTCTGTGCTTTCTCTTCATAGCTCACCGAATCGACAAAATAGAAGGCTGCACCTTCAGCCATTTCGATCAGCGTCGAAGCCCGCTCCTGCAGACTCTTCACTGCAGCGACAAGATTCGGGCCATCCTCGGTTGAAATCCCCTTGCTGGCGAGAAACGGTTTCAACAGCTCGGCCAAGCGCACGGCATCACCTGTTTTGATGTAATGACTGTTCAGCCAGAGTAATTTCTCCGGATTAAAGACACCGGCAGAACGACCGACGTTTTCAATGCTGAACTTCTCAATCAAATCATCCATGCTGAAGATCTCTTCATCGCCGAACGACCAACCGAGCCGCACCAGGTAGTTGACCATCGCTTCTGGTAGATAGCCCATCTCCTGATACGCCATCACCGAGGTCGCTCCGTGACGTTTGGAAAGACGCTTCTTATCGGAACCGAGGATCATCGGTACGTGAGCAAATTCCGGCACCGGGTAGCCAAGGGCTTCATAGAGCAGGATCTGGCGCGGGGTATTGTTGACATGGTCGTCACCGCGGATAACAAGGTTGATACCCATTTCGGCATCGTCAATAACCACCACCAAGTTGTAGGTCGGGGTACCATCAGTGCGAGCGATGACCAGGTCGTCCAACTCTTCATGACGGACAGTGATCGCCCCTTTGATTTTATCAACGAAAGTGGTCTCTTCTTTGTCCTCAGGAAGTTTAAAACGGATGACGTTTGGCATATCCGGCTGATCGCTACGGTTGCGACAGGTGCCATCGTACTTCGGCTTGCGCCCTTCCTTCATCGCCGCTTCCCGTTTGGCGTCCAGTTCTTCCTGAGTGCAATAGCAACGGTAGGCTTTGCCTTCCTGCAGCAGCTGTTCGACTTTCTGTTTATAGAGGTCAAAACGTTCCGACTGATAGAAAGGTCCTTCGTCACACGAAAGCCCCAACCATTCCATCGCATCAAGGATCGCATCAACTGATTCCTGAGTGGAACGAGCAACGTCGGTATCTTCGATTCTCAGCACATATGTGCCCCCTTGTTTTTTTGCCAGCAGGTAGTTGAACAGGGCGGTACGCGCGCCACCGATATGCAGATAACCGGTCGGGCTAGGGGCAAAACGAACACGCAGATCGGACATTTATATCTCCTTATTTTAAACAATAAAAGACCGCAACAGCGGCCTTTTATACAGCTTTTATTCCAATCAAATCAAGTAATTTAACCGTCAATCAATCATCAGGCCTGCGTAACCGACTACCCGGTTGTTGTCGCCATTCACCATCCCCGAATGAGCATATCTTACCAACCGACAGGAAGCTGCTCCCAGGTCTTTTGCCGCGTGCATAACCACCACGGCTGGCAGCACACCGCACATGCTGATACGGTTTTCCATGACGGTTTTATAAAGGCCTTCAGGATCGTAGCCTGTCATTTCATTTATCGCCAGCGAATCGAGTTTTTGAGTCGTGTCCGCATCGAGAAAGTGATTCATGTCACTGCTTGCCAGCAACAGAACCTCTTGCTTCTGTCGTTGCAAAACGGCAGCAATGGATTTTCCGAGCTGGGCAGCATCCTCATAACGCAGCGAACGCAATGAAATTGGCACAATGCTTAAATGAGGTTGTCTGCATTGCAGAAATGGCAACATCACTTCCAAAGAATGTTCCAACTGATGAGCACGGTCATCAATCACCAGCCCTTGCACCGCCGCACAAAGTTTATCACGCAAATCTGCAGCAATCGGCACGGTGCCGAAAGGCATCTCCCAACCGTCAGCGCCAGTCACAGCGATATCATGGCCGGCGCCATGGTGATTCGGACCCAGCAGTACCACGGTCTGCGGTATTTGCGTGCCGGCAAATAATTCCCCTGCAACAGCACCGGAATAAATATATCCGGCATGCGGAACGATGAGTGCCTTAACTTTTTGGGGTGGAATCTTACTAGAGAGCAACTGGTCCAGATCATGCTTCAAACGGATGGGGTCCGCCTGGTAAAAACTTCCGGCTACGGCAGGTTGACGAATCATGGCGCCTCCTTTATCCGCTAAACAGTATCCTTAGCCCGATCAATACCAACAATACAGCAAAATACTTGATCAGGTTCTTCTGGCTGGTTCGAGTGGCGAACTTTACCCCGAGACGAGCAAAAACCATCGACACCGGGGCAACGACAGTTGCTACTAAAACATTAACATATCCGAGTGACATTGGCGCTGTTTCCGGTTGCTGCAGACCATGCAGGACATAACCGATTGTACCGGCAAAAGAAGACACAACGATCAGGGCGCTCGAGTTGCCAACCGCTAAATGGATCGGCAGCTGCATGATGATCAACATTATCGGCACCGCAACAACCCCGCCGCCGACGCCGAAAAAGGCAGAAAACATACCCCCAGCCACTCCGACCCAAAAGGATTGGTGCCATGGAACAGGGTCAGTTCTTTCCGGCGGCAGATACGGATGAAAAAATATCAATTTAAGAGCAACCACGATCTGCAAAATACCGAAGACAAGTTTTAGATGCTGCCCAGGGATATATGCAGCAGCGGTTGAGCCGATCAAGGCACCCAAGGAACCACCAATAGCCAAAGAGCCAACGATTTGCCAATCGACGTTGCCCCGTTTCCGATGCCCGAGCGTGCTGCTGAATGCGGTTGGAATTATAATCGCGAGGCTGGTGCCGAACGCCATGTGGACGACAATCGATGCAGGAAAGTTAACTAAAGGGAAAAGCCAGAGAAATAACGGAACCAGAATCACTCCGCCGCCGATGCCGAGTAGCCCGGCAAGAAAACCTGCGAAGGCTCCGAACAAGAAGATCAGTGTGATGACTTCCGGCGAAAGCAGTTCCATATGCACAATTGAAAAAAAAGAGCGCCAGCCGTTATTGACTGGCGCTCTGGATTTTTGGAGGCCCCGCCCAGATTCGAACTGGGGATAAAGGTGTTGCAGACCTCTGCCTTACCACTTGGCGACGGGGCCGATCATGCCGTATTGACGTGCGCATTGAAGTACCAAATCAGATCAGGAGTGTCAAGAAAATAAATCACTTAACCTTATCAATTTTGATTTCCAACTGTCGATCAACCT
>NZ_QKAP01000140.1 GCF_003247215.1 Malonomonas rubra | reverse complement strand
AGGGTGAGGCTTCCCAGATAACGTGTCGCGATCCAGAGTTGGTTAGCGTAGTAATTGTAGGCGGTAAAGATGTTCATCCCTTTGTGGGAAAGGGTGTGGAGCCGGTCGAGAAAACCGATAAACAGGTAGCCGATGCTGATAAACAGAAGATAGCGGTTCCTTTGGTAATCGGGGGAATAGATCGCAATTACGAAAATCGTGCTGGCGACAATGATGCTGAAAATTTCAGCAAGGTTGTGGAACGGCAGGTAGTGAATCTTACTGGTGAAATAGAGGCCGATCGGTGCGCCAAACAATAACACTCGGTTGATTTGTTTTTCTGTTGAGATGCCAGAGAGCACATGCCACCTTATTTGGTACGTAAATTGAAAACGGATTGGTATTTGAGCCCACGGTATGGTTTCTTTGTTGCTCTTGTAAATCTTGTAAACTTTAGCGTGGCTTGAGCGTATTTCAACGGTTTCCTGCCGCGAATTTGTTCGGGCTGCTTTTTCAACAACCGGGACGCTGTGTGTGGTATCGTGCCGCATATTTCGAAAGGGTTTGGAAATGCAGCAACCGGTAAAATTTGTTGAAATTTTTTCTGACGGGGCCTGTTCGGGAAACCCGGGGCCTGGCGGATATGGCACCATCCTGCGTTACGGTGATCATGTCAAGGAGCTTTCCGGCTACGATCCCGAGACCACCAATAACCGCATGGAACTGCTCGGTGCCATCGCCGGACTGGAGGCTTTGAAGCATTCCTGTCGGGTTCGCGTGACGACAGACTCCCAGTATCTGGTCAAGGGGGTCACCGAGTGGGTCGACGGGTGGCAGCGCAAAGGTTGGAAAAATTCGAAGAAGGAAGAGGTCGCCAATCGCGATCTTTGGGAGCGTTTACTTTCAGTGGCGGCGAATCATCAGGTCGAATGGGTCTGGGTTCGAGGGCATGCTGGTCACGAAGAAAACGAGCGTTGTGATGAGTTGGCCCGGGCGGCCATTAATTTGGCTGACGGTTAGGACTTCACCTGCAATGAAATGAGCGTCTGACGCTTTTTTGTGCAAGTCTTGTGATAGACTTTGCTTTTGCCCAACACTTTTTATGTATTTGGTTTTGTTTGGTGTGTGGAGAACCTCTTGTCTGGTGTCGAATCTACTTCTACCGCTGTAGCTACGGCCGGAGCACCTGCCCCCGAGGCTGTTTTGACCCTCGGGCTGTATGCTCTGATTGCAACCGGTCTGATCTTGCTGCTGATGTTGCTGGCCCGTTATCTGGGGCAGAGAACCTCTTCAGAGGTAAAGGATCAGGCTTACGAGTCGGCAATTCTGCCGACCGGTGACTCCCGTCTGCGCTTGCCGGTTCCTTTCTACCTGGTTGCCATTTTCTTCATCGTTTTTGATCTGGAAGCTGTGTTTGTCGTTTCCTGGGCGGTTGCATACGATCTACTCGGCTGGGCCGGTTTCTGGCAGATTACTTTTTTCATTGTGATCCTTTTTCTCGGTCTGGTTTACCTGTGGAAGATGGGTGGACTGGAATGGACCGGCTCTGGTGATCGCGAGCGGGTTTGGGCCAGGAGGCGCGGATGAACGAAAAATTGCCGCAGGGTGTTATCCTGACCAAACTGGACGACCTGATCAATTGGGGACGCAAGAACAGCCTCTGGCCAATGTTCTTTGGTCTCTCCTGTTGTTTCGTCGAGATGATGACCAGTATGACCTCGCGTCATGACTTGGCTCGTTTTGGTGCCGAGGTTTTGCGGGGTACTCCGCGCGAAGCGGATTTGATGATCATTTCTGGGACGCCGTTTAAGAAGATGGGGGCATCGATTCTGCGGGTCTATGAACAGATGCCGAACCCCAAGTGGGTCATGTCTATGGGCAGCTGCGCCAACTCCGGTGGCATGTACGATGTCTACAGTGTCATTCAGGGGGTTAATCAGCTTCTGCCGGTCGACGTCTATGTTCCCGGCTGCCCGCCACGCCCGGAAGCCTTCCTGCATGGTCTGCTTGAATTGCAGAAAAAGATCGTCAACGAAGAACAGCCGGCCCGCAAGGTGCTAGGCCTGCCGGGGGGCAGCGAGGGGACGATTGTACCGCCGCTGGTTGACGGCGTGACCAAGAGCCGCGACACCCGTGGACCAGGTTATCAATCCTGCCCGATCCGTGGTAGCGTACAACAGGAACCTGTTTTTCCCGGAGATCGCACCAAGGTTAATTGGCGACCGCCGCAACCGAAGCAGGTTTTCCCCGATCACACTGAGCAACTCTACCGCGAGGTCGAAGAACGTTTCGCCGGGCAGGTGGAGCGCGATCCCCTCTCGGCCGATATGCCGGTGCTGACTGTGAAGCCGGAACTGTTGCGCGAGCTGCTTAGCTTCCTCAAGCATGAAACCAGCCAGAAATACCGGCGCCTGGAGGATCTGACTGCAGTCGACGAGAGTCAGCGCCAGCTGCGTCCCGACCATCGGTTCACGCTGGTTTATCACCTGTTGACGTTCGAAAACCCCGGTTATCTGAGGATAAAGGTACCTTTGCCGGAAAAGTCGCCGGAAGCCCCCAGTATCACCAATATCTGGCCGTCGGCCGGTTGGTACGAACGGGAAGTCTACGACATGTTTGGCATCCGGTTCACTGGACATGCTGACCTGCGGCGGATTCTGATGCCACCGGAGTGGGACGGCCATCCGCTGCGCAAGGAATATCCGGGGCGGGCGACCGAGATGCCGGCCTATACTGCCGATGATGCAGCAGTCTATGTTCCTCTCGATGGCGACAAGCTGGTTCCCCTCGAAGGGGCTGATGACGGCACCATGGTCCTTAATATGGGGCCGCACCACCCTGGCACTCACGGGGTTTTGCGGATCGTGCTGCGGATGAATGGTGAACAGATCACCGACATGGATGTAGATCTCGGTTACCATCACCGCGGTGCTGAAAAGATCGGTGAGCGCCAGCATTGGGCGCAGTACATCCCCTATACCGACCGGATAGACTATATTTCTGGGGTGCAGAACAACCTCGCCTACCTGAATTCGCTGGAAACGCTGCTCGGCGTGCAGGTGCCGAAGCGTGCCGAATACGCGCGGGTAATGCTCTGCGAACTGTTCCGTATCGTCAACCATCTGGTCTGGCTCGGATCTTTTGCCCACGATGTTGGCGCCATGACCCCGGTCTTTTACTGCTTCGAGGCGCGGGAAAAAATCTTCGAGATTATGGAGATGATCACCGGCGGGCGAATGCACCCGGCCTGGTTCCGCATCGGCGGCTTGCCTCTCGACCTGCCGGATGGCTGGAAACAGAAGGTCGAATGGTTCACCAAGGATTTCGCCAAGCAGATCGACGAACTCAGCAACATGCTGACCGACGGAGCGATCTTCCGCGCCCGAACCGAAGGGGTCGGGCCAGTAACCTTGGAAGAGGCGATCGACTGGGGCTTCAGCGGTCCGAACCTGCGCGCTTGTGGGATGGAATGGGATCTGCGTCGGGCGATGCCGTACTGCGGCTACGAGAACTTCGATTTCGAGGTGCCGACTGCTA
This sequence comes from Malonomonas rubra, assembly GCF_003247215.1. Classification (GTDB taxonomy): domain Bacteria; phylum Desulfobacterota; class Desulfuromonadia; order Desulfuromonadales; family Geopsychrobacteraceae; genus Malonomonas; species Malonomonas rubra_A. Next base: position 12,219 of record NZ_QKAP01000140.1, on the reverse strand, counting down.
AGGGCGGTGATTGCTTCGCCCGTTACATCGTACGTCTTGAAGAGTTGCGTCAGTCGTTGCGGATCGTCAAGCAAGCCTGCAGTCAAATGCCGGAAGGACGCTGGATGTGTGACGATTACCGCTACTGTTACCCGCAGCGGCAGGATGGCCTGCAAGACATTGAGAGCCTGATTCATCACTTCGTCAACGTCAGCAACGGCCCTGCGGCGCCGTTCGGTGAATGCTACCGGGCCACTGAATCAAGCAAAGGCGAGTGTGGTTACTACCTGGTCAGCGACGGCGGCAGTAACGCCTACCGCTGCCGAATCCGCACCCCGTCGTTTGCACATATGCAGGCAATGTCGTGGATCTGTCAGGGAGTACTCGTCTCTGATCTGATAGCAAATATCGGATCGATCGACTTTATACTCGCTGATTTGGACAGATAGCGTGATTTGCTAAACAGTTCAAAAATTTGTTTTCTTAATTTTTGAACGACGCTTAATGTTTGAACGGAATGTGCCAATTTAAAAAGGACTGATATGGCGCAGGAAGAGAAAATAGATTCGATCGGCTTGCTCGATGAAAACGAGCTGGCCTACTTCGTCGCTCATGCCAACGAGCTGGAACACCCGCGCGAAATGGTGATCGATGTGCTGCGGGCGATCCAGAAAAACCATGGCTGGGTACCGGATGAAGGGGTTGAGTTGACCGCGACGATTCTCCGGCTGGAACCGATCGAAGTCGAAGAGGTGGCAACCTTCTACGACAAGATTTTCCGTCGCCCGGTCGGTCGTTATCCGATTCATGTCTGCGATTCGATCTGTTGTTGGAGTAACGGTGGCCAAGAACTGGCCGAACAGTTCAAGCAGCAGCTCGGTATCGAGTTCGGACAGACCACCGAGGATGGATTGTTCACCTTGCTGCCGAGTTGCTGTCTCGGTGTTTGCGGCTGCGCGCCGGCAGTGATGATCCATCAACAGCATTACGGCCCGTTGAGCCGGGAAGATGTTGGCGAGTTGATTAACCGTTTGCGGCGGGAGGCGTCTGCGTGAGTACCCTACAGCTGCTGTTCAAGAATCGTCGAGCCGGTGAAACGGTATTCATGACCGGCTACAAGGCTACCGGGGGCTATCAGGCGCTGGAGAAGGCGCTGACCAAAATGAGCCCGGAAGAGATCCGCACGCTGGTCAAGGAGTCAGGCTTGCGTGGGCGCGGCGGGGCCGGTTTTCCGACCGGCGTGAAGTGGGGCTTCTTTCCTGCCGATGCTCCCGGGCCGAAGTACTTGGTCTGCAACTGTGACGAGATGGAGCCGGGAACCTATAAGGATGGCGAACTGCTGGCGGCCGATCCGCACCAACTGGTCGAGGGGATGATTCTCTCCGCTTTCGCGTTGCAGACCGGGGTTGGCTACATCTTTATTCGCTATGCCTATGAGCAGCAGGCTGGTTATCTGCGCAAAGCGATCGAGGAGGCGAAAACGGCCGGTTACATCGGCAAAAATATTTTTGGCAGCGGCTTCGATTTTGAACTGTATGTACACGGCAGCGCCGGACGCTACATCCTAGGCGAGGAAACTGCGCTGCTCAATGGTCTCGAGGGTAAGCGGCCGAATCCGCGGATGAAACCGCCATTTCCGGCGACCCGCGGTCTGTTCGGCCGCCCGACTACGGTCAATAACGTCGAGACAATCGCCAATATCCCCCACATCGTCAGCGGCGGGGCCCTATGGTTCCGTGACCTGGCGTTGACGCCAGGGAGTTCAGGAACCAAGCTGTACGGTTTGTCGGGACATTTCAACGTTAACGAATGTTTCGAGCTGCCGGTCGGAATCCCGTTGCGAGAGATCGTCGAGAACTACGGTGGCGGCATCCGCGGTGGGCGCAAGTTCAAAGCCTGCCTACCGGGCGGGGCCTCGACACCCTATCTGACGGCAGCGCACATGGATGTTGCTCTCGACTTCGACTCTTTGCAGAAGGTCGACAGTCGTTACGGTACCGCCGGGGTGACCGCTTTCGATGACCGGACCTGCATGGTTGCCGCGACCCTCAACCTGATCCAGTTTTTCGCCCGCGAAAGCTGCGGCTGGTGCTCGCCTTGTCGCGACGGGTTGACCATGATGCGTTGGTTGCTGGAAACGATCGATAACGGGCAGGGAACTGTCGAACATCTGGCGATGCTGAAAGACCAGTTGGAAAATATCTCTGGCAACAGCTTCTGCGCCCTCGCCGAGGGAGCGATGGGACCGGTCGCCGGGTTATTGAACCATTTTGAGCAGGAAATCGTTGATCACATTGAAAAGGGGCATTGCCCCTTCAGAAAATAAAATGACGTAGACAAATTATGCCGACACTGACCATCGACAATCAGCAGGTGACCGTCGAAGACGGCACCACCGTACTTGAAGCAGCAGAGCAGTTGGGGATCGTGATCCCGCACTTCTGTTATCACAAAGCGCTGGGTGCGGTCGGGGCCTGCCGGATGTGTGCGGTGACCGTCCATGAAGGGACCTTCAAGGGCCTGAAAATGTCCTGCCTGATCAAGGTGGAGGAGGGGATGGTAGTCACCACCGACGATGCGAAGTCGGTTGTGTTCCGCGAACGGGTCAGTGAGTGGCTGATGCTCAATCATCCGCACGACTGCCCGGTCTGTGACGAGGGTGGCGAGTGCCAGCTCCAGGAAATGACTATCGCCAGCGGCCACGGCGTCCGGCGTTACGAGGGCCAGAAGCGCACCTACAATAATCAGCAGCTCGGGCCCTTTATCGCTCAGGAGATGAACCGTTGCATCCAGTGTTACCGTTGTGTCCGGACCTACAAGGATTACTGCGGCGGCAAAGATTTCGGTGTGATGGGCTCGCGTAACCGGGTCTTTTTCGGTCGTTTCAAGGATGGCCCGTTGGAGAGCGACTTCTCCGGGAATATTGTCGATGCCTGCCCGACCGGGGTTTTCACGGATAAAACTTTTCGTTTTAAGAGCCGCTTTTGGGATCTACAGGAAGCACCGTCGATCTGTCCGCACTGTTCCCTCGGCTGTTCGACGGTTCCGGCCGGTCGTTACGGCGAGCTGCAACGGGTGCGCAGCAGTGTCAATGAGAAGGTCAACGGCTTCTTTATCTGCGACCGCGGCCGTTTCGGCAGCAGCTACGCGAATCACCCCGAGCGTCCACGCCAAGCGAGCCGCGGGCAATGGAAGTTAACGAGAGATGAGGCGTTGGTGCAGCTTGATAGCAAGGTGCGTGAACTGATCAGGCAGCATGGCCCGGAAGCGGTGCTGCTGCTCGGATCCAATCGCGCTAGTCTGGAAACAAACTGGATGCTGCAGCGTTGGGCAGAAAAAATCGGTTGCCGTGCCCCCCTGTTGTCGGCTCATCTGCCACGGCACCTGGCCGCCCAGGTTGCAGCTTTCGACTTGGCTGACCGGCTGGCGTCGTTGGAAAAAATTCGCCAGAGCGACCTGGTGGTACTGTTGGGCGTCGACCCGTTGGCAGAGGCGCCGATGCTAGCAGTTGCATTACGCCAGGCGGTAAAAAAAGGTGGTCAGGTACTGGCGTACGATCCCCGCTCTATCGAGCTGCCGTGCGTATTCGAACAGCAGAGCATGTCGCCACTGCAATTACTCGAACTGCTCGATCAGGATAAGAGTCCTGAGTCAGGGCGGCTGCTCGACTTGCTGAAAAAAGCAGAATCTCCGGTGCTGGTTCCGGGCGGCGATCTGCTCGGTGCCGGTGGTCTGTTGCGGGTGCAGAAGCTGGCAGTCGTTGCTTCGAACCAGACCCGCTCCTGTTTGGTACATCCGGTTCTCGCCGGGCCGAACAGCTTCGGCTGTGGGTTGCTCAGCTTGCCGGAGCAGGATGATCTGCTGACTCAACTGGAGAGTGGGCGGATCAAGATGCTGGTCTGTGTCGAAACCGATCCCTTGCTGGAGGCTCCAAACGGAGAACGGTTCGCTAAGGCGTTGAGTCGTTTGGAAGAGCTGGCTGTCCTCGATTACCTTCCGACGCTGATCAGCGCTCACACCAAGCTGTTTATTCCGACTTCGGCGCCGGTTGAGGCGGCAGGTACTTTTGTCAATAACGAGGGGCGCCAGCAACTGTTTGTTCCGGTGATGGAACCGCGCTTGCCGATCGCCGTAACAGGTTCGGGCAGCCACCCGCCGCGCGAGTTTTTGCCGGAAGCTCCCGGCAGTGATCCGCGTCCTGCTTGGCAGCTGCTGCAACAGTTGCTGGGAGAGGAAGTCGAGCTGGCCCAGCTGCGCGAACGGATGAAAACAGCAGTGCCGCGCCTGATTGATTTTGACAAATTGCAGCCGGGTGGAGTCTTTTGCCGGGTTAGCGATGCTGATGAGCGTAGCTGCTATGCCGATGAAATTTCCGCGCAGCCAGCGGGGAGCCTGCAGCTGGTTGTTTCTCCGGCTCGCTACGGCAGCGATCTGTTGAGTCGGTTTTCCGAGAAATTAAAGCCCCGCTTTACTGATGCCTGCTTGCAGTTGCATCCGCAGGATGCTGCAGAGCGGGGGCTGGATGATGGGATGAAGGTGGCTCTTAAAACCGATTGCGGTGAGTACTATTTGACCCTTCGTTGCGTGGAAGGCGTCGCGACGGGCTGTGCAGTGGTCGAAAACGGGCCAGCTTTCCCCCAATTGGTGCCGGGCGGGAAACTCGGTTTCTGTCAGGTAGCAGCGGGAGGGCGCCATGACTGAGCAGTTGATCATGCTGGCCCTTATCTTAATCAAGCTGGTGTTGGTGTTCGCAGTGGTTTTGTCGATGGCCGCCTATCTGGTGCTGGCCGAACGGAAGCTGCTGGCCCGTATGCAGCTACGCTACGGGCCGAACCGGGCCGGACCGGGCGGTATGATCCAGCCGCTGGCAGATGTAATCAAACTGCTGACGAAAGAGGATTTTATCCCGGCGACCGCCGATCGTGGGCTGTTTCTGCTCGCCCCCGGGCTATCTGCGTTGACTGCACTTTTGACCTTCGCTGTGATTCCGTTCGGACCGACCCTGGAATTGTTCGGTCAAAAACTGCCGATGGTGGTGTGCGACTTGAACATCGGGCTACTCTATTTCCTCGCCTTATCCTCGCTGGCCGGTTACGGGTTGGCGCTCGGAGGCTGGGCTTCGAACTCCAAATATTCGCTGCTTGGCAGTATTCGCGGCCTGTCGCAGCTGATTAGCTACGAGCTGGCGATGGGACTATCGGTGGTGCCGGTGGTGATGATGGCCAAATCCTTCTCACTGACCGACATCGTCATGGCGCAGGCGCAGATTCCGTTCGCCCTGCTCAACCCGCCGGCGTTCCTGATCTTCCTGATCAGTATTTTCGCCGAAAGTAAGCGGACCCCTTTCGATCTGCCGGAAGCGGAAAATGAGCTGGTCGCTGGTTTTCACACAGAGTATTCCGGGATGCGTTTCGGTCTGTTCTTCGTTGGTGAGTATATCAACATGGTGATCCTCAGCTCGATGCTTACGGTGTTGTTTCTCGGCGGCTGGCATGGCCCCTGGCTACCGGGTATCGCCTGGTTCATGATCAAAGTACTGGCGATCTGTTTCCTGTTTATCTGGGTGCGGGGAAGTTTGCCGCGTCTGCGTTACGACCAGTTGATGAATTTCGGCTGGAAGGTGCTGATGCCGTTGGCGCTGCTCAATGTGCTGATTACTGGCGCATGCCTGTTGGGGATGGGATAAGCAATGCCTTTGTTACGTGACATAAAGGGTTTTTTCCCGCCGTTTTGGATCACTCTGCGGAACATGTTCCGGAAACCGGTGACGGTGCAGTATCCGGAGCAGAAGCCGGAGCTGCCGGAGCGCTACCGGGCGCGGCTGGTCCTGACCCGCGACCCGGATGGCGAGGAGCGTTGCGTCGCCTGTCACCTGTGCAGCGGCGCCTGTCCGGTCGACTGCATCTCGATGCAGGCTGCCGAGGCTGACAATGGCCGCCGTTACGCCGCCTGGTTCAGGATCAATTTCACCCGTTGCATCTTCTGTGGGCTTTGCACCGAAGCCTGTCCGACCCTGGCAATCCAGGTTACCAGCGATTTTGAACTTTCCGGGCGCGACCCGCTGAAATTGGTTTACGAGAAAGAGGATCTGTTGGTCGATCATTGTGGAAAGAATGTGGAATACAGTTTTTACCGGCAGACCGGTATCGGTGTTGCCGCCCCGCGTGGTGGTAACCCGAATGAATCGGCTCCGGTCGATGTAAAGGATTTGCTGCCATGATGGCGACATTGACTTTCTATCTGGCCGGCGTGATCGCGGTGATTGCAACACTGCTGGCTATTACGCGCAGCAACCCGGTGCATGCTGTGATCTATCTGGTTAATAGCTTTTTCGCCCTAGCGCTGCTCTTTTACCTGCTCGGCGCGCCGCTGCTGGCGGCGTGGGAACTGATCATATATGCCGGAGCGATCATGGTTCTGTTTTTGTTCATCATCATGATGCTCAAATTGTCGCCAAGTTCTGCCGAAAAAGGGTTGATGGCGACCAGCGGGCAGTGGGTGCCAGTGGTATTATTGGCAGTTGCTCTTGCGGGCTGCACCATGTTGCTGACTGGACTCGATTCGCTGACTGCGCGTGGGATTCCGCGCTGGCACGCGACCCCGCGCGATTTCGGCTACTCCCTGTTCAAGGAGTATGCACTGGCGGTCGAGATCGCCTCTTTCCAACTGTTGTTTGCCGCGGTTGGCGCTTTTTATGTCGGGCGCCCGGATGAGCCGAAAGATTCCAGAGGTGGCGCATGATTGTCCCGTTGGAACATGTGCTGGTGCTCTCGACCGTTCTCTTCACTCTTGGTCTGATCTGCGTGCTGGCGCGCCGCAACCTGATCATGATTCTGATCGGTGTCGAGGTAATGCTCAACGCGGTCGGCCTGTCCTTTGTCGGGGCCTCCGCTTTCTGGCAAAATCTTGATGGCCAGATGATGGTGATTTTTCTGATGGCGATGACCTCCGCCGAAGTGTCGATTTCCCTGGCGATGGTGGTCTATCTGCAGCGGCGGAAAAATTCTGTCGATGTTCGTTCTTTCAATGAGATGAGGGGCTGATGGTTCAGTTACTCGCACTGATAATTCTGCTGCCGCTAAGCGGTGGTGTAATCAATGCCTGCTTCGGCAGGCGACTGGCGCGACCGTTTCCGGCGGTCATCGCCAGCGGAGCGGTGATCGGCAGTTTCCTCGCCAGCCTGGGCGTGCTGCCAGAAGCACAGGCTGGTTTGCGGACGGTTCTCTTTACCTGGATGTCGAGCGGTTCCTTTCAGGCCGATGTCGGCCTGCTGTTCGATCCGCTGGCCGCGGCGATGGTAGTGATGGTGACCGGTGTCGCCAGCCTGATTCATATTTATGCGGCCGGTTACATGGAGGAAGAACGGGATCATGCTCGGTTTTTCGCTCTGCTCAACCTGTTCGTCTTCGCCATGCTGACCATTATTCTAGCCGATAACCTGTTGCTGATGTTCCTCGGCTGGGAAGGGGTCGGCTTTTGTTCCTACGGGTTGATCGGCTTCTGGTATCGCAAGACCGAGAATGCCGATGCCGGCCGCAAGGCTTTTGTCGTCACCCGGGTCGGGGACCTGTTCTTCACCATCGCTGTGCTCTGGCTGTTCGCCCTGCTCGGTACCATCGGTATCGAAGAGATTAACAGCCGGGTGCTGGAACTCGACCCGACTACGGTGACGATTCTTGCCCTGCTGCTGCTCGGCGGAGCCTGTGGCAAGAGCGCCCAGCTGCCGCTGATGAGCTGGCTACCGGACGCGATGGCTGGGCCGACGCCGGTTTCGGCGCTGATTCACGCCGCGACCATGGTTACCGCCGGAGTCTACCTGCTCTGCCGGATGTTTCCCTTGGTCTCCCTCTCTCCCATCGCGATGGCGGCGATCACCCTGGTCGGTACCCTGACCGCGCTTTATGCGGCCACCTGCGCTCTGGCACAGCGGGAAATTAAACGGGTGCTGGCCTTTTCGACCATGAGCCAAGTCGGCTACATGTTTATGGCGGTCGGCCTCGGCAGCGTTTCCGCTGCGATTTTCCACCTGCTGACCCACGCGTTCTTCAAGGCGTTGCTGTTCATGGGGGCGGGCTGCCTGATCCATCTCGCTGGACATGAGAACGATATCTTCCAGATGGGTGGTATGCGCAAATATTCCAAGCCGGTGTTCTGGTTGTTTATTGCCGGCCTGTTCTGTCTGGCCGGGGCCCCCTTGACCGGTGGCTTCTTCTCCAAGGATCTGATCCTGGCGTCGGCATACGCCAAGGGGGATGTTTTCCACTGGGCAATTTACGGTCTGGGGATTTTGACCGCGCTGTTCACCTCCTTTTACAGCTTCCGGCTTGCCTACTTGGTGTTTGCCGGGGAGTATCGCGGCGAAGGGCATCCGCACGGATTGCCGAGATTGATGGTCTGGACCCTGCCACCGTTGGCGCTGTTTGGCCTGGGCGGCGGCTTGCTCAACCTGCCGCATCTGTTCGGCGGACATTTCTGGCTGTCCGGCTGGCTGGGACGGGAAGATTTGCCGCATGTCTCGCATCATAGCGAGTACCTGCTGATCGGCACCGCCGTGGCTGTTTTTCTGCTTGGCTGGCTATTTGCGCACCTGCGTTATCGCAAATATTCCGAACCGTCAAGAAACTCGATCGGAGAATTCCTGCTTTCTGCCTGGAAGGTTGATGCTTTTTACGATCGTCTGTTGGTTCGCCCATTTAACCTGTTCTGTCGTTTCTGCTGGCAAGGCGGAGAAGAGGGACTGATCAACGGCCTGCTCGATGGTCTGGCTTCCGGTAGCCACGGGTGGAGCAAAAGTTTGCGAACTCTGGCCGATGGTAAGATCCCGCGATACCTGCAAGGCTTTGCCTGGGGTTTTCTTTTGATTGTCGGCTGGTTTTTGTTAAAGGCGGTGGCTTGATATGACTTCTGAAACTGCCATGAACTTTCCATTGTTAAGTCTGCTGCTCTGGTTGCCTCTCGGTGGGGTGCTGCTTTGCCTGATATTCCGTAAGTCGGTCGAATCGTGCCGCCTGCTGGCGCTGGCGACCAATCTGCTTGTTTTGGCGATCGGTTTGGGCATTGCTTTTACGGCTGATGCCGGTTCGGGCGGCTGGCTGATCTATGAGGATTATAGCTGGATCGAACAGTTCGGGATCCACTACACACTCGGGATGGATGGCCTTTCGCTGCTACTGGTGCTGCTGACCGCCTTTCTACAGGTGATTGCGGTACTGATCTCCTGGCGGATCGATTACCATCCGGTTTTCTTCTTCTCCCTGATCCTGATGCTGGGAACCGCTTTCATCGGGGTTTTCCTCGCCCTCGACCTGATCCTCTTCTACCTGTTCTGGGAGCTGATGCTGATTCCGATGTTCGCCCTGATCGGTATCTGGGGGCTGGAGCGGCGGGTCTACGCGGCGGTAAAGTTCTTCCTTTTTACTCTGTCCGGTAGCCTGTTGATGCTGCTGGCGATGATCGGTCTTTACCTCTTGCACGGTGAGCAGACCGGGGTCTACACCTTCGCCCTGGAAAGCTTGAAGCAAACCGAGCTGTCGTTGACACAAGAACTGATTTTCTATCTCTGCTTCATGGCCGCGTTTGCCGTCAAGGTGCCCTTGTTCCCGTTCCATGCCTGGTTGCCCGATGCACATCAGCAGGCCCCGGGGGCCGGTTCGGTCGATCTGGCCGGGCTGCTGCTGAAAACCGGTGTTTACGGTATTATCCGCTTTGCGTTTCCGCTGTTTCCGCGGGCAGCGGAGATGTCGTTGCCAGTACTGGCGATACTGGCGTTGTTCGGCCTGTTTTATGCCGCAGCAGTCGCCTATCAGCAACCTGACATCAAGCGGCTGGTCGCTTATTCTTCGGTCTCGCACCTCGGCTTCGTCGTTCTCGGCCTGGCGGCCTGGAACCAGACTGCCTGGGAGGGGAGTATGCTGCTAATGATCAACCACGGTGTAACCAGTGCGGCTATGTTCGTCATGCTGGCTTTGGTTCGGCAGCGCACCGGAAGCAACGAAATCTCCAAGCTGGGGGGCCTCTGGCAGAGCCAGCCGAACCTGTCAGCCTTTTTCCTATTGTTCTCTTTCGCCTCCCTCGGCTTGCCTGGCTTGGCCAACTTCGCCGGGGAAATCCTGATTCTGGTCGGCACCTTCGCCAGCAAGCCGCTCTGGGCGTCAATCGCCGTAGTGGGGGTCTTGATGGCTGCTATATACATGCTGCGGTTGGTGCAATCTGTTATTTGGGGCCCCTGTTGTGAGCCGTTCGAGAAGCAGGATCTGGTCACGCGAGAATGGCTTGTGTTGATTCCGCTGGCCCTGCTGGTAATCTGGCTCGGTTGCTATCCTCAGCCGTTGCTTGATCCGATTCGTGAACCGGTAACGCTGTTGTTGCAGCAGGGAGGTCTGCCATGAGTCTTTTGGAACTGCAGGCCCTGTTACCGCAGCTGTTGATGGTGCTGGGGGGGACCGCGATTCTGATCGTTGGCGCCTGGGTGCGGAGTCGGCGTAGTTGGTTGCTGCTCGGGATGTTTTTGGCCCTTGTTGCGGCGCTGCTTGCCGGAACCCTTGAACCGCCGGTTGCGGAAGTGGCCGGGATGTTCAGTACATCACTTTATGCCCGTTTTTGTACCATCGCCTGGTCGCTGGTGATCGCGGCAACCTTGTTGCTCTCCTGCCGCTATGCCGAGCTGCACCGCTACGGTGGTGGTGAATATACCTCCTTATTGCTGTTTGCTGGAACCGGGATGAGCCTGATGTCGGCGGCGACTTCATTTCTTGGCCTGTTCCTTTCGCTGGAAGCTTTCACACTGGTTCTTTACATTCTAATAGCCTTTAACCGGGTTGATAACCTCGGTGCCGAAGCGGGGCTTAAATATCTGGTGTTCGGCGCGGTGGCGACCGGTTTTATAGCTTTTGGCATCGCGCTGATCTATTCGGCCACCGGGACTCTGCACATTAGTGAGGCATTGAGCGGTTTACCGCTGGATGATGGTCTGCGGCCGCTCGGTTTGGCCGGCTGGGCGTTGCTGTTGGTGGCTATTGGTTTCAAGATTTCCCTAGTGCCGTTCCACTTCTGGACCCCCGATGTTTATCAGGGGGCGCCGGCGCCGATCGGCGGGGTGATGGCGACTGCCGCCAAAGGCGCAGTGTTGACAGCCTTTTTGCCGCTGCTGTCCAGTCTGGGGGGCGCTGCAGTGGAAATCAAGCAGGTGCTCTGGCTGCTGGCGATCGTGACCATGTTGGTCGGGACTTTCTCCGCGTTGACTCAGCGCAACCTGAAGCGGATGCTAGCTTACTCTTCGGTTACCCACATGGGCTATCTGCTGATCGTCTTGTTGATTGGCGGTGCGGATGGCGCGCAATCGATGCTTTTCTATCTGGTGGTTTATTCTTTTGCCACCTTCGGGGCGTTCGGTGTGGTGACCTCGTGGGCGGAGCAGAATGAGGAAATTCAGGATTACGATGACCTCTGCGGCCTCGGTTACCTGCATCCGCGCCGTTCATCGGCACTGGCGCTGTTCCTGCTGTCGTTGGCGGGGATTCCACCGTTAGCTGGCTTCTTCGGTAAGTTCGGGATTTTCCACGCAGCTCTACAGCACGGCTATCTGGATTTGGCGGTCATCGGTGTCCTGGCTTCGCTGATTTCGCTCTACTACTACCTGCGACCGATCATCGTCCTGTTCATGCAGGAGAAAAAGGCGCACCGGTTGCGCTCCGGGAGCGGAGAAGAGTTTGTGCTGCTGGGTGCTTGTTGTGCGGCTATTCTGTTTCTGGGGGTGTACCCAGGTCCGCTGCTCGATTTACTGCGGCAGATCCTCTTCTAGTTTGCTCAACTGAGATTGTATTTCACATCGACGTAGAAGTGGCCCAGGGGAATATCGAACGGAAAGACGATCCGGTCGCTTCATTTAGGGGTGGAGATGCTGTAGCCCTTACCAACAACGGTGGTCGGGAGTGCCAGAGTGATATCTAGATTGTCATCAAGCTGACGCGATTTGGGCCCTCCCGCCAGATGTTGGCAACTTCACTCGTGGTATCACTGACGTCATAGTCGATCTCGTTAACTTTCATTTCCAGCATGGCTCGGGCAATTTCTATCATGATATAGGCGTCGCAGAGGATGTTGATCATCGCCATTAGATCACCGGACAGACCGATGACCGCTGAAAAATGGCTGAAGATCGCTTCCTTGCCGAAGCTGTTTCCCACGATTTAATGGGCGATAAAGAATTCTTCCTGCCACCTATCTCCTCGAATACTGCAT
>NZ_QKAP01000018.1 GCF_003247215.1 Malonomonas rubra | reverse complement strand
CAACAACGCAATTCGCCTCACCGATTTCATCATGCCTCCCCAGGCCATTTAGCTGCAGATGAGTTTTTTGATCACTCAAGAAGAACTTGCCAAACCAAACAACATTTATCAAAACAACCAAGGTGTTGGTCGTGGTCTAGATTGTTATGACCAAATTCCGATCAATACCTTGGTATTTAATAAAATTCACCGTCACATTTTATAGCAGACAATATGCCAACGCTCCAATCCCTTTTCTCGATAACCCCGGCTAATTATGATAAAAAAAATAACATTACAGAACAAATCCTTAACAACATTAGATCAATAAAATTATAGCTAGCAAATCCTCTATTTAACGGTAAACATTGCCAAATAGCGGACATGTTGTACGGTATTTTCACGGGTGAGGAATGGATTTATTTACCGGGTTCACTTACGCTGCCTATTCCAGAATCGCCAAAGAACTTGGAGCACTGCCTATAGCAACAGATGCCAAAACGCGCTCGCTTCCTACATCGACAACGGCAACCCGATTCTCTTTGCGGGATTCTACATATAACATTCTTTTCCGCGTTGAATAAACCATCCCGTGCGGGTCAGCAATCGGTCCGACCCTTCGGAATGCGATATTCTGACCGGCAGACAAAGCAGTCAGGGTCGCCTCCCCAGAGTTGCTCACATAAGCGGTCCTTGAATCTACGCTTAGCAAAGTATCTGGCTTAATCCCCACACTGATCTTTGCCAACTGTTTACCCGACTGCAGATCGAAAACGGCGACTGATTGGGAGCCTGTTTCGGCAACATATAAAGAGTCATCAAAAAACATCAACCCAGCAGGCGCAAGACCGACCGGCAGAACCCGCTTAACCTGAAGAGACTGCGTGTCTAGAAGGTAGACCTGGTTAGAGGCTGGAGAGCTGACCGCCAAACTGGAATGATCGGCGATCTCCAATAAGTGCTCCGGCCGATGCCCAATCCGGCCCTGGAGCAATACATTTCCAGCATCCAGATCGACCTTGAATACAGCCCCGGCGGCTGGATCTGAAACATACGCGTAGCCACTATCGCGCGACAAGACCAAGTGCTGAGGGTCGACACTGGCGGTCAAGGGGATCTGATCGATTAGACGCTCATTGAGACAGTCGTAGACATAAATCGACCGGCGCCCCCGGCTGAGGATATAAAGCCGGCGTTGCCCATTGTCCAGCTGAATATCGGCCAGAGGGCCGGCAACCCCGAATGCCGACACCACCTCGTTAGTATCGATTCGCACAACATAAATGGTGTTGATGTTTGTACAGGCAACATACAGAAGCTCGCCGCCCAACACCTGTCGCTGCCCCCAGACACTGAATTTGGAGAGCACTTTTGGGCTACCGGGCTCCGCATTCGCCAATTGCCAGTCGACGAATAGGCACTTACTGTCACCAGCATTCAAAGTAAGTGGTTCCGGCAGTTTTAAATAAAATTGCTGTTTACCGTCCTCTTCACCACCGACGTCAACTGGAACGGAGGAAAAACTTAAGCGCAGCTCGCGGTGTTCGCCTAAAGGCGCAACTGCGGCCCCCAACAGCAACCGCTGTTTCTTCAATTCGGCGAGACTAATATCAACAGGGGCAATGTCGAGGGCGATCCAGACATTATCGACATTGACCGCAACCTCCTCCAAACGCACACTGACCTGACGGTCAGAAAACCCGGCAGTACCAAGATAAATGGACAAAACAGCTTGATCTGCTGTCGAGTGAATTACGTTGTCGGTTTTGGCCTGTGTACCAGCACAGGCTACGAGCAAAAAAAACAGACCAGCGATGAAAAAACGCCTAATCATTATCAGCTCCAGACACTATTCAAACAGAGGATCAACTTTTTGAGGTATGGCAGTACACACAGCCGGAACCGGGACTGCCCGAATAATCCCAGCGCAGCAGTTTTTCAAAGGGTGAGCCGTGAGCCCGGTGGCAGGAGACACAGGTAATAATTGAATCGCCACCCTGCAGAACAAACTCTTTCGGCGCGGTCACCTGCGTACTGGCCAGCGGAACTGCAACCTGATAAAGATTGGTCTCCCCGCCGTACAGCCGATATTCAGAATCCAGCGCGGTATCACTCATGTCGTAATCGACCGGATGCGGGGTCCAACCCTCTGTTGCGCTTCCGGCCTCGCTATGGAAATCCCCATGGCAACGCGTGCAGAGGGCGCTGATCGTCGTCTTATCTCTGGCCAGAGAAACCCCTTTATATTGATTATGCGCCGTTGCCGTAGGCGTCAGTTCCCACTCCGGGTCTTCGTAACCGACAACCCCCAACAGCATCCGGTAGCTTTCTCCCGGTTCGCTCGACGCAGTAGTAATCGCATTCTCCAGCCCATGGTGATGGCCGCCGCGGATCGCCGTCGATTCAACCTCCACAGCATGCGTGCCGTGGCAACCGTAAATCCCGGCACAGGTCACCTGTGTTCCACTCAGCCAAATCCCGCCACCGGGGGAACTATCATCGATCGCTTTATCCTGGCCGTTGAAACCGGGCGGCAGAGGCAGGTTTGGATCGGCACTAGCGATACCATAAACGTTATGCCCTCTGCTGGCCGAGTCACCAACCCAATAGAAGCTGCCACCGGCCAGGGTGTTGGTATTGCTTTCGGTGCCGGTAACACCATACAAAGGCGCCACAGATGACATGACGTAAGGCATGCTGCCGGGCTGGTTCGTTCCAGTGTGACAGCCGGCGCAACTGGTTACCATCAGTGCAGTATAAGGACCACCGGCCCCCCACTCGCTTAAGACCTGATTATCCTGACTACGATGCATCGTGTGGCATTCAGTGCACTTTTGATTGTCCAAAGCAGCATAACCAACCGACACGCCGAACGCGAAAATCCACAACGTCAGCGAGAAAACAGAAAAGAGCTTCCCGGTCTTCGAACTGATCTGCATTTGGTTTGATAAAAACGTCATAACACCCTGCCAGAGGCCAGATTCAACGGGTCAGGATATCAACCCGATTGTTTCCTTCATCAACCACGCAAAGTTTCTCTTCCCAATCAAAAATCAGCTCTTTGGCAAACCACAACTGCCCGTTGCGCTTCCCCTTGCCGAGAAAATCGAAACGCTTCTCGCCGTTCGGCCCGAACACCACCACGATACCGGCATGGCGGTCCAGCACATAGAACTGGCCGGCGCTATCGATCTCCAGCGAAACGGGAAATTTCAGGCCCGAAAGTTGTACCGCCTCAAGCGCAGCAGAGCCGATGGCGAAACGGTAAACGCTTGAGGACAAACCATCCAGCGCCCAGAGAGTTTCCCCTTTGATCTTAAAATCAACAAACCCCTTGAAAGCGGCTGTCCCCTGGTAGCTGTGCATAACATTCAGGTTGTCATCCAGCTGCAAAATCGCCCCCCGTCTTTGATCCAAAACAAACAGTCGATTTTCGGCATCGAGGTCGATCTTTGCCGGCAAAATCTGTTTACCATCCGGATACTTCAGGTCAAACCGTTGCACCTTCTGCTGACGCGGGTCTATATACAAAAGCTTGTTATCATAACGATCGGCCACCCACAAAATTCCACTAGTGGTTCGCGTCAACGACACCGGAGTCTTCAACTCTCCACCGGCGTTGAAAGCGGAGAGGAATTTGCCATTTTTATCAAAGGAGACCAGCTGCCCCCCACGCGCATCAACCAGGTAATAGCGCTGTTTGTTCGTATCGATCGACAGGGAGCTCGCCAAATCGAGTCTGACCCCGGAATCGTTATCCGGCAGTTGCCGAAGATAAGACCACGGCCCTGTCGCGACTGCGGGACCGACCAGCAGCGGAAACACTAAAAGCGCACAGATCGACAACACGATATTTTTCATCTTCATTCTCATCCGCGCCTCCATCAATACCCTTGGTGACACTGAACACAGAGTCCACGCTCACCACTGCCTCGCAGATAGAAGCGGTAGTTTGAACCATCGTTTGCGTTATGACAGGTCAGACAATCCATCGGCTGCTGATTACGCGGATCGCGCGCATCCTCGCCGATCGGATGGATAAACCCTTTGTGCTGATCATGACAAACATTGCAGACCTGATGCCCCTGCTTGAGCATTACCACATCGTTACTGCCATGCAACTGGTGGCAGTCGGTACAGGTTTCCCAGTTGCCATGTTTATGCAGACTCTTTTCCTGGCGGGCAAAGGTATCAGCGTGACAGTCACGACAGGTGTTTCCGACATTGTTCGGCAGCAGCCCCGATCGATCACCGACATGCGGATCGTGACAGGAGATACAGGGATTCCCTTCCCCTTGGATGCCAAGATGGTTGTGCGCATAGTTAAAGCTAGCAAGAGCAGAAGCATGGCATTGCAGGCAGGTGTCGATCCCCTGTGCTTCGGCATGGCAGACCTGACAGTT
>NZ_QKAP01000087.1 GCF_003247215.1 Malonomonas rubra | reverse complement strand
GGGAGGAACTTCAACTAGCAAAGGCTGTATCAAGGTATACAGCTCTGGATTGAATTTTCCTTGGGCAACCATCCGTCGCAAGTTGCGGTTTGTCGCGGATACCAGGCGAAATTCGACACGAACATCGGAGGTTGGGCCGACCGGCCTATACTTACCGTCTTGCAGCAGTTGACAGAATAACTTTTGCGTTGAAGAGGGGAGATCGGCAACTTCATCGAGAAACAAGGTCCCTCGGTTTGCTTGTGACAAAAGCCCACTATGCCCGAAACGATCCTCTCCTGCGTGGCCAAGGATCAATTTTTCGGCAATCGATTCCGGAATTGAACGACAGTCAACTACAACGAAATTCTTTCCGTTCCTGCTGCTGTTCTGATGAATAGCTCGCGCGAAAAGTTCCTTGCCGGTTCCTGTTTCGCCACAGACCAACACACACGCTTCGCTTTGCGCAGCAGCCGCAACCTGATCGAGGCAAGCCTTAAGCGCCTGGCTGTTACCCACTATTTCAGAGCGCTGCAAATCGCTTAACTGCAGCGCCCGCGGCTCGGCTTCCTTGATCGTCAGGACATTTCCAGCCAACCTAATATCCAGCTGCTTTTCCTCAATTCCCGGCAGCTGCACACAAACGATCAAAGGTTGCAGCAGATCCCAGCTACAGGCAGCTTGTAAGTCCAGTTCATAGCGGCTGCCGGAACCGGGCAAAGAGTTTTCCTGTCCTACACTTCGAGTCTGCTTTTTTTTCATGTCACAATCACCTTTCGATTGTTCCACAGAACCAGATACTGGTTACATAGCAGCAGGTATGCCAATGCCTTTGAAGCGATTACATCAATTGTTCTCTACAGTTATGGAGATTTAAAGGTGGGCAGAATCCCTGTCGGGCAAGAACTTTCTTGCCCGACAGGAAAATTTCCTGTTGATGTGGAAGACTGTCAACTCAAGCGTTGCGGGAGATGGAGTATTTTTTCAACAGCGCATAAAGCCGCGATTGAGACAGACCAGAGATGCGGCAAGCTTCCGGAATATCCTTGCCAGTAACCTCGGTAAGATCCTGCAGGTACTGTTTCTCTGCCTGGGCGTAGATGGTTTCACGGAACTCATGCAATTTGGGCAGCCGATGCACTTGTTTGCCGGAGACAACCGCATCTTCACTGTTCGAGGATTCCAGCGAGGACTGGGCCACCTGAACCCGGATGTGATTAGGCAGATGCTTAGGAAATAAGGTTTGCTCGAAACGGGCGGTGGCTATCGTGCGATCGATGGTATTGACGAATTCCCGCACATTGCCGGGCCAGGAATAAGTACAGAGGGTTTCAATGAATTCCGGGGAAAATCCTTTTGATGGAATCCCGTACCGGTCGCAACACTTGTCGATATGAAACCGGGTCAGGTCACGAATATCTTCCCGTCGCTCCCGCAGCGGAGGTAGTTCGATGATAAATGAGCGCAAACGAAACAGCAGATCACTGCGAAACTTCCCTTGATTGACCATTTCGTCAAGATCGCGATTGGTTGCCGCAACCAGGCGAAAATCGCTATCCATCTCCTTATTGCTACCGAGAGGGCGGAAACGATGCTCCTGCAAAACGCGCAGGAAAGCTTTTTGTAGCGACATCGGCAACTCACCAACTTCATCGAGGAACAGAGTCCCATTATTGGCCTGCTGCACCAGACCATCATGTGCTTTGTCAGCACCAGTAAATGATCCCTTTTCATGGCCAAACAGCAGGCTTTCTACAAGTGTTTCCGGCAAGGAGGTACAATCAACGACTATAAAGTTCTCTTTGCAGCGGCGACTGTTTTCGTGAACAGCTCGGGCGAACAGTTCCTTACCGGTCCCGGTTTCTCCTGTAATAAAAACGTTGGCGTCGCTTTCCGCCGATTGCGCCACCAGATCCAGGCAGGCTTTCAAGCTGACGCTATTACCAATAATATTGTCCCGTTTCAGGGTCGCCGCCTTACGCGCCTGAGAGACCTCTCGCTTTTCGTTACGATACTGAAGGGCCCGTTCAAGCGAGAGGGTAATCTCCTTGACCGAAAACCCCTTTTCAATGTAATCCCAGGCCCCGCTTTTGATCGCCAGTTCAGCACCGCTTGCATCTCCGAAACCGGTCATGATGATCACTTCCGGCGAGGACGGGCAAGCCTCAATTTTCGGTAACGCTTCCAATCCGTTCCCATCAGGCATTTTCACATCAAGAAACACCACGTCGAAATCGTTCTGGTTGGCCGTTGTCAGCCCTTCCTGCAAGGTCATACAGCTGGTTACAGAATGGTTTTTCCGCTCAACCAAGGAGGTGAGCGTTGAACACATCATATCGTCATCATCAATGATAAGAATATTCGACATATGCCCCCCGAGAAGTGGCTAATTCAGGTATATTCAATTGGCGGCGGATCACTTGATCCATCTGCTCTTTATCAACCGGTTTTAACAGCACTTCACGAATTCCTATCGCGCGGGATTTTTCTGCTGTCAGAATCGAATTGGTTTCCGGAGCAGATCCGGAACAAAGGACGATCGGGATATCGGCCCTGATCGCCAGCAATTCTCTGGCCAACATGTCACCGGTTAAATGCGGCATGGTAAGATCGGTGATCACCAGGTCGAAATCGCGAGGCGAGCAACGGAACAGCTCTAGGGTTTTTCGGCTGTCAGTCTCCGCTACAACTTGATATCCGAGCCGCTCTATCATCTTTGCCTGGGTCAGCACATAATCCTCTTCATCATCGACGAACAGGATTTTCCCACTACCCTTTGCCGTCGCCGGTAAAACTTGGAGTTGCGGAACCTCGTGAAATACTTTCATCTTTGGAAATAGAACGGAGAAGATCGTCCCCCGCCCCTGTACGCTGTCAACCGTAATGGCCCCTTCATGACTCTTAATAATCCCGTGCACTACCGACAACCCCAGCCCCGTCCCTTTTCCTTGGGTTTTGGTTGAATAGAAAGGATCAAATATCCGTTCCATCACCTCCCGAGTCATGCCATGCCCGGTGTCTGAAACCTGCAACTCAATGTAGTCGCCTGGAGTTAGCCCCGCATATGCTCTGCAGGCATCTTCATCAAGTTCCACCTCTTCTATCACAACTTTCAACGCACCACCGGTTTCCAGCATTGCATCGCCCGCGTTGGTACAAAGGTTCATGACCACTTGGTGAATTTGCGTTGGATCGGCAGAAATCATCCCCAAGTCACTTGCCAGCCATTTTTTAACCTCAATCGTCTTCGGCAAGGTAGCTCGTAACAGGTTGAAACATTCCTCAACGATACTCTCCAGATTAACCGGTTGCCGCTCCTGTTCAGTACGTCGACTAAGCGTGAGTATTTGACGTACCAGATTTTTCCCCCGAAAACCCGCTTTGAGCACAAGTTCAAGCTGTTTTTTTAGCGGGTTGTCATCGGGGATGTCTTCCAAAGCCATCTCTGTGTTGGTGATAATGACAGCTAAAATATTGTTGAAATCATGCGCGATTCCTCCGGACAAAGTTGCTATTGCTTCCAGTTTCTGAGCCTGTCGCAGCTGCATTTCAAGTTGAAACTCGTGGGTAACATCACGCACGATAACGACATATCGACTTACAACACCGCCATTACCCAAGACGGGTGAGATTCGAGCGTCTATTTCACTTCGTGGCCCATCGACATAACGGTTATCGAAATGTCCACTCTGCAAGTTTCCCGTTTCGACGGCCTTAATAACAGCTGCATAGTACTCCTCATTGCTAAGCCAGCAATCAATAGTGTGGATACTTTTTCCTAACGGTGTCTCTACATTCGGGGCACATATTTTTTCGTAAGAGGAGTTCATATATTGGATTATTCCGTCTTTATCAAATGTCATTACCCCGTTGGACGCCTGTTCGATCGCCGCCGCCAGCAACATCTTTTCTTCTAAGGCTCGCTCTCGTTCGACATTCATGCGGATCGTCTTAATGCCATAGGAAAGGTCAGCCGCAAGTTCTTCCATCCTGGTAATTTCATCTGCATCGAATGCGTTGATCTCGGGAGAAAAGATCACAAGGGCACCGAATACGGTTTCACCTTCAGTCAACGGCAATGAGATCCCTGACGCATAACCACATTTGAGTGCTTTTTCCCGCCAAGGCAAATAATCTGGATTGGTTTTGAAATTCTGGAAAACAGTCGTTTTCCTCGTTCTGATCGTGGTACCAGCAGGCCCCCGTCCCTGTTCGTTGTCATCCCAAGAGGCTTGCATGGTGCAGATGAAGTTATCCTCGTAGCCCCAGTGAGCTACTGGGCGCAACGTTTTGCCTTCATCCTGTTCGGCAAACCCGACCCAAGCAAAGCGATATCCACCAATCATGACAAAAATTCTGCAGATCTCCTGCATCAATTCCTGTTCGTCAGTGATTCTGGTTATCGCCTTGGTACATTCGCTGATACCGCGTAATGCACGATTCACTTCACGCAAGGACTCCTGAGAATAACTGATAGCGACATCCCAGAAACGAAGCAGCCAGTAGAGAAGGAGTGCAGACAGCGCGATGAAAAGCCAGTGACTCAACGCCACCGATTTGTGGGAAATTTCCGGCTGATTGAGGAGTACCGCAAACAAACTGTCGGAAAAAAAAGTCCACATCCCGCCCAACGAAGCATAGGATATGGCTATCGTGTAACAGGTCAACCGTTCAGGTTTTTTAAGGGCAATCATTCAATAGCCTTCAGGCGGTTTGCCTGCCATGACAGCTAATGTAGCGCCGGCCCTACATGTTAGCAAAACAACACACAGACTGAGAGCGAATCAGTTGTGAAAAGTTTACACTTCAGTAAATATGCATTAAATATTAGATAGATAACCTGCTTATTCCATCCACCTGATTTGTAAATTAATATCAGAAACAATACCATTGTCAATGCAATTTAGTTCTGGCAGTGTTAGGTTTTTAGTTAGTTCCTTTCTAGCTGTACAAACGTTTCAGATTCGATTTTGTTGACAGAACTTTATCCAAATGAAAAAGGCGCCTCTAACCAGAGGCGCCTTTTTCGGTTCATTTTAAAGTTTTTGCTATTTTTTGCTGGCAACCTGAATTCGGATAAGCGCCCTCTCAAGGGCAGCTTCCATAACTTTGAACTGCTTGTCTTCCTCCGACAATGTCTTCAAAGCATCTTCAGCGCGACCCAACGCAGCTTGTGCCCGTTTAAGATCTATTTCATCCGCTTTCTCAGCAGTATCAACCAGCACAGTAACAGTATCCTCTGCCACTTCAAGATAGCCCCAGTTCACAGCAACATGAAATTGTTGGCCACCCTTTTTGTAGGATAGTTCACCTACCTTAAGGGTCGTCAGCAGCGGTGTGTGCCCTGGGAGAAGACCCAACTCACCAACAAAGCCGGGAGCCGTGATCTCATCGACCTCCTCCGAGAGTACCTTCTTGTAGGGGGTCACCATTTCTAGTGTAAACTTATCAGCCATTGCGACTGTCCTTTACGTTTGAATCTTGTCTCTGTACCCGATTAGGCTGCCATGCTCTTGGCTTTTTCGATCGCCTCTTCGATGGTTCCAACAAGGTAGAAAGCCTGCTCAGGCAAACCATCATGCTTACCGTCGAGGATCTCCTGGAAACCCTTGATAGTGTCCTTGAGTTCAACGTACTTACCCGGGGAACCGGTGAAGACCTCAGCCACGTGGAACGGTTGCGAGAGGAAACGCTGAATTTTACGGGCACGGGCAACAACCAGCTTGTCTTCCTCTGAAAGTTCGTCCATCCCGAGGATAGCGATAATGTCCTGCAGATCCTTGTAGCGCTGAAGCACATACTGGACGTCACGAGCAACCTTGTAGTGCTCTTCGCCGATTACCTGCGGATCGAGGATACGGCTGGTGGAGTCGAGCGGGTCAACCGCAGGGTAGATACCGAGTTCGGCAATCTGACGCGAAAGAACCGTGGTGGCGTCCAAGTGAGCAAACGCGGTCGCCGGAGCCGGGTCAGTCAAGTCATCAGCAGGGACATAGATCGCCTGAACCGAAGTGATGGAACCTTTGTCGGTGGTGGTGATTCTCTCCTGCAACTCACCCATCTCGGTCGACAGAGTCGGCTGATAACCAACAGCGGAAGGAATCCGACCAAGCAGTGCCGAAACCTCCGAACCAGCTTGGGTGAAACGGAAGATGTTGTCGACGAACAACAACACGTCCTGACCTTCCTCATCGCGGAAGTATTCAGCAACAGTCAGTGCCGACAGGGCAACCCGAGCCCGAGCTCCTGGAGGCTCGTTCATCTGGCCGTAGATCAGAGCTGCTTTGTCGAGAACGCCAGACTCTTTCATCTCTTCCCACAGATCGTTACCCTCACGAGTCCGCTCACCGACGCCAGCAAAAACCGAGAAACCACCGTGCTGCTGAGCAACGTTGTTGATCAGCTCCATGATCAGAACGGTTTTACCGACACCGGCACCACCGAACAAACCGATCTTACCACCCCGTGAGTAAGGGGCGAGCAGATCAACGACCTTGATACCGGTTTCGAAAGCCTCGACCTTGGTCGACTGGTTAATGAATTCCGGCGCAGGACGGTGAATACCCCAAGCCTTGTCTGAACCGACCGGACCCATCTCGTCAACCGGCTCGCCAACAACGTTCATAATCCGACCGAGTGTCTTCGGTCCAACCGGCATCAGAATCTGGTCGCCGGTATCGAGAACTTCCTGCCCTCGAACCAGACCTTCGGTTGCGTCCATCGCGATGGTCCGGACGGTGTTCTCGCCGAGGTGCTGAGCAACCTCACATACCAGATTCCACTCACCTTCGCCCAAGGAAGGGTTGGTGATTTTAACTGCGTGGAAGATCTCCGGCAGCTTGCCCGGCTCGAACTCGACGTCAACAACAGGACCAATAACCTGTGTGATCTTTCCCTTGTTCATAACTGTACCTTTCCTCCTTATCCCAGCGGAATAAGCTTTATATGTCTGAAACCTTACTTACTTAATCGATTCAGCACCGGAGATAATTTCCATCAGCTCCTTGGTGATGGCAGCCTGACGTGCACGGTTATACTGCAGCGTCAATTTACCAATCATCTCCGAAGCATTCCGGCTGGCACTGTCCATCGCCGACATCCGGGCACCCTGCTCTGAAGCGTTCGACTCGAGCAGACCACGGAAAAACTGGACCTCAACCATCTTCGGCAGAATCTCGGAAAGAACCCCGGCCTTGTCCGGCTCGTAGATATAGTCGATAGCATCCTCAGTGGCATCACCAGCTTCTTTAGGCTGAATAGGTAGAACCTGCTCCAGCGTCACGTTCTGCACAATGGCACTCTGGAATGCATTGTAGAGGACATAAACGGCGTCATACTTCTCTTCGCCGTATGCTTCGACAACGTCCTGACCGATCAGCTGAGCAGTTTTATAGGTTGCATCAGTTGTGATGTTCTCATAAACCTTGACGATTTTGTCACCGAGACGGCTCTTGAGAAAATCACGTCCTTTGCGGCCAATAATCATCAGATCGATGTCATCGAAACCCAGCTCATTGACACGGATAAAGCGCTCCGCCTCTTTCGAGACGTTAGCGTTAAAGCCGCCACAGAGACCCCGATCGGCAGTCATCAACACGACCAGGGCACGGCTGTTGCCACGCTGGCTAAGCAGTGGATGGGCATCAGACTCTTCACGCGCCGCCAGATTCGAGAGTACCGACTGAAGCTTCTCCGCGTAAGGGCGAGCAGCAACAGCGGCGTCCTGAGCGCGACGCAGCTTGGCCGCGGCGACCATCTTCATCGCCTTAGTGATCTGCTGGGTATTTTTAACCGAGCCGATCCGTTTTTTAATATCCTTCAGACTTGGCATCTGTCCAAACCCTTATCGAATCAGGCTACAAACTGACCTTTGAATTCATCCAAAGCCGACTTGATCTTCGCTTCCAGATCATCGTCAATCTTGTTCTGTTCAGTCAACTCTTTAACGATATCGCTATGCTGAGCATCCATGAAAGCGAGCATTTCGCTCTCGTAACGCTGAACAGCAGTAGTCGGGTATTCATCAACGTAACCGTTATTGGCAGCGTAGATGGCGAGAACCTGGGTCGCAACAGGCATCGGCTTGTACTGACCCTGCTTGAGGATCTCAACCAGACGGGCACCACGGTTGAGCTGCTTCTGGGTTGCGGCGTCGAGGTCAGAGCCGAACTGGGCAAAAGCAGCCATCTCACGATACTGAGCAAGAGCCAGTCGCAAGGTACCGGCAACCTGCTTCATCGCCTTGACTTGCGCAGAACCACCGACCCGGGAAACCGACAGACCGACGTTGATCGCCGGGCGGACACCCGAGTAGAAAAGGTCAGTTTCAAGGAAGATCTGACCATCGGTAATCGATATAACGTTGGTCGGGATGTAAGCCGAAACGTCACCAGCCTGGGTTTCGATAACCGGCAGAGCGGTCAGCGAACCTGCGCCTTCTGCATCGGAGAGCTTTGCAGCACGCTCGAGCAACCGGCTGTGCAGGTAGAAAACGTCACCCGGGAATGCCTCACGTCCTGGCGGACGACGAAGCAGCAAGGAAAGCTGACGATAAGCAACCGCCTGCTTGGAGAGGTCATCATAAATAATCAGGGCGTGCTTGCTGTTGTCGCGGAAGAACTCACCCATGGTAACACCGGTGTACGGTGCGATAAACTGCAGCGGAGCCGGGTCGGATGCGGTCGCCGAAACAACGATGGTATAATCCATCGCGCCGTGCTGACGCAGCTTCTCAACAACCTGAGCAACGGTGGAACGCTTCTGACCGATAGCGACGTAGATACAAACAACGCCGTTGCCTTTCTGGTTGATAATGGTATCAGTAGCAACCGCGGTTTTACCGGTCTGACGGTCACCGATGATCAGTTCCCGCTGACCACGACCAATCGGAACCATTGCATCGATCGCCTTGAGACCGGTCTGCATTGGCTCGTGAACTGACTTTCGAGCTACGATACCTGGAGCCTTGATCTCAACTTGGCTGTAGGTGTCGGTCTTGATGTCGCCTTTGCCGTCAATCGGAATCCCGATACCGTTGACAACTCGGCCGATCAGTGCCTCGCCAACCGGAACCTGCACGATCTGTTCAGTCCGCTTGACCAGGTCACCTTCCTTGATGTGTTCAGAATCACCGAGAATCGCCGCACCGACGTTGTCTTCCTCGAGGTTGAGAACCATCCCCATGGTACCACCGGGGAATTCGAGAAGCTCACCTGACATTGCCTTGTCGAGACCGTGAATACGGGCGATACCGTCACCAACCGAGATGATGGTACCGGTTTCGCTAACTTCTACTTCGCGACCAAAGTCTTCAATCTGCTTCTTGATAATCGCGCTGATTTCTTCTGCTCTGATTTCCATGATATCCTATCACCCCTTTGCTAAGGTATCTTCAATCCGTTTCAGCTGGGTTTTCACACTACCGTCAAAAAGTTTACCGCCCATCTCGGCCTGGATGCCGCCGATCAGCGATTTATCCGTTTCAAGCGTCAGCACGACCTGCTTGCCGGTCTGCGTCTCAAGACCGTTCTTGATTGCTTCCGAGCGTGCCTTGGTTAGCTTGCTGGCCGAGGTAATCTTGGCCCGCACCACACCGGAAAGCTCATCGGCAAACTTGCGATAATTCAGATCGATCTGTGGAACATAAGCGATACGATCTTTCTCAAGGAGCAGACTGAGGAATGTTTTCATCCCCTCGCTCAACTTGAGCAGTTCGCAAAGATCGCCCAGAATGGCCATCTTCTTTTCCAAAGGAAAGGTCGGGCTGTCGAGCAACAGACGCAACAGATCTTCGCTCTTCAGAACCGACGCGACATTCGCCAACTCTTCCGCATAAGGCTCAACCTGCTTCTGCTCCGAAGCAATGTTGAGCAGCGCCTTGGCGTACCTTATTCCAATCGCACTGCTACTCAATGTAACTCTCCCACCTTCTGCATATACTCGTCGATCAGACGGGTATCATCGTCTTTGGTGAAGCTCTTCTTCAATAAATTTTCAGCCATTTCAACAGCAAGGGCTGCGGCTTCCTTCTGCAGCTCCTGGCGTGCCTTGGCTACTTCCAGCTCAGCAGCTTTTTCAGCATCCTGCTCGATTTTGACCGCCGCTTGTTTGGCGTTCTCGATGATTCTCTGCTTCTCCAGCTCGCCTTCGCGACGGATTGTTTCGCCCAATTCAGCAATCTCTTCAGTCGCCTTGTCCAGTTTGTGATCGTACTCGGCAAACTTGGCTTCCGCTTCTTCCTTGGCCTGCTTGGCCTCAGCGAGTGCTTTTTCAATCTCTTCAGTACGGCCGGCAAGCCCCTTCTTCAGCGGCTTGCGCAGGAAGTAAACCAAAATTGCGACAACGCAGCCAAAGTTCAGGATCCGCCAGAGGAAGTCTTTCAGCAAAACACCGCTATCGACATGATGTGCTTCACCCGAGGCAAAAGCTACCCCGGCCAGCAGCAGGACCAGCAAGGATGTCAGCAGAACAGTTGTTTTCTTCTTGTACATAACTAAATCAACCCTTCCTGATATCTAAGCCAGTTCGCGACCGAGAATCTTGGTGGCAATCTGTCCAGCCAACGATTCCGCATCGCTCTTGAGTGTTTTGCTTGCTGCAGCAGCTTCTTTGCCGACTTGCGCCTTAATTGTCTGAAGCCTAGCGGTCGCTTTTCCTTGAGCTTCGGAAAGAATTTTTGCTTCTTCCGCGCTCGCAGCCTTCTTCAGACTGTTGCGCTCCTCGTTGGCGGCAAACTTTGCTTCGCTAAGCTGCTGCTGATACCGTTGCATTTTGTCTTCGATATCCGCCTCAAGGCTCTTGGCCCGGCCATGCGAGCCTTCAATTGCCTCACGCCGCTCCGCGATGATATTCATCAGCGGCCGATAAAGCAATTTATTGAGAATTATCAGCAGGATAATAAAATTGACAAACTGCAGACCTAGAGTCCAGTTAACACTGATCACCTAACTCACCTCTTGATTATATAGTTAGTATTTTTAGGTATACTGTATACAAGAACTGAAGTCGTAAAAATATGGCCCCTTGGGCCAAAGCAACGCATAGCTACCACAACAATGCAGCCGTGTCAAGAAACATTACTGTAATTTTACAACGCCGTTCGAGTCAAATAGCAACTTAATTTTATTCTCAGATTCGCACAGAACGGCTATTTAGCTGGGTCGAAGCTCGCTTCCTCGACGCTGTTCATGGTCATTTTGATATCGCCGTTAAATATTACGTTCTCTTCAATTTTCAAAACCGGAGTCTGCAGCGAACCCTCAACCTTCGCTGGAGCACGTAGCTCAACCAAACTGGAAGCTACAATATTTCCCGTGAAACGTCCGCTTAAAATCAACGCACCGACGCTAATATCCCCTTCGATCTCCGCAGTATCGCCGACAATCAGCGTATCGCTCGATTTAATTTCGCCACAAAAGCTGCCATCGAGACGGACCATCTCATCAAAACTTAACTTTCCTTCGAATTTACTCCCTGGCCCAAGAAACGCTTTTATTTCCGCTTTATCGATTGCCATCGGTTTTTTCATCTGCGTTTGCTCCTGCTTTTTTCCGCCGAACATAGACTTCACCATATTTAAAAGAAAAGGAATTGTCGCAAATCAAATCGTCACGCCGAACAATTCCAACAACCGCTCCAACTCCACCTGATCGTGATAGCTGATCTCGATCCTTCCCCCCTTTCCTTTCGAGGTCACTTTCACCTGGGCTCCCAAAGTCTGCTTAAGAGATGATTCCAACTCCAACAGATTCGGGTCGATCTCTTTGACTGGTTTTTCAACCGGCGCTTTTGTCCCGGTAAAATTCTTTATTTTTTTTACCAGCTTTTCAGTCTCGCGCACCGAAAGTTTTTTCCGGATGACTTCTTCACTGGCCTCGAAAATATCTTCATCCTCATCAAGCGACAGAAGTGCCCGAGCGTGCCCCATCGACAACCTGTTGGAGAGGAGATCGTCCTTGACTTTATTCGGCAATCGCAGCAACCGCAACGCATTCGCCACGGTAGAGCGTTCTTTGCCAACCCGTTTGGCAACCTCCTCCTGGGAGAGGTCAAAATTGTCCATCAGATGACGATAGGCGGTCGCCTCTTCCAAGGGGTTGAGATCTTCACGTTGTATGTTTTCAATCAGTGCAACCTCGAGCGCCCAATCTTCCGTAACATCTTGAATTACTACGGGAACTCTCTCCAAACCGGCTTTTTGCGCGGCACGCCAACGGCGCTCACCGGCAATAATTTGATAGTGATCCGCCATCTGGCGGATCACCAACGGCTGGATAACCCCTTTTTCCTTGATCGAAGCAACCAACTCCGCCATCTTCGCATCGTCAAAGGTTTTTCGTGGCTGCTGACCATGTGGCCGCAACTCCTCGATCGGGCATGAAAAATATTTTTTTCCACCTTCCTGGGCAGCTGAACTGAGCAACGCTCCGATCCCTTTTCCCAAAGCCGGGCGCTTCGGTTTAGCCATTACCCCCTCCTGACAGTAATTCTTTCGCAAGTCCCATATATGCCTGGGCACCACGCGAGCCAATATCGTACATCAACGCTGGCAGTCCATAACTAGGTGCCTCCGACAAGCGAACATTCCGCGGCACCACCGTATTAAATACTTTGTCGCCAAAGTGAGTCTTGATTTCATCACTTACCTGGTGGCAAAGGTTGTTCCGTCCATCGAACATGGTCAACAGTATGCCACCTATTTCCAAGCCAGGATTCAGTTCCTGCTGCACCAAACGAATGGTCTGCATCAACTGTCCCAAACCTTCCATCGCATAAAACTCACATTGCAGGGGGACGAGAACCGAATTCGCTGCACAGAGCGCATTGACTGTCAATAGGCTGAGTGAGGGTGGGCAATCAATAATTATATATTCGTATTGATCACTGATTTTATCCAATTCCTGCTTTAGTCGTTTATCTCGATCCGGCGATTCAATCAGCTCGATTTCGGCTCCAATCAAATCGGTCGTTGATGGCATGACGTGCAGGCAATCAAGCTCGGTATAACGAATTACATCGGCAGCGCTAGCCTCACCCAACAAAACATTATAAACAGTTGATATTGCTTCTGTTTTATCAATCCCAAGACCACTACAGGCATTCGCCTGCGGGTCAATATCAACCAACAGGGTTTTCTTTTCAGCAGCGGCTAAAGAAGCCGAAAGATTCACTGCAGTCGTGGTTTTGCCAACCCCACCTTTCTGGTTGGCTACGGCAATAATTTTAGCCATCATCTAAACTCCTTATGCAGAAGAATTTCAGAGATTATCATAGACAGTATCTAAATTCAGCCCAATTCAGCGACTGCTCCAAGAAATTGTCAATTTTTGAAAAAATTTGCTCAATATGAAGATCTGATGAGGATAAATATTTCGCGTTTTGAACCGCTAAAAGGAAGTTGATAGGCAACTATATCCCTAATGCCATACCGATTGGCATTTTCTCCGGCCAAATATTCCTGAAATTCTGCTGAACTTTCCGGTCCTTTCATGAGCAGTAGTACCCCACCTTCATTTTGCAGGGGTGCTGCCCAAGTGACTAGGGAAGAAAAGTTACTCAGAGCCCGCGCCGTAACAAGCTCAAACTTTTTGTCGGCGACATCCTCCAAGCGCGCATGAATCGGTTCCAGATTTTCTAGTTTCAATAGTCGCCTGACATGTGTCTGAAAATTTATCTTCTTGCCGACACTGTCAACAGAAACTACCTGTAATCTCGGATTAGCTATCGCCAAGGGTATCCCCGGCAAACCGGCACCTGACCCCATATCCAGCAATCGGCCCTGCGGTGGAAGATATTTTAGCAATACCAACGAATCCAGCAGATGCTTTTCTAACGCCTCACCCCGATCGCGAATCGAGGTTAGACTGATCCTTTCATTCCAACGCATCATCTCATCTATAAACCGTTCTTCTTTTGCGATAATTTCCGCAGAAAGGTCTATCGACATTTTTTCCAGGCCTGAAGTTAGAGTTTCATCCACGGTACTTCTTCCGCAAGTAGATATTTAGAATAGCAATAGCGGCAGGTGTCACTCCCTGAATTCGTCCTGCCTGACCAAGTGTTACCGGTTGCACCTCGGTCAATTTTTCCCGCACCTCAGTTGACAGACTATCAACTTGAAAATAATCGATATTTTCTGGGATATTTACATTTTCAAAATCCCGATAGCGTTCAACCATTTCTTTCTGCCGATCAATATAACCTTCATATTTTATTGCTATTTCCAACTGCTCCAATGCTGCATCACTTAAACATCCCAAATCAGAAAAATCTTCGGCAAGTTGTTCTATCTTTATTTCCGGCCGGCGCAAAAGTGTCTCCAGAGACAAACCGCTCTTCAAATTTCCAAGATTATATTTTTCTACCAACGCCTTATTGGCAGATGTCACTTTCTGAGTTTCCAACAAAGCCTTGCCCTGCTCTACTTGATTTTGTTTCTCTTCATACAGGCGCCAGCGCTCGTCCTTCACCAACCCGATTTTCCTGCCGAGCGGGGTCAGACGTTGATCGGCATTATCCTCTCGCAACAACAAGCGATACTCCGACCTTGAAGTAAACATGCGATAAGGCTCGACCGTCGGCTGTGTAATTAGGTCATCGACCATAACTCCGAGATAACCCTGTTCACGACCAATAATCAATTGCTCCTTCTCTTTACAAAACAGTGCAGCGTTTATTCCTGCTAACAAACCTTGTGCTGCAGCCTCTTCATAGCCAGAGGTTCCATTGACCTGCCCAGCATGATATAGACCTTTCACCGTTCGTGTCTCAAGCGTCAAACGCAACTGGGTCGGCTCAACAAAATCGTATTCAATAGCGTACCCCGGACGCATTAACTCAACATTCTCCAACCCGACCATGGTGCGAAAAAACCGCAATTGAATATCGGGCGGCAGTGAGGTTGACATCCCACTCGGATACATTTCGTGGCTCGCCACCCCCTCCGGCTCAATAAAGGTCTGATGAGAATTCTTATCAGGGAAGCGCACCACCTTATCCTCAATTGAAGGACAATAGCGCGGGCCTATACCTTCAATCGCTCCGGAAAACAATGCCGACTTATCTAAGTTATCGCGGATAATTTGATGGGTTTTTTCGTTGGTATATGAAATATGACAATCTACCTGTTTCCGATCGATCTTTTGCGTCATAAAGGAAAAGGGCTTTATCCGTTCGTCACCAGGCTGTCTTTCAAGTTTGGAAAAATCGATTGAGCGGGCAGACAATCTTGCGGGGGTTCCGGTTTTTAACCTCCCTACTTGCAAGCCCAAATCTTTTAAACAATCGGAGAGCCCCTCTGATGCAGGCTCACCTGCCCTTCCGCCGGAATAATTATTCAAACCGATATGAATCAATCCACGCATAAAAGT
This sequence comes from Malonomonas rubra, assembly GCF_003247215.1. Classification (GTDB taxonomy): domain Bacteria; phylum Desulfobacterota; class Desulfuromonadia; order Desulfuromonadales; family Geopsychrobacteraceae; genus Malonomonas; species Malonomonas rubra_A. Next base: position 925 of record NZ_QKAP01000087.1, on the reverse strand, counting down.
TCCGGTTGTCAGCACAACCGTACGAGCATTAAAAACCAAACCTTCACGTATTTTTACGCCGGTAATTTTTTGATTTTCCGCGAGCAACCTTACAACTGTTCCCTGTTTTAAATCGAGCAGCGGCTCACTCTCAACCACCGATTTCATCCTGCCGCTATAAGCCATCCGGTCAGCCTGTGCCCTACCAGCACGAACCGCAGGCCCCTTTTTCATATTCAGGCGCCGGAATTGAATACCCGTAGCATCGATATTCAATCCCATTTCACCTCCCAATGCGTCAATTTCTGTGACCAAGTGTCCTTTTGCCAAACCGCCAATTGCAGGATTACATGACATCTGGGCAACAGTATCCAAGCCCATTGTTAACAGCAACGTCATACAACCCATGCGGGCGGCGGCGAGAGCAGCCTCACAGCCTGCGTGTCCAGCCCCAACCACAATGACATCATATTCTTTACCGTAACTAGACATTCTTATTTTTCGTGAAATGTTCCACGTGGAACATTTACTTACCTATACAGAATTTGGAAAAAATACCAGCCAAAACACTATCCGTTGTGGTTTCACCGGATATATACCCAAGATATTGTAGTGAATCACGAATATCAAAAGCGAGGAATTCTAAAGATTGCCCTATATCGAGAGACAGACGAACATTCTCTAGACATCGTCTGGCAGACAACAACGAGTCATAGTGACGCTGTTCAACCAACATTACCGAATCCGATTCGGTCAAATAATCACCCAAAAGAAACTCTGATATAGCATTCTTGAGATGATCAAGACCTTCCCCCGTCTTGATAGAAATAGGATAAATGGGTTGTTTAACAAAAGAAAGGTCAGCCTGTTGGGCCAAGTCCATTTTTGTTTTCACAACAAAAACCGATGCTTCACTACATGACTGATAAGAAAAAAGATCCTGTTC
>NZ_QKAP01000141.1 GCF_003247215.1 Malonomonas rubra | reverse complement strand
GATGTTGGCCATACCATCCACATCCAACCAGATGGTACCGCAGTCGCTACATTCGATGATGTCCTTTGCGTAACCGTCAGAATGCAGATCCAACTCGTTGTGATTACAATGCTTGCAGACGGGGCACTCCATAACTTTACTCCTGTAAAACAGATATGTTTAAAAATAACACCTAGTGGTTAATGGGTAGGATTATACTCCCTTTGAATCAATTTGCAATGCTAAAAATAAAAAAAACATCGAAAAAACAGTAAGTTATTGATCGTCTATGTTTTGCTGAGTAGACCGCTGGTTTAATTGTGGCTAGGCCGTATACGATGAAAAATAAAAATAATTGTTTCGATCTTGCGTAAAATGCCGAAGAATGCGGGTTTACTGAGTAGATCGATAGTTTGAAATTAATCCTTACAACAGGTCGATTTTTCCGCTTGTCTGTTGTTTTGGCGAGGACTTATTTACTTTTTATGCCGATTTTTATTGTTAAAAAGACCGAAACAGGGATTTCCACCTACGATTTTTTACAGAAAAAACTCCCTGCTGCTCCCCCGGCTTATCTGAAGCAACTCTTGAATAAGGGAAAGGTCAAAGGGATACAAGGAGTACTGCACGGCGACGAGCTGCTAAAGGTTGGGAACAGAATCCGGTTGCCTGATAGTAGTCGATTGTTGGAACTGCTCTCAGTTCCAGTACCGCTGTTTCAATCTCTCTCGATTCTCTATGAGACGAGAGAGATCCTAGTGGTCGATAAGCCAGCTGGCTTGGTAATCCATAGCAGTCAGGGCCATGAGCAGGATAATCTCACTCTGCGGGTCGCGCAGCTATTGGCAGAAAGGGGGGCTAAGTATGCAGTCGCCCCTGTGCATCGACTCGATCTGGAAACCTCCGGGCCGGTGTTATTTGGCAAGGGGAAACGGGCTTGCAGTCAATTGGGACAGATGTTCATGCGCCAGGAGGTAGAAAAGTACTATCTAGCACTGGTGGCAGGAAAGATCGCTGGAAGCGGACGCTTGGAGTCGCAGTTGACCGCCAAGGGGAAGAAAAAGCAGGCCTGTACTGATTTTCGTGCTCTGGTACGCAACGAACAGGCCTCTTTGGTAGAACTGCAGCTACAGACCGGTCGGCAGCATCAGATTCGTCGGCAACTGGCGGAGCAGGGGCATCAGTTGTTTGGCGATCGCCGCTACCGTGGGCCTTGTCCGCCCGGCTTGCCCCGCATGTTCCTGCATTGCTTCCGGCTGGCCTTTATCGATCCATTCAGTGCCGCGCAGGTTGCGGTTGAAGCTCCACTGCCGGACGAACTGGCCGCCTTCTTGCCACAGGTCGATATCAGGTTTCCTTAGTTTTGATCTGGGTGTATTCTTTGTAACAACTCTTCGACAAGGGGCAAAATCCCCGAGACAATTTTGTCGACTCCGGCTGGATTAGGGTGGATCCCGTCAGGTTGATTGAGTCCCGGCACTCCAGCTACTCCGTCGAGGAAGAAGGGATAGAATGGTACTTGGTGCTGTATGGCCAGTTTGGGATAGATACGGTCAAATTTGCTATAATACTCTTCACCCAGATTGCGCGGGGCCTTCATGCCGGTTAACAGCGCCTGCACCCCTTTGTCACGCAGCCGGTGGAGGAGGCTGCTAAGGTTCTGTTCGGTCTGCTGCGGGTTCAAGCCACGCAAGGCATCATTGGCACCCAGCTCGATAATCATCAGGTTGGGTTGATTCGCCAATGCCCAATCGAGTCGGGCAAGCCCCCCCATGCTGGTGTCGCCTGAAACTCCCGAGTTAAAAACTTTCACCTTCGGATGCTTTTTTTTGAGAGCTTCTTCAAGCCGGGCTGGGAACGCGGCCGGTTGTGAAAGTCCGTATCCGGCAGTTAAACTGTCTCCCAGAACCACAATGCGAATCTCTGTTGCGAATAAGGTGTTTGCGGAGCAGAACAATAAGAGCAGCAGACAGAATATTATCCCCGAGGATTTCATGACCGATCCAATAGTTGAAATTAAGAACCTGCAGTTAAGTTTAGTGGGAGGAGCCGGACCGGTCAATATCCTGCGTGGTATCGACCTGCAGGTGGAGGCAGGGGAAACCCTCAGTATTGTTGGCCCTTCTGGTGCCGGAAAAACCAGCCTGCTGATGGTTCTCTCCGGGCTGGAACAGGCCGATTCAGGGGTGCTCAGGATTTCTGGAGTTGATCTGCGCGAATTGGATGAAGATGACTTAGCGCGTTTCAGGCGCCTGCAGGTTGGCATTGTTTTCCAATCGTTCCATTTGGTACCGACCATGACGGCGTTGGAAAATGTCGCTCTGCCGCTTGAATTCGCCGGAATTGAGAATGCTTTCGAGCGGGCGGAAGAGGCACTGGCTGCAACAGGTCTGCGACAACGGCAGGCGCATTTCCCAGGGCAACTTTCCGGCGGGGAACAACAGCGTGTGGCGCTGGCCCGGGCGTTCGTTGCACGGCCGAAACTGATTTTGGCTGATGAACCGACCGGGAATCTCGACCAGGAAACCGGTGAGTTCGTTATGGAGCGGCTGTTTGAACTTCAGCAGGAATTCGGGACCACGCTGATTCTGGTAACCCACGACGCGCAGTTGGCGGCACGTTGCCGGCGCAAATTACAGATGCTTGATGGGAAGCTGTTCGAGTTGGCGGAGGCGCACGAGTGAACCGGTCATCGGTATTGCTACAGGCCTCGCGTTTGGTGCGGCGGGAACTGCGCGGTGGGGTACGTGGTTTCGGGGTTTTTCTCGCCTGTCTGCTGCTCGGTGTGTTCGCCATCAGCGCGATCGGCAGTTTTAGCGCTGCCGCCCGTTCCGGGCTGTTGACGGATGCCAGCGCCCTGCTCGGTGGCGATCTGGAGCTCCGGCTTTCACAGCGCCCGGTCACTGACGTGGAGCGGGCGTTTCTCCAAAGTCAGGGGCAGCTCTCCGAAATTCTAGAATTACGTACCATGGCGGCAACCCTCAATGGTGAACAGCGGGCGCTTGTCGAGCTAAAAGCGGTCGATGCCCCCTACCCTTTATATGGGCAACTGGAGGTCGAGCCTAGCCAGCCGATAAATGTCGCGCTAGGTGGGGCCGACCAGAAGTTCGGCGCCTTGGTCGAAGAGAGTTTCCTCGAGCGTTTTGGCATGAAAATAGGAGAACAGGTTCAGGTCGGCAAGGTTATATTTACTCTTCGTGGGGTGCTGCATCATGAGCCTGACCGGACCGTGCGCGCGTTTCATCTCGGGCCAAGGTTGCTGGTAAGTCGGAGCGGGTTGGACGCAACGGGTTTGCTCCAGCCTGGGAGCCTTGTTACCTACCGTTACCGCTTGAAGTTGCCCGACAGGGAACAAGTAGAGAAGTTGCAACAGTTGCTGCTGCAGCGCTTTACCGATTCGGGCTGGCGGCTGCGTAGTTGGCGGCAGGCAACTCCGCGGGTTCGTTATTTCCTCGATCGGATGAGCACCAACCTGACGATGCTTGGACTTTGTGCCCTGCTGGTGGGTGGTTTGGGGGTCGCGGGAGCGGTGCGTGGTTATCTGAACGGCAAGCTTGTACATATCGCGACCATGAAATGCCTCGGTGCTTCCAGTCGGGTGATTTTTACCGCTTACCTGCTGCAGATACTGATCCTTGGGATCTTGGGTTCGGCCTCTGGATTATTACTCGGTGCATTGACTCCCTGGGTGGTGGCGCAGCTTTTCGGCTCGATTTTGCCGATACCCCTGCAACCGGGATTTTATCCTCAGGTGCTGCTGGTGGCGGGCCTTTTCGGAATGTTGATCGCCCTGCTCTTTTCTCTCAAAGAACTGGGGATTGCGCGCAGGGTGCCACCAGCAATGTTGTTTCGAGGCTATGCCGACACCGGTCGCAAAAGTCCGGGCCGAAAAATCTGGTTGGCGGTTGTCGTCAGTGGACTGCTATTGGCCCTGCTGGCACTGCTCAATAGCAGTGATAAGCGGCTTGCTTGCTGGTTTATCTTTGGTGCAGCGCTCTGTTTTTTGTTGTTTCGACTGCTAGCCTTGGGGTTTATCTGGTTTGTCAGAAGGCTGCCGCCACCTCAAAATCCGCGAATGCGTTTGGCCCTGGCAAATATCAAGCGTCCCGGAGCTCCGGCTGCAAGCATTATCTTCTCTTTGGGCCTCGGTTTGACGGCGCTGGTGATGATCGCTTTGGTGCAGGCCAATCTGAATGACATGGTTAGCGATACGATCCCGGAAGAGGCACCGGCTTTTTTCTTCCTCGACATTCAACCGCAGCAGGTGGAGCCGTTCGAGGCCACGCTGGTAGAGTTCTCCGATGTACGGGTCGAACGTTCACCGACCTTGCGCGGCCGGATTACAGCGATTGACGGGGTACCGGTTGCAGATGCAAAGGTGGATCCGAAAGTGCGCTGGGCGATCCGCGGCGACCGGTTTTTAAGTTACAGCGGCAAGCTGCCTGCAGGGACAGAACTGTCAGCCGGTGACTGGTGGCCGAAGGATTACAGTGGCCCGCCGAAGTTATCGCTAACCGCCGATTTGGCTGAAGGTTTCGGGATCGGAATCGGCGACAGTCTCAGCGTTAATGTGCTCGGCCGCGAAGTGACCGCTGAAATCGCCAACCTGAGAAATGTAGATTGGTCGTCGTTAAACCTTAACTTCGCCCTGTTGTTTTCCCCCGGGGTGCTGGAGAAGGCGCCGCAAACCCATTTGGCGGCAGTCTATGTCGACCCGCAGCGGGAGGAGCAGGTTTACCGAGCGGTGACGAAAAACTTTCCCAACATTTCCGTGATCAGCACGCGTGAAGTACTGAAAAACGTCTCTAACACCTTGGGGCGAATCGGAGCTGCCTTCCAGGGGATGGCGGGGGTCGCGTTATTGACCGGTTTTCTGGTTTTGGCTGGCGCGGTTTCGGCCGACCAGCATCGGCGTATTCTGGATGCAGTGATTTTCAAGGTCTGCGGTGCCACGCGCCGCGATATCCTAATGACTTTTTCTACCGAGTTCGCCCTGCTCGGCCTGATTGCCGGGTTGCTCAGCGCACTGACCGGGGGGCTAGCGGCGTTTTCCATCCTCAAAGGCCCGCTCGAAGCGCCATTTCATCTTCATCCGCAAGTAATTTTAGTAACCTTGCTGGCGGGGATCGTCTTGACCTTGCTGTTCGGTTTGCTCGGCACCTGGAAAGCGTTGGGGAAAAAGCCCGCGGCTCTTTTGCGCAGCGAGTAAGTTTGCCCGGGGTTTGAAATTGCTGGACGTCAGGGGAAAACTGCCCTAATTTCTCTGCGATGAGTAAGGACTTTCTGTTTACATATCAACCGGGAGTTGATTTGCGCAAAGAAAAGGCTCTGCGGATGCTCTCCGAGGGGATGAGCTTTGCGGAAGTCCGTCTGCAGTTGCAGGTCAGTCACAGAACGCTGACCTCCTGGCTAAAGGCCGGTTTGCCGGCTGGCGATCCGGACCTTGACCAACTCTCACTGGTCGATGGTTTGAGCGAACGGGAGCGGCAGCGTTTGCGGAAAGTTTTGGAGGAGCAATGAGGAAAATTCTTTCCGGTCTGATGATCTTGATGCTGGTTGTTCTGTTTGCTACCACTTACCTTTGCAGCAGCAAGACGGAGCAGGTGTTCAAGGCGCAGGTCGAAGAGCTCAATAACATTTATGCTGGCTTGCTGCAGGTGGAGTTGCTTGATTATCAGCGTGGTTTATTTGTCTCCAAGGCCAAGACCCAGCTCACGCTACAGCAGCAGGTTTTTCCACTGCAGCATCAGATCCGTCACTTCCCCTGGAAGGTCAGTATGCTGACCGTCTTCGGCGAGGGTTCTGAGCAGGCAACTATAATGGAAAAGCTGCAGCTTCATACTGATGTGACCCTTGATGGGAATTCGCAAACTCATCTGGTTTGGCCGGAGGTAAAATTTACCGATGGCAAGGTCGAACTGCAACTCCAGGGTTTGAGGCTCGATTGCCGGCTGGACGGAGAACTCTCCGCAGGAGAAATCGTTGCGCGGCTGGACGGCTTGGATATTTCGGAGCCGGGAGCTAGGTTTGCCATCTCTGGGATCAAGCTTAAAAGCCAGTTTTTTGATCTGCAGGGTGTGCCGCGCGGCGCGGGGGAGCTTATGGTAGGGCGACTCGCCGGGCAGGCGGATGGGCGGCCTGGGTTCGAACTGAAAGATTTGACCTATAGGGCTGACAGCCGTCTGGAACAGGAAACGTTGTCCAGTAGCCTTGAATTGCTCCTGGGGGAGCTGAAACTGGGTGGGGAAACCTTTACCGACGGCCGATTACAGCTAAAGGTTGGGGAGCTGGATGTCGCAACGATCCGCCAGGTTCAGGCCAGTGTCCGTCAGTTGCAGGCCGAACTGATCGGTCAGCAGATCGATCCGCTGATCCTGCAGTTACAGCTCTTGGGACTCTATTCTCGGCTGCTGGAAAAGGGGGTAACACTTTCCCTGCCCCAGTTAGCATTGCGGACTGCGGAGGGACGTTTGCAAGGGAGCGGAAGATTGACCTTGCAGGGGATCGATCTGACCGGCGGTAGCTTGCCGGCATTCGAACAGCTGACAGGTAGTTTTCAATTCGAGTTGGATAAGCCTGTTTTTGCCGCAGGTTTTCGGGCCTGGAATTATTTACAAAACCCGCAACGAAAGAATAACGCTACAGTGCTGGATGAGCTGGCAGGACAATTGGCCGGTGGGTTGGTGCAAAAGGGGATCTTTTCCCGCAACGATGGAGGGTATCGGCTCGACTTTTCGATCGACCGCGGCGAAGCCGTGCTGAATGGCAATCGGTTTCGCTTGTGAGGTGTCGATCAGATCGACAGGTTGATCAGCTTATCCGAATAGAGCCCGAAGCTCTGGTCGGGACGTTGATATAAGATTGCCCGACGGCCATTTTCGTCGATTTCCACCGCACCCACCTGAATACTGATGGTCAATTCCAGTTTGGCCCCGAAATCAGTCGGCAGTGCCGAGCTGCGGGTGAAACTCAACCTCACCCGATTGTGTTCAGTAAAAAAGCGTCCGTTGTTGTTGATTTCGGCAAAAATATTGTTGTGCTTCTGGCTCATTACAATACGCAGCTCCACAAAGCGGAGCAGGTACTCTGACAGGTCCTCCACATAGACTGGAAACAGGTTTGTTTCCGGCGTTATGTCGCGTCCGCTGCCCAGATGTGGATTGTAACTTTTTTTGAGAATTTGTCGACTGAGTTCTTTAATGCTGCCGAGGGGAACCTTCAGGAGTAGCAGTTCCGCGAGAAGCTCCTCTTTAGCGATTGATACCCCCAGGTCGATCAGTTCCTGATTCGCCGTGATGAAATCGACGTGACTGATCTGAACCCTGTTTTTCAATTCGTTGATCAGATCGCGCATGGCTGTAAAGCGCCGTCTCGAGTGTTGCTGGGGGGGGGGCTTTTTCAGGTTCCTGCTGCCGTTCCTCTTCCTGCCGCTCTTGCTGCGGCTCAATTCGAGGATAGGATTGATCGGTGCCACATCCCGCTGGTCACCGACCAGCTGGTAGGCTCCGTATCTTTTGACTTCTTCCAACATGAGATGCCCCTCCGTGGCGTTTTTCCTTTTTCGCCATCAATGGAGAAAAGCAGTCCTCTTCTCAATTATCGTTACTGTTGGTGAAAAAGTTTAATGAATCAAGGGATTTTCTTAGAGAAGATTGACATTTACCTGCCCTGTTGCTTAAATTAGCAGGATTAAATGTGGCTGATTAGGCGGATTAATTTATGGGGATTGAACGAGTGGAACTGATCGAATCGGGGCGCCTCTCCGATGAATTGGAGACACTGATCGATATCGGCAAGGCATTGACCTCTCACCTGACACGAGAAGATGTGTATCGGGTGGTCATGGAAAAAGTCGGCAATTTGCTGCGCCCTCAGGCCTGGTCATTGTTGATTCTGGATGAACATACCAAAGAGCTGTGCTTCGAGATAGTTGTTTCTCCGGCCACCGATCAATTGACCGGAACCCGCCTGCAACTGGGGACAGGGATTGCTGGCTGGGTGGCCGAGTCGGGTGCGTCGCTGCTGATACCTGATATCAGCAAAGAGGCCCGTTTTTACAGCCGGATAGATAAGCGGGTCGGATTCGTGACCCATTCGGTAGTCTGTGTGCCCTTGGTTTCCAATGATCGGATCATCGGCGTGATTCAGCTGTTAAACGGCCTTGGCCATGGCCAGTTCACCGAGCAGGACCAGCGGATTCTATCGACGATTGCCGATTTTTCCGCCATCGCCATTGAAAACTCCCGCTTGCATCAGAAGGTCAGCGATCTGACCATTACCGATGAACTGACCGGACTTTTCAATTCTCGTCATTTTCTGAACCTCTGTGAATATGAGATGGAACGGGCCAGTCGATACGGTACTGAACTATCGATGGTGTTTCTGGACCTTGATAATTTTAAACTGGTCAACGATAAATACGGTCACCAGACCGGTAGTCGCCTGCTCAAAGAAGTAGGACTCCTGTTCAAAAAGGCGATCCGGGTGGTCGACTACGCTGCTCGTTACGGCGGAGATGAGTTTGTTTTTTTGCTTCCTTCTACCGATAAAAAGGGTGCCTTGGCAATGTCCAATAATCTTCTGGCCCAGCTGCGCTCTGCCGAATTCAGGTCGGACTGTGGTCAGACGATGAAGATAACCGCCAGCATCGGCGTTTCCACCTACCCGACCAATGCCTACTGTCTGCAGGAGCTGATTAAACTGTCGGATGAGGCGATGTACGAAGTGAAACGTAACTCCCGTAATGGGGTTAAAAGTGCTTGAAGTGATGATGAAATTTGTTTGACAGGAGGGTGCATGCAGCAGCTTGCTTCGATTTTAAAGTTCACGTTCCTATTGGTGGAGTGTTAGCTCTCTTTCACCGCTGGTGCTGATCCGATCAGTTTCCAAGTCAGCCACATAGCCTTCGACAAAGGTGATTTCTCTACCGCCTATGGAATCTTCCAGGCCTAGATCCGCAACATCCGGACGCCCCGGAAACTGACTTTCTGCTCGGGTGTAGCGCTTTTGAGCCGGGGATTTTGAAGCAGGGATTTTCGCTTTCGAGCGGGTGCTGATCAGCCAGCCGGAGGCCGACCGGGACCGCTTGGAACTGACGCGCAGTCAGTTCTCCATCGGTGATTTGGAAGCGGCGCGTAGCCAGTTTAACCAGGTGTTGGCGAATCATCCCCCGGCGATGGTGCACATTAAGAGTTCTCTCGAATTAATCAGTACCGCAGCGCAAAGACATATTTGGAGCGGCAGTGTGTCCTTGGGACTTAGCTATGATGACGATGTCTACGCTTCTCCTCTCGATGAGCAGATCGATGCTCATCCTACTCGGGACAATCATTCTGCCTGGCGATGGCGCCACGCCGAGAGATGATCTGATCAGTCAGAACAGTTTGCAGTTCAACCATCTCTATCCCAGTCATTTCAAGAGGTCGGCTGGCGCCCCTCTTTGCTGCTGTACAATGAGCTCTATTCCACGACAGAAGAACTCAATGAATTTAGTTAGCCTTAGTGCCGAGCCTGCCTGGCAACGGGGTTCATTACAGAGCAAACTGCAATTCAAACTGTGAACTATATCACCCTGGATGATGAACAGTATCTGGCTACCGGTGGACTTTCGGCGGAATGGACTTGGCGGGGTGGGGACGGAATGACAAGCAGAGTTTCTGGACAAGCTGCGCGCCTTATTTACACTGCCGACGGCTGCTTTGAAAATCACCCCGAGGGAGGATTTGGAGAAACGGCTATCAACGTAAGCCTTCTTCTCCCGCAGGATTTTTGCAACCAGAGAGCTTTTCGCATTGAGCGAAATTTTCCCAAATGGTTTCAGCTTCTCTGGTCAGAGGACGCTTAATTCTTCGCGTTGCTCATCATAATAGAGTAGGGGAATAGCATAACTGCCGACATTGAGGGCTTTTCTCAACATCTTACGGGCCAGCGGAATCCTTTTTCCCTGGGAGGTAATCCCCAGTTGCTGGTCGAGTACGGAACAAAAACCGGCAATATTCTTTACAGAAGCACCTTACCGTCTGCGTGTGGATGTGGAATTTTGCTAACTATGGATCTCAGGCTTTTACAATCCTGTCAGCGGGATAAGCACCTTGCAATGTGGATTGTCTTCTCTGTGGTTGGGAATTCCTAAAACAATTTCCCAGTTTTTGCTAAAATGTTTTCATTATCAAGAGGTTGCGGTGAACAAAAAACGGATGATGAATTATCCTTGCCCTGATCGAGGTAAGACACGGGAGCAGTATGAAGCCCTGAAACCGAAACTGGACAGCCGGTTACAGGAGCAGTGTCATCTGCTGCACGAACTTTTGGAGTCGCGTGGCTATTCCCCCACCATCAAATACCGGGTCAAGGGATTCGATAACTATTTCGACAAGTTAACTAAGCTTTTGCGAAAAAGGCCGCAAGTTCGGCCGCTGATCAGTGATCTGCTCGGGCTGCGGGTTATCTGTCCGTTTATCGAAGATCTTGACCAGATTGAACAATTAATTCTGGCTAACTTCGAGGTTGTTGAGCTGGAGCATAAAGGCGAGCAGCATTCTTTCCGTGAGTTCGGTTACGATTCGGTTCATCTCCTGCTCCGTCTCGAAAAATGGCCGGAAGGTCTGCCCTATGCCGAGTCTTTTTGCGAAGTTCAGCTGCGCACCATTTTGCAGGATGCTTGGGCGGAAGTCGAACATGAATTGGTCTATAAATCAGACCTTGGTTTTCCCAACGAATCGATCAAGCGCAAGCTGGCTTCACTTAATGCCTCTTTGGCGCTTTCCGATTTGATTTTCCAGGAAATCCGTGACTATCAGAAAGAGCTACGGCAAAGAGGTATCAAGCGACGTCAGAGTATCGAACAGTTGCTGACCCAAGATCGCTCGCTGGAGATTGCCGGCCTTGGCGGAATCGAATTCTCAGCCGAAGAAGATCCGCTGACCGACCTGGAGGCCTCGCCGCGCGGGCTGGAAAAATCGATGTTCAAGGCGTTAGAAGCGCACAGTAACAAGAACTTCTCTCTGGCTATACAAATATATGGGCAGATTCTGCGGATGAAGCTGGAGGCGCCGATTCGCTCACTGGTTTATAACCATCGCGGGATGGCCCTGTTTGCGCTGGCCGATTACCAGAAGGCGATCGATGATTTTAGCAAGGCGATGCACTACAATGTCGAGAATGCCCGTGCCTGTTGCAATCGTGGGCTGGTCTGCCGGGTGCTGGGCCGTTATGACCAGTCGCTTGAAGATTATCAGCGGGCGATTCAGATAGATAGCGCTCCTTTCGAAAGCTACTGGGGACGGGCGCAGACATGGTTTGAGATGCAGCTCTACAGCCGAGCTTTGAGCGATTGCGAAAAGGTACTCAGCCTGCAGGCCGATTTTGTTCCCGCCAAAGAATTGGAAAAGGCTATCCGACGCCAGATGTTTTAGTCTTTAGCCTTCGCGATGAACAGCTAGAGGCCCCCAGCTCTGATCGATCGACATCGCCTCAATCATGTTGATGTTGAGGTGGGGCGGCTGACTGGTGACCCACCAGACCATTTCGGCGATATCCTCTGGGCGAAGCGGCTCCGCACCTTGATAGACTCTGGCGGCTTTTTCTTTATCCCCCTTGAAACGCACGTCGGAAAACTCGCTTTTGGCCATGCCGGGGGCGATATTGGTGACCCGCACCTTTTTGCCAAGCAGGTCGGCGCGCAGGTTGCGGCAGAATTGCTGAACAAAGGCTTTGGTGCTGCCATAGGTGTTGCCGCCGGGATAGGGCCAGGCACCGGCGGTTGAGCCGACGCAGACTATATGACCGCTGTTCTGCTGGACCATCTTGGGCAGAACCGCGCGTGTGCAGTACATCAATCCCTTGATGTTGGTGTCGACCATCGTGTCCCAGTCATCGATATTGACATCCCAGGCCGGTTCTAGGCCAAGGGCGAGGCCAGCATTATTTAGCAGCAGGTCGATCGATTCCAGCGCCCCCAGCCTATCAAAAACCAGATGGCGATCACGGACATCGAGGGGAATTGCTTGTTGAACAGCAGCTCCCAGTTCTTTCTGTAGTTGCTGCAACCGCTCTTCGCGGCGACCGGTGATAATTAATTTCCAGCCCTCGGCAGCGAACTTTCTGGCAGTAGCGGTACCGAATCCGGACGTCGCGCCGGTAATCAGAATTGTTTTGGGCATGTTTACACTCCATCTTTTTTAGCAGGGGATATTTCCTTTGCTTTCACCGTCGGTTGTTCGAGGTTGATCCGGAAGGCCAAAGCCAGGCGGCTCCGCGAACGCCGCTCGAGTCACCGTGGAGGTTTCTGACCAGCCGGGTGGTGACTTGGTCGGAAAATACATACATTTGCCAGAGCTTCGGCACTTCGCTGTAGAGCGATTCGATGTTCGAAAGGCCGCCGCCAAGTACAATAAAGTCCGGGTCAAGCAGGTTGATGACCGATGCCAGTGCCCGCGCCAGTCGATGCGCGTGACGGCGCAGGCTTGCCGCTCCCTCCGTGCGGGTGGCGATTTCCTCTCCACTTCTCTTCTGACCGGTGTGGAGCAGGTGGTCCGCCATTAACCCTGGGCCGGACAGGAAGGTTTCGATACAGCCGCAGCGGCCGCAATAGCATTTCGGCCCCGGCAGCTCTTCCGCTTGTGGCCAAGGGAGCGGGTTATGTCCCCATTCCCCGGCAATAGCATTGCAGCCGTTCAAAACCTTACCGTCGATAACTATGCCGCCGCCGACGCCCGTACCGAGAATGACACCGAATACGTTTTGTGCACCCGCTGCCGCACCGTCGACGGCCTCGGAGAGGGCGAAACAGTTGGCGTCGTTGGCCAGGTGCAGAGGGCGCTGCAGCAGCTTTTGCAGATCCTCTTCAAACGGCTTGCCGATCAGCCAGGTCGAATTGGCGTTTTTGATCAGTCCAGTTGCTGGAGATGTGACCCCAGGGATGCCGATACCGACACTGCACCGGTGGCCGATCTCGGTTTCTGCTGATGTGACCAGTTCATGGAGGGAACGTAGCGTGGCATCGTAATCACCGCGGATGGTCGGCACCCGGCGACGCAGGCGTATCTCGCCCTGTTCGTCGAGCACAATAATTTCGGTCTTGGTTCCTCCCAGGTCGATCCCGATCCGCATCCGTCACCTCTCAGTGTCAATTTTTGTCAGTTAATGCATCGAGTCGGTAATTTTTGCATTGCAAATTACTTTAGCAGTTTCTGACTACAATCGCTAAGGGGTTGAATTCATTTTACCATCAGAGTAGGTCGCAGGTGGAATAGGATTTGCTGAAGCTAATATTGGTGAAAAGATGGAGGTGCGTGATGCGAAAACTCAAATCAGCCCCGCTTGTGGCTGGGATAGTCCTGCTGGCGGCCTGCGCGGGACCGCAGAAGTCACAGCAAGTTCGGGTTGAACAGACACCAGCCGTTACTGCTCCAGCGCTGTCTCAAACGACGCAGGAGTCGGTTGTCGGTACTGCGCGCAAGATGCTCGGTGCGCCGTATCGTTATGGGGGGGCTGGGCCAAGTGGTTTCGACTGTAGCGGCTTGGTCAGTTATGCCTACCGTAGTGGCGGTGTTCAGGCTCCGAGAACCTCAAGCGAGCAATTCCGTCAGTCGAACCGGGTTCCGTTACAGAATCTGCAGCCGGGCGACATCCTCTTTTTCCGTCTCAGTCCACTGGAGGTGTCGCATGTCGGTATTTACGATCGTGACGGGCGTTTCATTCATGCGTCATCTTCTGGAAAACAAGTCAGTTACGCTTCCCTGGATAATCCGTACTGGCGCGAGCATCTGATCGGCGCAGGCCGGTTTTAACGATCAGCCCAAGGCGACGTCGAGCAGCATCATTACCGCAAAACCGATCATCGTAGACATGGTGACTAGGTCGATGTTGCCCTGAACCCGCTGCGATTCCGGGATCAGTTCTTCAACCACCACAAAGATCATCGCCCCGGCGGCAAAGCAGAGAGCGTAGGGCAATATCGGCTGCATCACGATCACGAACATCGCGCCCATAACTCCAGCGATCGGTTCGACGATGCCGGATGCCTGTCCCATCATAAAACTCTTGCCGCGGCTCAGCCCTTCCCGTCGCAGAGGCATCGACACCGCTGTTCCCTCCGGAAAATTCTGAATGCCGATGCCGATTGCCAAGGCAATCGCCCCGCCGATATTTGCCGACGGAAGCCCCGCATCAATCGCACCGAAAGCGACGCCGACCGCCAACCCTTCCGGGAAATTATGCAACGTTATCGCTAGCACCAGCAGGGTGCTGCGCTGCCAGGAGGTCTTGACCCCCTCACTTTGGTTCATTTTCAACCCCGGATGCAGATGCGGTAGGAACTTGTCGGTCAAGCGCATGAAGACACCACCGCCGAGAAAACCGATCACTGCAGTCAGCCAAGGAATTTGGCCCATCTGTTCGGCCATTTCTATGCCGGGACTGAGCAGCGACCAGAAACTGGCGGCGATCATCACCCCGGCGGCGAAACCTAGAGTTGCGTCGAGGTGTTTCGGGTTGATCTCGTTCTTTACAAAAACGGCAGCGGCTCCGGCGGCAGTGACCCCCCAGGTAAAGAGAGTGGCTAGCAATGCTTGAGTGATCGGACTGAGCTGAAGAAAGGAGTCGAGCATGTTTCCCTCCGGGAAAGAAGGTCTGTTGTTGAGACGAAACGTCTCTAGTTTTAACATAGTCGGAGGGGATTTGCCGAATCGGGGCAAAAAAAAAACGGGCGGAATCATTCCCGCCCGTTGCTTGTGGCAAAAAGGTTTTTCCTATTTCATCAGGTATTTGCCGACCCAGTTTTTGGAAAACTGATAGGCGGTTCGGCCGCAGCGTTTACTCTTTTGATGACTCCATTTGATCGCTGCCTGCTGCAGGTCATTGCTCCAGGGGACCGGGCGGCCGAGGTCTTTGCTCCAGCGCTCAATGCAGAGCTTGACCGCTTCCAGATAGCGCTCCTGCGAGAAGACATGGAACGGTACCCAGAGTCCGAAGCGATCGGACAGCGAGCTCTTTTCCTCCTGAATTTCACTCTGCTGCAGCTCGCCTTTGACGTATTTGCCGCCCAGGTGGTCGCCGTCGTACTCCGGCAGCAGGTAGCGGCGATTACTGGTGACGTAGATCAGCACGTTGTCAGGCGCCGAATAGACGGAACCATCAAGTGCGCTCTTCAGCATCTTGTAAGCCAATTCGCCGGTTTCAAAGGTGAGATCGTCGCAGAGCAGGATGAAGCGGTAGGGTTGGTCCTCGATCGCCGCGAAAATCTCTGACAGGTAGATCAGATCCTCCTTTTCCACCTGGATGATTCTTAAGCCTTGGTCTGCGTATTCATTGAGCAGCGCCTTAACGATGGAGGATTTGCCAGTGCCGCGCGACCCCCAGAGCAAAGCGTTGTTGGCCGGCAGCCCCTGCAGAAACTGTTTGGTGTTATTGACCATGGTCTCTTTCTGCTCCTCGACGCCGAGCAGTTCTTCCAGCCGGGTGTTGTCGGTCACCTTGACGGGCTCCAAGTAGCCGGAGAAAGAGTGGCGGCGCCAGTTGGCGGCGTGGCACTTGGCCCAATCGACCGGTTTGCTTGCTTTTGGCAACAACATCTCCACCGAGCCGAGCACACGTTCGAGTTGGGCGACTACTTCAGGTTTCAGGTTCATCATCTTCTTGCTCTCTCTTTTGTTAGATACAAATATGCGCAACAGTTTTCTAATCGGGAAAGGTAACCGGAAACAATCTGTCACAAATGGGGAGTCACTACGCGATAGGCGGGACAAGCATTGAAACCATCCTGCAGCTTCCAGTGAACGACTGTATACGCCAGAACGATGTTTGCTGTCAAATAGGGTGTGCAGTTAAAAAAATGGGGAACCCTGCTGATTCCCCAAAACCGGACGTTGGAGGTAACGCCCAAAATGTGCTGTGGTGGCCGCTCAGCGCTGAGCAGAACGCTGAGCGGCCGGGTGGATCAGTCAGTCAGTTTCAGTGCCAGATAGCGGCTGGCTTCGCCCTGTCGGACCAGAAGCAGGACGGTTTTTTTATCCGATTCCTTGATCATTTCCTTTACCTGTTGTGGTTCGGTGACCGCTTTACGGTTGACCTCTTCGATCAGGTCTCCCCGCTTGATACCGGCTCGGTCGGCGATCGAATCAGCCTCAACGGCGGTTACCAGAACACCTTTCTCTCCTTCATAGCCGAACTGACCGGCCAATTCATCGGTTAGTTTCTGCAGACTCATCCCGAGTTTGGGCAGCTTGTCGGCGCTGACCGGTTTGCCCTGCTCATCGGTTTCCAACGAACCGATCGTTGCTTTGATCTGCTTCTCCTCACCGTCGCGCAGCACGGTCAATTTGATCTCTGTGCCGGGGCGGGTCAGGGCGATTTGGTTGCGGAACTTGGCAACCTTGTCGACCTTTATGCCGTCCAGTTCGAGGATTACATCCCCTTGTCGGAGGCCGGCCTTTGCCGCTGGAGAATCTTCAATGACTTGAGCGACCAGAATCCCATCGATTTGCTCGAGGCCGAAGGAATCGGCCAGATCCTTATTGATATCTTGGATATAAATACCTAGGCGGCCGCGGGTGACCGTGCCATGCTCAACCAGTTGATCGCGGATGTTTTTTGCCATGTTGATCGGAATGGCGAAGCCGATCCCCATATAGCCTCCGCTACGGCTGAAGATGGCGGTGTTCATGCCTATCACCTGGCCGTCCAGATTGATTAGCGGACCGCCTGAGTTGCCCGGGTTGATCGCTGCGTCGGTCTGAATGAAGTTCTCGTAATCGCTCAGGCCGATCCCACTGCGCCCTTTGGCGCTGACGATTCCGGCTGTCAGGGTGTGGGAAAGGCCGAACGGATTGCCGAACGCCAACACCCAGTCGCCGACCTCCATCTGGTCGGAGTTGCCGAGTTTGAGGAACGGAAGTTTTTCATCGGCTTCAATCTTGATCAGTGCCACGTCGGTCGGTGGGTCAGTGCCGATCGTTTTGGCGGTGAATTCGCGGCCGTCCAGCAAGCGCACCGTGACCCGGTCGGCATCACCGACTACGTGGTTGTTGGTCATGATATAGCCGTCAGCAGAGATGATGAAGCCGGATCCCTGCCCCACCGACTGGTGTTTACGTGGGGTATTATGCGGGCTCTGCTTCTGGTCTGGTTGGCCGAAGAAGCGCCGGAAAAATTCGTCACCAAACGGGGTGTTGCCGAACGGATTGCTGAAGTTCTGTTGTTCGACCTCCTTTTCGACCTGAATATAGACCACCGCTGGTGATACCTGCTTGGCGACACTGCGGAAGGCCTTGCCGCTTTCGCGCAGGCTTTCTAGCCCGACATCTTGAGCTACAGCCGGCAACGTTGCAGTAATGACCAGTAACAGTGGGAGTAACAAAAAGGTAAGCAACTTCAATAGTTTCATGATCAGCTCCTCTAGGGTTTTGCTTGGTGTGGATTACGGAGGCTGGTGGTACGAACCAGCTCAATCATCTCATCCAGATCAAACGGCTTGTCAATGATCGCGGCCGCTCCGAAGAGCTCGGCTTGCTCGTGTGTTTTCCGGTCGCCAAAAGCGGTCATGCAAATAAAGGGTACCGACTGCTGGTTATCCAGCTGACTTTCCAGAACTTCCAGTCCGGTCAGGGCGGGCATTCGCAGATCGGTAATCACCAGATCGAAGGGGTCACCTTCCGCCAACCGCTCTAGCAGATCGAGGCCGTTGGTGCAGCAGCTGACCAGGTAGCCGGCGCGGGTCAGGGTAAAATCGAGCAAATCGCGCAACGCTTCATCGTCTTCAGCAAGCAAAATATGCGGATGAGTGTCGAGACAGACAGCTTCCATCGAATAAAAGTCTCCATAGATATGTTTTACTCACTTATTACGCAACCAGTATGCCAAAATTTCAGACAGAAAAAACGGTCATTTAGCTTGGTATGTGCCGGGGCATAGTTCCCCATTGGGGCAAAATGCCCCAAATGCAGATCGTACATAAGTGAAAAAATGTAGGCAAAAATCGGGGTGGAAATGGCGTGAAAAAGGCAAAAGAAAACGGGGAACCCTGCTGATTCCCCGTTTTCGAGCGTAGGAGGTAACGCCCACTCGGTATAACCGGAAAGCGTCGCTGAGCAGTACGACAATGTCCGGTCATGTATTGTTGACAAGTTAATTTAGCAATCAACGTGCCAAAATGAAAGTGCCAGAAAAAGGGAACTTAGGGCTCTGTGTGGAGGGACATTCTTCCCCGCCGGGGCAAAATGCCCCGATCACTCTTTGAGTTTGCGGTAGAGGGTCTTTCGATCGACACCGAGCATTTTGGCCGCCAGGGTGCGGTTGCCGTCCAGTTGCTCGAGTACTTGGTGAATATAGCGTCGTTCCATTTCCTCCAGCGGCAGGATGGTGCCGGGATCGACCAAGCTGGTCGGGAGTGGTGCCTCACCGCTCGGGTGCTTGACCTGTTCCGGCAGATCTTCGACGGTCAACAGGTCATGCACACTTAGCGCTAAAGCCCGCTCGATGATGTTGTGCAGTTCGCGAACGTTGCCCGGCCAGTGATAGCCGAGCAGGCAGGCGGCAGCCGGCTGGGCCAAACCGGTGATCGACTTGCCGAACTTTTTACTCAGCTGGCGGATAAATTCGAGTGCCAGCAGCAGAATGTCATTGCCCCGCTCGCGCAGCGGAGGCAGGTGCAGGTTAATAACGTTGAGCCGGTAGTAGAGGTCGCTGCGGAAATCCTGCCGGCTGACCGCTTCGCTCAGGTCGCGGTGACTTGCGGCAATGACTCGTACGTCGCAGTTGATCTCCTGCGACCCGCCAAGGGGGCGGACTTTATGATCTTCCAACACGCGCAGCAGCTTCGGTTGCAGGGCGAGAGGCAGCTCGCCAATTTCATCGAGCAGCAAGGTGCCGCCGTTCGCCTCCAGAAACAGTCCTTTGCGCCCTTCCCGCGCATCGGTGAAGGCGCCTCGCACATGGCCGAACAGCTCGCTTTCGAGGAGGGTTTCCGGCAGAGCTGCGCAATTGATGGCGACGAACGGGCCATCGCTGCGTTTGCTCTGCCGGTGCAGGGCCCGGGCGACCAGTTCCTTACCAGTGCCGCTTTCGCCGCTGATCAGCACCGAAGTGTCGAGTTCAGCTACCCGCACGATCTGCTGCTTGATCTGCTGCAGGGCGCGGCTTTCTCCGAGCAGCTCATCATCTGGTTGCTGGCGACGAACCTGATCCTTGAGAAGACGAACCTTTTCCTGCAGATGCCGGTGTTGCAAGGCGCGGTTGAGCGAAATACTCAGCAGATCGAGATCGACCGGCTTGGTGACAAAGTCGTAAGCCCCGGCGCGCAGGGCGGCGATGGCAGTTTCCAAGCTGCCGAAGGCGGTCATGATCACCACCGGTAGATCGGGTCGGTTCTCCTGCAGCTCTGCACACAAATCGATGCCGCTGGTACCGGGCATGTTCAGGTCGGTCAGCACCACGTCGATCTCTTCGCTGTGCAGGATTTCCCGCGCAGCGTTGACGCGTAGCGCACTGGTGACGGTATGGCCGCGCCGCCGCAGGTCCTCTTCTAAGAGTTCGCAGAGGTCCTGGTCGTCATCGATGACCAGGATTCGGCCGGGCAGCTTGGTTTCGGTCATTGGTTTTCTCCAGCTTCCGCGGCAGGCAGGTAAACGGTAAAGCAGCTGCCTTTGCCCAAACTACTTTCGACATTGATCCAGCCTCCATGTTCTTCGATAATGCCGTAGGCGATCGACAGACCGAGACCGGTACCTTGCCCAACCTCCTTGGTGGTGAAAAAGGGATCGAAGATATGCGCTAGATCTTCTGTGTTGATGCCGCTCCCCTGGTCTCGGATCAGCAGCGAGTACCAGGATTCAACAGTGCTGTTCACCGTTTCCGGTGGTTTTACCTCTCGTTCCGAACAGGCTTCCAGTTCCAGTCGACCACCGTCGTTCATCGCCTGGATACCGTTGAGAGCGAGATTGAGCAGAACCTGTTGCAACTGCCCCGGGTCGGCGCTCACGTATAGAGGTTGCTTCGCTTCATGCAAAATGACTTCGACCTTTTTCTCTTTACGACTAGGTTCCAGCAGTGGGGTAACGCTGCGCAGCACTGTGTTCAGTTCCACCTGTTGTTTCCGGGCTTCGCCACGGCGGGCGAAGCTGAGCAGCTGGCGCATGATGTTGGTCATCCGCTCGACCTGCTCGCCGATGATCTTCGCCGAGCGAGTAACATCCTCGGCGGGCAAATTTGCAGAGTTGATCAGTTTCGCGCGGCCGCTGATGACGTTGAGCGGCGTACCCAGTTCGTGGGCCATGCCGGCCGACAGTTTTCCCAGTGTCGCCAGCCGCTCGGTGTGGCGCAGTTTTTCCAGCGCTTCGATTTTGGCCTGGTTTGCGGCCTGCTCCGCTTCCCGCGCCTCAGCCAGCTGGGCGCGCATCCGCTCTATGGTGTTTCCCAGGTCGGCCAGCTCGTCACCGCCGGAAAGGTTGAGACTGGTACTGAAGTCGCCGGTGCCAATCCGTTCGGCCTGGGCGCGCAGACGGCGCATTGGCCGGTTGACCCAGAGGCTGCCGAGTACGCCCATCAGTAGCAGGCTGGAGATGACCATGGCCCCGATCACCATTGCCGAGCGACGCAGGCTCTCTTCGACGTAATCGTGCATTTCGTCCATCGATTCCGATAGCTCGATGGCACCGATCCGATGCCCGTCGATCACCAGCGGCAGGTAGGTCAGCAGGTAGTCGCGCCCTTCGGCGGAGGCGGCCAGCAGGGCGACGGTTTCCTCGTCGTACAGATCATCCAGCTGGTCGATCGGCACCCGTGGCAGATATTTTTCCGGGGCCTCCTTTTCGACCCAAACCCAGCGGACCAGGGTTTCACCATGCACCTGATTAGCACGCTGGAGAAAGGCAAGTGCTTCCCGTTCACCGCGCTGCTGCCAGATCTCGGTAACCATAACGCGTAGGCTCTCGCCCAGATGGCGGGCTTCGCGGCTGAGACTTGTCTTCAGTTGCTCGCGCTCGCGCTGGATCGAGTAGTAGCTGAAAATCGAAAAAATCAGGGCAATGCCCAGAAGGACCGCTACAGTGATTTTAACTGTCAGGCGCATCTTCGAACCCGGTCAGAAAAGGAAATTTACTTTATCCTGCTGTGCGGGCAGGACATTGTCAAGCCCCAGCTCCCTCAGCCCGGCAACAGACGGGACAACAGCGCCGGAACCGCTGTTTCCACCCGCAGAATGCGCTCGCCC
Organism: Malonomonas rubra; assembly: GCF_003247215.1. Taxonomy (GTDB): domain Bacteria; phylum Desulfobacterota; class Desulfuromonadia; order Desulfuromonadales; family Geopsychrobacteraceae; genus Malonomonas; species Malonomonas rubra_A. Next base: position 30,818 of record NZ_QKAP01000141.1, on the reverse strand, counting down.
AGACTTATCGCTGTAAACCCACATTCGGCCAGTTTGTTGATTTCGTAGGGAATAAAGCCGCCTTCCGGTCCTATCGCTAGGGTTGTTGGGCGGTTCGGCTGCAGAGCCCCCAACCTGTCAGCGGTCGGATGTGCGACCAGGGCGGTTGTACCCTTGCAGAGCCCCGGTAGCTCGTCTTCGACAAACGGCTTGAAACGTTTGCGCAGGTGCACTTGCGGCAGAATGGTGTCGCGTGCCTGCTCCAGCCCGAGCAACAACTGCTCGCGCAGCTTTTCGGTTTGCAACAGCGGACTGCCCCAGAAACTTTTTTCCACCCGGTAGCTGTTGATCAGGTAGATCTGCTTGACCCCCAGCGAAGTGACCCCCTGCAAGACCCGTTTGAGCATTTTGGGCCGCGGCAGTGCCAGCAGCAGAGTGACCGGCAATGGCGGCGGGGGTGCCTGGTGTAACTCGATTTCGAGGTCGAGGGATTGTTCATCGAAAACGATGATGGTGCCTGAACCGATCCGCCCATTGATTATTCCTATTTTCAGGGGTTTACCGGTCTGTAACTGGCCGGTTGCCAGCAGGTGCTGAAAACGCCGGTCTCTTAAAGTGACACGCTGGGGCGCTGAAAAATCGTTTTCTTCTAACAGGATCAGGTTCATGCTGGGCAGTCTAGCCAGTTTGTGCACTCCGCGGAAGCGGAAAGTTCTTGCTCGCTCTCATTACAGACCGCGTTTTTCCATAAACGCTTCGACCAACAGGCCTGTCGGGATTGCCAGCGCGATGGTGATCAGCGCGCGGGCCAGGGAGAACGGCCAACCGAGAAAACCGACCTCGATCGGGATCATCTGAATTTTGACCGCGTAGCTGGTCAAAACGATCGTCACCACCGCCCAGCGTGCGCCATGCTTGTGCAGACTCATCAACAGCGGAAAGATGATGTAGGCCGGACCGATCAACACCGTGCCGCAGAAAGTGGCAATCAACAGGCCCTTAACGCCTCCTTCGCGACCGAGCAGTTTGACGATCAACTCGCGGCTGATCCAGACCTGCAGCAGGCCGACCAAGCCGAAGACCGAGATGATCAGCAGAAGGACCGAACCCAAGGTGGTTGCACCGATCTGTAAGGCATGGGCGGTACGCCCAGGGGACGCCCAGAAGGCGTAGCCATAGAGACCCGCGGTAAGTAGCAGTAACCACTGGCGAATCATAACAGCAGTCCAAGCAGAAGCCCGCAGAGCATCGCTGCGACAAAGCTGATGCTGTTGCGCAACAGCGCAAAGCGCGCGCCGAAAATTTGCGCTTCGAAGGTTATGGTGATAATGCCGACCGAAATCCAGCTAACGATAAAGGCGGCGATCGCCGGTGGCCAGGCCCCGGCATCAAGCAGCGAACCGGCCAGCGGATAGGCGGCCAGCGGCGGCCCGATCGCTATTGCGCCTGCCCCCGCACCGATCAGCAGCCCGACCAGACCGCTCGATTCCCCAAGCCAGCGTGAGACCAGTTCTGCCGGTAAAAATTCCTGAAACAGTCCCACCAGCCCGAACACAGCCACCAGCAGTGGCATCATCTTCAGCAGTGATTTTCCGGCCATTTTCAGGGACTGCCCGGTTTTTTGCCGATCACGCAGTGTCAGCAGCAGGTATGCGCTGCCGATCAGCAGCAGGTATACCAATCCGACCCTAGTCATACGCTCTCCAAACAGCTTGCATCTCTTGTCTTCCGCAGTATCCTACTCTCATCGCTCCTGTTGTCACAATTATTTGTGTGAAAACATTTCTTGACACAAAAAAATAGAGCTGTATAATCGTGACCGTTTTGGTAACCAATAAGCCTGTCACTTAAAAGGAGAGGATCCGATGAAAAAATTTGTCTGCACCATCTGTGGTTATGTTCATGAGGGGGCCTGCCCACCGGAATTCTGCCCGACCTGTAAAGCTCCTGCGGAAAAATTCGTTGAGCAAACCGCCGGCGACATGGCCTGGGCCGATGAGCACCGTATCGGCGTGGCCAGGGATGTCGACCCAGAGATCATCGAAGGACTGAAGATGAACTTCACCGGCGAGTGCACCGAAGTCGGTATGTACCTGGCGATGAGCCGTCAGGCTGACCGTGAAGGCTACCCGGAGATCGCCGAAGCCTACAAGCGGATTGCTTTTGAAGAAGCTGAGCACGCTGCCAAGTTCGCCGAACTGCTGGGTGACGTTCTGCAGGCCGACACCAGAGCCAACCTGCAGGTCCGGGTTGATGCTGAGCATGGTGCCTGCCAGGGCAAGAAAGACTTGGCGACCAAGGCCAAGCAGCTTAACCTGGATGCCATCCACGACACCGTCCACGAGATGTGTAAGGATGAAGCCCGCCATGGTCAGGCTTTCGCCGGTCTCCTGAAGCGCTACTTCGGTTGATCGACACAGAGCAGAGCAGAAAGAAAAGCGGCCTTCCGGAATCGGAAGGCCGCTTTTTTATGTTCCGGTCGCGATGACTCGTACTTAGGCTTCACTGCTTTCCCCGAGTGGTTCCGGCAACTCTTCCGGTTGCTGGCGGAACTTGATCAGGAACAGGCCAAGGCTCAACACGGCCACGGCAATACCGATCGAGGTGGCCACCGGCAGTTTCAGGCCGAAACCGATCTTGGCGTAAGCCAAGTAGGTGCCGGCGACGGCGGTCATGAAGGTCGCCGGCAGTGTGGCGATCCAGTGGCACTTGGCTTCCTTGATCAGGTAGGCCGCGCCGGCCCAGAGGACGATGGTCGCCAGGGTTTGGTTGGCCCAGCCGAAGTAGCGCCATATCACGCCGAAGTCGCCGCGCGAAACCAGGAAGCCGATGGCGAACAGGGGGATCGCTAGTGCCAGCCGCTTGACCGCCTGCTTCTGCGGCAGGTTGACAAAATCAGCGATGATCAGCCGGGCGCTGCGGAAAGCGGTATCGCCGGAGGAGATCGGCAGGATGACCACGCCGATGATCGCCAGCAGGCCGCCGACCGGACCTAGCAGGGTGGTGGAGATCTCGTTGACCACAAAGGCCGGCCCACCTTGGCCGAGGGCGGCGTTGAGCGCCTCGGCACCCTGGTAGAAAGACATCCCCAGAGTCGCCCAGATCAGGGCGATGATCCCCTCACCGATCATGGCGCCATAGAACAGCGGGCGGCCATGCTTCTCATTGCCAATACAGCGGGCCATCAGTGGCGACTGGGTGGCGTGGAAACCACTGATCGCACCGCAGGCGATGGTGATGAACATCAGCGGCCAGAGTGGCAATTCCTTCGGATGCAGGTTGGCTAAGGTCATTTCCGGGAAGAACTGGTATCCCTTGGCGATCAGGGCAACGCTCAGACCCACCGCCATGAAGATTAGCACCGCGCCGAAGATCGGGTAGAGGCGACCGATAATCTTATCGATCGGCAGAATGGTGGCCAGGAAGTAATACGCGAAGATGATCGCCACCCAAGCCGGGACCGCGAGGCCAGTCAGGTTGCCGAGAAGCTTGGCCGGGCCGAGCACGAAGACCACGCCGACCAGGAGCAGCAGAACGATGGAAAAGAGACGCATGAACTGCTTGAAGCCGCCGCCGAGCTGGCCGCCGACCACGTCGGGGATGCTCTTGCCGCCGGAGCGGACCGACAACATTCCGGAAAAATAATCGTGCACGGCTCCGCCGAAGATGCTGCCGATGACGATCCAGATCAGTGCCGAAGGGCCATACAGCGCGCCGAGGATCGGACCGAAGATCGGCCCCAGTCCGGCGATATTGAGTAGCTGAACGAGGAAGATTTTGCGCGGCGACATCTCAACATAATCGACACCGTCCTGCATGGTGATGGCAGGCGTAGGACGGGTCGGGTCGGGGCCGAAAATGCGGTCGACCAGGGTTCCGTAAAAGAAGTACCCGATCACCAGCAGCGCGATACAGGCAAAGAAATACAGCATGGGACACCTCCACTTCATGGGTTAGCTTTAGTTTCACCCTAAAGGAAGAGTCATTCAATCTGCCAGCCGATACCTGCCGGCGGTCGTATCGATTGCTAAACGGTCAATAGGCGGGGTTGAATGGTTTAGCTGTTAAATGCCGATCAACCTCTTCACTTCTTTCAGATGTCGTCGGCTGACGGGTAGCAATTGCCCGCTGAGAGTTTTGATTTCCGCTACGCCACTCTCGCCGGGGATGATTTGATCGATCTGCTCCAGATTGACTAGGTAACTGCGGTGGCAACGGACCAATTCGGTTCGTTCCTCGAGTGCCTTAAGGGTCAGGTCGGTATTAAAACTCTGTCCGGCTATCGCTACATGAACGCCGCTGATGTCGGTCAAGGCGTATTCGACCTCGGCGACCGAGATCAGCTTGATGTTCCCACCCTTGATGCAGGGGATGCGGGTCAGTCGAGCGGTATCGTACTCGGGGGTGTTGTTGGCCCGCAACCTCTCCAGCAGTTTCTCCACCGTGACCGCCAAGCGCTCGGCCCGCACCGGCTTGAGCAGGTAGTCGAGGGTTTTCTCTTCGAACGCCTTGATGGCGAATTCGTCGTAAGCGGTGACGAACACCACCTGTGGCATGATTTCGTGATCGATCATGCTGAGCATCTCGAAGCCGTCGATCACCGGCATCTGGATATCGAGGAAGATCACCTCCGGCCGCTGTTTGTTGATCGTTTTGACCCCTTCGACGGCGTTGCCGCACTGCCCGTTAATTTCGAACCTCCCAGTCGCCAGCAGCAGCTTCTCCAGTTCGCGGCGGGCGTTCGGTTCGTCATCGATGATCAGACAGCGGATCATGGCCGTTCTCCTTGCGGAACGCTGATGGTGATCAAGGTTTTTTCCTCCGGTACGCAGGCGACCGAGATCCCGTATTGGTCGCCATAGAGGTTTTTGATCCGCTTGTCGACCAGATTCATTCCCAATCCGTCGCTTTGCAATTTTTCGCAGTAAGTCCCGGCGTTATCTTCCACTTCGATGCGGATTTGGCCTTCACTCTGTACCGCCCGGACCTTGACGATGCCGGTGCCGAAGATCTGCGAGATGCCATGTTTGATCGAATTCTCGATGATCGGCTGCAGGGTAAAGGTCGGCAGCTTGATACTCAGCAGCTCAGGGCTGATCTCGGTCTCGACCACCAGCCGGTCTTCGAAGCGGGCCCGCTCGATGGTCAGGTAGGAATTGACGTGATCCAGCTCCTCTTCGAGTGTCGCCAGGTCGCCGGATCGCTTGAGGTTCTTGCGGAAGAAGTTGGACAGGTGCAGGGTCAATTCCTTGGCCCGTTGGGCGTCCTGTTCGATGATGGCGATGATGGTGTTTAGCGCATTAAACAGAAAGTGCGGGTTGACCTGGGCCTGCACCAGCTTCAATTCCGATTTGGTCAACATGTTCTGCTGGCTCTCGTAACGGGAGCGGAGCAGCTGCTCTGACAGCAGGCTAGCCAGACCTTCACCGAGGGAGCGGTTGTTATTGAGAAACAGCTTGGTCTTCGGTTCGAAAAGGATGATGGTGCCGAGCACCTCGTTATGCACCGCCAGCGGAACGACCAGCGCCGAGCCGAGTGGGCAGCTTCGGCTGTGGGGACAGTTGAACGGCTCATTGATCCCATCGACGTAGACCACCCGATGCTGTTGAATCGCCCGGCGCACGTATTCGGAAGCGATTGCGAGCCCCGGCAGGTGATGGTCGGCACCGGCCCCGGAGAAGGCCAGATGTTTTTCCCGATCGGTCACCGCCACCGCGCCGACGCCAGTTTCTGCGCGGATGATTTCGACCATCTCGCCAGCGGTTTCGGCATTGAACCCGCAACTTAACAGCCCCAGTGTCTTTTCGGCGACTTTGAGTGCCTTGGCGGAGAAGGTCGCTCCGACCTCATCGACCATCTGTTTGCGGTCGCGCATGATACTGATAAAGAGGGCGGCGCCAACCGAATTGGCCAGTATCATTGGCAGGGAGATCACCTCGACCAGCGCCAGCGCTTCGGCAAACGGTCGTGCCAGAGCCAGAATAATCAGCATCTGCAGCGACTCGGCCAGTAGGGTTGCAACGAAAGCGATCTTCGGATTAAAGACATCCCGGACCCCTTGCTGACGCATCAGGTAGAGGTGAAACAGGCCGCCGATCAAACCTTCGGTGGTGGTCGAAACGCCGCAGGCAAAGGCGGTGAAGCCGCCTAGGGAAAAACGGTGCAGCCCGCCGGTAAGCCCGACCGCGAGCCCGAGCGCCGGACCCCCGATCAGGCCGGCCAACACAGCTCCGATTGCGCGGGTGTTGGCGATGGCGTCACTGACCGGGAGACCGAAGTAGGTTCCCAAAATCGAAAAGGCGGAAAACACGAAATAGAGGATCAGCTTCTGCCGCGGCTGCAGGTTCTCGGCAGTCAAGGGGCGGAACGCCGGTGATTTGGTGAACAGGTAGGCGATCACCATGAACACCGACATCTGTTGCAACAGAGAGAAGACCAGGAGCATGCAATGACCTCGCGCGCTGTGGAGATAGTCGATAAAAAGGGAGACTATATCCTAGCCTACTCTGGAAACTGTAGCTAAACAAGCGACTGTCCGGTCGGTGGGAAGGTATACGAAAAAACTTTCGTTGCTTGCAGCATAAATTAATATTCGGCAGATCCTCAGGTCAGCCGTTAAGTTCGGCAAGCATTGTGGTCACACATTCTCAACCAGTAGATCGGTCTTGGCCGCCATGATGAAATCGTTCTGGTGCAATCCGCCGATCTTGTGCGTCCACCAGCTGACCGTCACCTTGCCCCATTCGGTCAGGATCGCCGGGTGATGCTGCTGGGTCTCGGCGAGCTCGCCGACTTGGTTGGTAAAGGCGAGGGCTTGCCGGAAGGTTTTGAATTTATAACTGCGCGTCAGGCGCTGAATGCCATCAACCGAAATCACTTGCCAGTCAGGGAGTTGCCTTAAATTTTCTTCAACTTCCGCATCAGTGGCTAAAGGGGCGCCTTTGCGGCAGGGCTCGCAAGCTTGGCTTTGCAATTCGTTCATTGATTTCTCCTTCTCGTACCGGTTTAATTTTATTCTACTCTTTGTTGCGCAACCCTGCAGCAGCACTCCGCACCGGTTATAATGAAGACAACCGTTAAAAAAGCAGAGGAGGCTCAGATGGCTTTGAGATTGTCGTTTTTCCTTTGTTGCTGGTTACTGATAATTCCTCTCAGCAGTGCTGCGGAACTCCAGCTGCATGCGGTCAATCCCGCCGTTGTCCCTACGGGAGCAAACGTGCAGATTTTAGGGAGCGGATTTTCCGCAGCCACACAAGTGTTGCTCGGTGGTCAGGAATTGAAGCCGCAACTGATCAGTGAGGGACAACTGCAGTTGCTGATCCCGCAACTGCCGGAAGGGAGTTATGCCCTGCAGCTGACCGATGGGGTGGTCACCGCAGCGCAAAGTCTGAGCCTGTATATCGAGTTGCCTGCCCCCAGGATCACCGATATTAATCCTACTAACGTCAATGAATGCTCTAACCCTGAGGAGCGGCTGGTGACGGTCAGCGGCGGCGATTTCCAACCGGGCGCGAACCTGCTGATGAACGGATCGGCAGTGCCGGCCAGTATCGATAGCAGCCAATCGATCAGCTTTGTTGCGCCGCAGCTGGATGCCGGGATTTACGGATTGCAGGTGGTTAACCCGAACGGCAAGCGCTCGTTGCCGCATTCGCTCTATTTCAACAATATCCCCAAAATTTTCAGTCTCAGTGAAGGGGAGGATTACGTCGGTTCCTATCAGCTGATTATTGAAGGAAAAAACTTTTACCCCCACTCCTCCCTAGTGGTGCGGGAGTATCCGAGCGGGTTTGGCGATCTGCCACCGCAACAAAGGATCATCCATGGGCGGGATGTGATGCAGGGTTCCGCAGGTGCCCGGCTACGGGGACATGGCGACTACTTGAACTACGTCAACTGCAACACGCTGATCTACTACCGCTACCCGTACAGCGGTCAGGATAAGGAGTTGAGTTTACAGATTGTCAATCGCGACGGCAAGAGCTCGCAGGTCGAATATATCACCACCCGTTGAAGCAAAGAGCTGGTTTGCCCAAAAGGTAAAGCAATGTTCAGTTAAAACGCCTGACGATCTCTTCCGCTACCGCCAACATCCCGATTCCGACCGGGCAGGCCCGGTCACACCGCCCGCAGGCGACACAACCAAGTTCACCCCAGCGCTCCACATCGGCAACCAGTTTGTGATGAATCCGGCGGCGGGTGCGGAGCTGTTCGCTGCCGAGCGGGTTGTGACCGCTCGCTTCCCGCATGAAGGCATCGAGCTGGCAGGAGTCCCAGACCCTGCTCCGTTCCGTTCCGTGACCGGATTGCCGGTCCTGAACACCGAAGCAACTGCAGGTCGGGCAGGCCAGGTTGCAGCCGGAACAGAGGATGCACTTATCGGCAATTTCTTTCCAGAAACGATCCGGTACGCGCTCTTCGCTTAACAGGCGGCTGGCTTGCTGAAGAAGTTCTGCCGGGCTGACCTGCTGGGCAGATTCCCGGCGCAAATCTTCCAACTGTTGCGGGTCGCCGTCCGCAAAGCCATCAAGAAAACCTTGACCAAGTTCAGAATGGCCCAGAGCCAGGTACTGGCCGTTGACGGCGCTCATCTCGATATCGCAGTTGTCCTCCGTCAGGGGGAGAAATGACCTTTCCGGGCCGGCCGAGCCGGTCAAGCTGATGATCAGCGCCCTGTCCCGTTTGCGCTGGTAGATGTCATCAGCGGGTGGGGCACAGAAAAACCGGTCGAGAAAAGTGAGCGCAGCCAGATCGGTTCGGTCGAGGCCGAACAGAGCCACCGGTTTTTCCGGTTGTGGAAGGTGAACCTGACCTTCTACATCGATGGTCAGCAACAGTTCGGTTTGTGGAAAAAACGCGCTGGTCGGTTTGCGTTGCAGCGGCGGGCCGGTCAGAGAAAGTTCGCCACTGCCGTAGTTGGCCAGCAGGCGGGTTCCGTCGGCTAGCAGGGTCGGCACCTGCAAGGCGTAATCGGTGGAGATCGTTTCAAGCAGCTGCAGCAGATTGTCGTAGTTCAATTGCTTCAACATGGCTCAACCCTCACTGCGCAGACCTTGAATTCCGGGATGCCCGCTTCCGGGTCGAGGGCGTTGTTGGTCAGAGCGTTGGCGGCTCCCTCGGCAAAATGGAAGGGGATGAACACCTGCCCCGGTGGCACCTTGTCGGTCAGCTGCGCACGGCAGCGAATCGCGCCACGGCGACTGCTGATTCTGACCAACTGGCGCTCGATAATTCCTAGCTTCTGCGCATCTTCCGGGTTGATTTCAACGAAAGCGGCACGTTCTTCTCGATCGAGCAGATGACTGCGCCGGGTCATGCTACCGGTGTGCCAGTGGAAGTAGCTGCGCCCCGTGTTCAAAAACAGAGGATAGGCCGCGTCCGGCAGCTCTTTGGCCGGGCGGTATGCAACCGGGCTGAACAGGCCTTTGCCGCGTGTGCAGCCGGCACTGTGCAGAATCGGTGTGCCGGGGTGGTCGCTGCTCGGGCAGGGCCACTGCAAACCGTTCGGTTCAAGCCGCGGATAGGCAATACCACCGTAAATGGGGGTGAGCGCGGCGATCTCTTTCATGACCTCGCTCGGAGCGGCATAGTCGGCCTGCAAGCCGCAACGACGCAGCAGCTGACAGATGATCTGCCAGTCGGGCAGTGCCAGCCCGGGGGGGTCGACCGCTTTTCTGCCGCGCTGCACCCGTCGCTCAGTCGACGTGTAGCTGCCGTCCCGTTCGGCGTAACAGGCTGCCGGCAGGATAACATCGGCCAATTGCGCGGTTTCTGTCGGAAAAATGTCGATGACAGCGAGAAACTCAAGGTTGCGCAGGGCCTTTTCCACCAGCGCCTGATTGGCGTCGGAGAGCAGCGGGTTCTCGCCGAGAATCAACATGCCGCGAACCCTGCCCGCTGCTGCGGCCTCGATGGCATGGGTCGACATCAGACCGGGCGTTTCCGGCAGCCTTACGCCCCAGGCGGTCGAGAATTTTTCTCGCGTCTCCGGGTCGCTGACTTTTTGGTAACCGCTGTAAACATTCGGCAAGGCACCCATGTCGCAGGCCCCCTGAACATTGTTCTGCCCGCGAAGCGGGTTAACGCCGGTACCGGGTCGGCCGAGGTTGCCGGTCAATAGCGCGAGGTTGGAGACGGCGCGGACGTTATCGACTCCGTGACTGTGCTGTGTGATGCCCATGGCGTAGATGATCATCGCTTTATTGACACTGGCGAACAAACGTGCCGCAGTGACAAGTTGTTCCGGAAGGATGCCGGTGATTTTGGCAACGTATTCAGGAGAGTATGCGGCAAGTGAAGTTTTCAGGGCGGCAAGGTTCTCGCAACGATCGTTGATGAAGTCGCTCGCTTCCAGACCGTCCTGCAGGATCTGCTGCATCATGCCATTCAAAAGGGCAACGTCACTGCCGTTCTGGTGGCGCAGGTGCTGATCGGCGTGTTTTGCCAAGCGGATTTTGCGGCTGTCGGCGACGATCAGTTTTGCGCCGCGCCTCACAGCTTGCAGGATGCGGCTGCCTATCAACGGGTGCTGTTCGGTGGTGTTGGAGCCGATGACGAAGATCAGTTCGGTCTCATCGAAACAGCTCAGACTGTTGGTCATCGCCCCGGAACCGAGGGTTTCGACCAGTCCGGTGACGGTCGATGAGTGGCAGAGCCGGGCGCAGTGATCGATGTTGTTGGTTCTGTAGCCGGCACGTGCCAGCTTCATCAGCAGGTAGTTTTCTTCGTTACTGACTTTGGCTGATGAGAGGAACATCAAACTATCCTGCCCGTGCTGCTCGGCAAGCGAGGTTAATCTGCTGTGTACTAGGTCGAGGGCCGTTGCCCAGTCGCTGGTTTGCAATGCTCCGTTGGTGCGGATTTGCGGTGCGGTCAAGCGCTCTGGATGATCGACAAAGGCATGAGCGTTCCAGCCCTTGATACAGAGCTGACCGCGGCTGGTCGGGTGATGCCCGGCCGGTTCGATCCCCCGAAGTTTGCCATGTGCGTTGGTCAGCAGGTAGAAGTTACAACCAGTGCCGCAATAGGGGCAGGTGGTCAGGGTGGCGTTCATAGCGCCCCTCGCAGATGTTCAACCTCTTCCAGCCAGAAGATCGGTCCGTCCTGGCAGCAATAGAGGTGCTCGATAGTACAGTGGCCGCATTTGCCGACGCCGCAGCGCATCTGCCGTTCCAAGGAAACCATGATCTGCTTTTCGCTGTTTAAGCCGAGCCGGCGCAATGCGGAGATGACCGGTCGGTACATCGTCGGCGGGCCAACAATCACCGCACAGCTGTTTGCCGCATCGATCTGCAGATCGTTCAGCAGGTTAGTAATCAGCCCTGTTTCACCGTCGAAACAGGAGTCGACCGGTTTTTTGTCGACGGTGTAGCGGCAGTTGAAGCTGCCGCCGGTCTGCCATGCGGAGAGGTCCTGTTGGAACAGCATATCTTGTGGCGAACGGGCACCGTAAAAAATTTGCACCGTGGCAAATTCGTCGCGTCGATCCTGACAGTACTGGATTAGTGAGCGCAACGGGGCGAGCCCGCAGCCGCCGGCGATCAACAGCAGTTGTTTGCCGCGCAAGTCATCCAATTGGAAAGGTCGGCCGAAGGGGCCACGAATACCGACCTGCTCACCCGGCTGCAGCCGGTGCAGGGCGGAGGTCAAGATGCCGGCTTTGCGCACGCCCAATTCGAAATAGCCGTTGCGGGTCGGTGAGCTTGCCACCGAAAGCGGCGCATCGGTCAGGCCGGGGATCGACAGCTGGATAAACTGGCCGGGCTGATGTTGCAGTTCGCTGCCGTCGCGCAATTGCAGGCGGAACAGTTTATCCTGCGGCGTTAGCTTGTTGACCGACAGCAGTCGGCAGGGGCGGGGCGAATAAATTGAGGTTTCTGTTTGGCTCGGCTGGGACATTCGCGCTCCAGGCTGGGATTGCGTATACGTGATTTTGTATACTAACCCAGCATGAGACGGCTGAAAAGTAACTATATTGTTACGATCTATCTGGTGGCCTGCGAATTGCTGCTCAACAGCTCGGCAAACTGAGCTGCCGGAATCGGGTGGCTGAATAAATACCCTTGTATTTCGTCCTATCCTTCGTCTTGCAGGAATTGTTGCTGTGCGAGGGTCTCGAACTGTTCACCCTTAGTGCCACATGGAAATACGAAATAGAATTATCTCTATAATTTCAGAAACCTAAAAACCTTTAGCCGCAGCACACATTCTCTTAAGAATGATTATTTTCCACCTATTTCCATCCCAAAAGTGTAAATTTAGGCGCAATCAAAATAGATATATTAAACGTAAAATGAGGTCGGACCGCAATAGAGAACACCATAACGTTGGTTAGGCAGTTTCCTGCTGACTGATCGATTTCCTCCAGTATGCAGCCGGGGAGAGATTTCTCAGGCTGGAATTTCGTGAAATAGACTGGGGTTTCGATGGCGATGGCGTCACCCGGTTCACAAAGCAGTTGGAGTGCCAATACCACCGCTTCGAAGCAGCCGAAGGTATTGACGAGCTGGTCTGGGATTAAGATGCCGCCGGAGAGCCGCCGCTGGGCGATTTGCTGTCGTAGGCGCAGGTTGCCGGAAGGCAGGTCATAAGAAACCGATTGGAAGGCGTAGCAGCGGGTCTCTCGACTCAGCATACGGTTCAGCTTTTCGATCGGTAGTAGTTGCGGATTAGGGATGGCGTGGCCGAGCTGCAGCAATTTCGGATTGAGAAAGTCGGACCTCACCAGCTGGCAGACGTTGTCTAGGTTAGCCTCGGTCGGGTTGATGGATGGCCGCTTGAGCACCGGTTCGGCCGGTAACTCCTGCAGGCGGGCTCGCACTTAATTAGCCCGATTATGGTCGGGCTTCAAGCAGCCGCCGATCCTTGAGCTGGCTGTAGGCCTCTTTGACCGTGTTGATGTTGATCTGCAGCTGTTTGCTCAGATTGCGGATCGAATGACCTGGTCGCCGGGGCGCTGGGTGTCCTGCTCGATCAGGTAGCTGATCCTGCCGTCTCCCTCTTCGTAAAGTGGCAATTACCCTTCCGGTTTGACAGTGCTGTCGAGGATCGGTTTCTCCCCCTCACAATCAGTTAGCCAGTCTTAACACCTCACCGATATGCGGGTCAGATACAGTTCCGTGGTTCATCTATGGTTATAGTTTTTGTTTAGGCTATCTTGCCGGTCACAATTGAAACACCCTGTATCTGGCGTGGAAACATGGCGTGCGCTTAAATATGAAGCACATAAGCAAACGATGTGAGAAGGTTGCTATGGAAATTTTACTGAATAAAAATGAACTGCTCGATCTGGGGGAGAACTTAGATTGGTTGCCGAGTTGTTTGCCTAGCGGGAGCTTGCTGGTTGACCCAAGCGGGAGACAATCGTTGTCATATGTTATTTAATGGACACAGTTTTACCCTTTCAATGCAGGGCCGGATAGTGATTCCTGCCACTGAAGACTGTCACCTGTTACTTTTTGCAAAGCCCCAAAAAAACATCCACACCTCTTGACCGGCGCTGATCGGCAATCGTCAGTAGCAGCGGGTTCGCAAATAAGAACCCGCTGCTGTCAGGCGGTCAGTCGAGATGGGTATCGAATTCGTGCGGATGCTTCAGAACCTCATCGTACTTGATCTTGTAACCGTGGGTCATTTCGGAACAGACATTGACATCCCATCGCTCACAATGCTTGTCGATCTCGACTTCGATCTTGTCTGGCTCGAAGCCGATCACCCGTCCCTTCAGATGGTTGAGCTGATTTTCCACCCAAATCATGTTTCCGTCCTCGAATAACTGACGCATTCCTTGAAATTCTGTCCTGTTCATAAGCCCTTCCTTTCTGCGAACAGCGGCTTCAGGCCGAAAGTCGCAAGGGTAACGCCTGATGCTGCGTCCGACTTTACCTTTAATTCATTATACTGTGAGCCGTTCATGTGAAGAAAGGGGGGGGGCAACCGATTTGAAGTTTTCCAGCGCCGGGATATACTGAGGTTTTTTGCGGATCGGGTTGCAAAGTAAAGGAGAGAGATGAAGGTTTTGGATGATCCGTGTGTGGTGCCGCTTGGAGTATGTGTTTCGGTCTCAAATATGTGGCCTTCTTCCAGCAGGTTCTGGAGGAAGCCGGGTTGAAAATTAAGCTGCATGCTTACAGCACCAATATAGAGGGGTTAACTACTAAACTCACCTATTTGTAAACAATTATAAATATGAGACAGTCAATTTAACGGACGAGGAATTTTAGAACGATCTTTTGGAGCGCAAGAAGCTTTCAGAATAAAGAGTGGATTCTGGAAAAGAAATGGGGCCTGACCGGTGTATTCTGCATCTTATCGTACAACCAATACCGGTATTTCCACTTTATGCCGCACTGGGTCAACCGTCTCACCCAAAAGCAGGTCGCCTATCAAACGATGCCCGTGCGATCCCATAACCAGCAAATCAACACCATGTTTCTCTGCAAACTTGATCAATTCCTGAGCCGGGTGCCCATGAGGAAGAGCTATTTCTACCGGCATCCCTGAGGACTGCAGTTCGTCAGCAATCTCCTCAAGATATTGCTCATCTTCGCGGGTATGCTCATCATAGACACCGCTTTCATAAACGTGGGCAGGGGCGGAATCAACAACATGCACTAGGGTTAAGAGAGCCCCTTCTGCTTTTGCCAGAGAAAGGGCGCGGCTGATGATGGCCGAGTCATTCACGTCTCTCCCCAGTGCCGCAGCAATGTGCTTGGTATGATGAGAGGCAATCGCTTCGATGATTGCAGAAGAACCCGTGCCCTTCGCACCTTCTTCCTGCCAGCCCTTTTCGCCCCGTAAAATGGGGCGGAGTATGATATACCCCAGAAAAAGGGCAATAGCTAGCGACAGGGCAATGGCGAAGAAGGAAAACAGGTTCGATAAGCCTCCAGTCAGCCATTCATAAACCTGGTCATAGACGAGTTTACCGTTAAGGCCGATGATGATGACCGACGTTATCCAGGCGAGAATTTTGACCCAGGTTTTGTTGGCAAAGGATCCCATCTTCAATTTATCGCTGGTGAAGTGAACCAGCGGAATGATGGCAAACGGCAACTGCATGCTGAGAATAACTTGGCTGAGAATCAAAAGTTTGTAAGTTCCCTGATCTCCGGAAATGGAAATCACCACGACAGCCGGAAGCAGGGCAATTGAGCGCGTGATGAGCCGTCTGAGGACAGGACGTAACCTGATTTTGACAAACCCCTCCATCACGACTTGCCCAGCGAGTGTTCCGGTCAGGGTCGAGCTTTGTCCAGCAGCCAGCAGCGCCAGACCGAAAGCGATCGGAGCGACCTGAGAACCAAGCAGTTCCTCAAGTAGCTTGTCGGCTTGTTGAATCTCGGTGACGACAATTCCGTGTCGGTAAAATACGGCTGCCGCCAACACCAGTATTGCCGTGTTGACAAAAAAGGCCGCATTCAGCGCAATTGCAGAATCAAGCAGATTAAATCGACAGGCCTGCTCTTTTGAATCGACAATTCTGGAAACCTTGCGGGTCTGCACCAACGAGGAATGCAAATAGAGATTGTGGGGCATTACCGTCGCCCCGATGATCCCGAGGATGATGTAGAGCGAGCCTTCGGGGATAGCGGGAGTCAGTCCTGCAGCGGCAGCCCCCCAGTCCGGTTTGGCGAGAAACAGATTAACGATGAATCCCCCGGCAATGACGCTAATCAACGAAACGATGAACGCTTCCATTTTGCGAATTCCCAATCTCTGAATCGCTAGCAGCAGGAAGGTGTCGAATAGAGTGATAAGTGCCCCCCAGAGCAATGGGAGGCCAAAAAGCAGATTCAAGCCGAGGATGGTCCCTAAGACTTCGGCAAGGTCCATGGCTGCAATGGCAATTTCACAGAGAATCCAGAGAGCATAAGAGGCGGGCTTGGAATATTCCGAGCGACAAGCCTGGGCCAAATCCTTTCCGGTGACAATGCCGAGACGGGCTGACAGGGTCTGCAGCAGTACCGCCATGGCATTCGACATCAGGATGACCCAGATCAGTGCATAACCAAACCGGGAACCACCTTCCAGATCTGTTGCCCAGTTGCCGGGGTCCATGTACCCAACGCTTACCAGATAGGCCGGGCCTGCAAACACGAATATCCGTTTGAAAAGATTTGGATGCTCGGTTTTGACGCTACTGTGAACTTCTCCCAGGGATTTCCCTTGGGATGAATCTTCAGAGGAAAGAGTCTTTTGGCTTTTCTTGCCCATGTATTAGCTATTCCCCTTACAATAAAGTGGGGCGTCCTAGGAAAGATCAAAAGCCTTGCTGCAAATATTTATATCTAGTGCCCGAGTAATCCGAGCCAACTTAAACAACTCCCCGTAAATGTAACTGAGGGTAGTGAATACGTCAAAACGGGGCCTGTAAATAATTTTGTGTAAGCTCTAGACTAGCACTTTTTATTATCAACGATCATTTTCCACAATTCATGGCGTAACTGATCAGTCGATTTACCATACCGCCATTCACATTTTTTGTGGTGAAGTTCAAAGTGTTTCTTCATCCCGTTGAACTTAGAGAGTCGGCGTTTCGTGAAGATCCAGAAGGTTTCGATCCCCTTGATGCGGATGCCTATTGATGCGAAATGTTTGCTCTTGTTGATCCTTAGATGTTTGTTGAAACCGACGTCAACCAGACCGTCGTTTCCAGCGATAGAATGTCGCCCTTCCTATCCCTAAATAACGGCATGTTCGAGCAACATTTCCAGTTTGCTTTGCATGATCGAGAATGCGTAGACGTCTTTTTATTTCACGCTGTTTTGAAAACATCTAAAAACCTCCTGAGTCTGATCCTGTAAATTAACATGATCTGTCTCACGATGCCTGATATCTCTCCAGCAATGCCCAGCAGCAGACTGAAAATGATAATAACAATACAGAAGATTGCCCAATACAACAGAGGTTCCCCAAAGGATGGTCAGTCAAATTACAAATCAAAGAAAGGTTGTTGACCAGAATGTAAAACAATTTCGCCTTATGCCGCTAGTCGCGGGGGAAATCAACGCCGCCGATGCAGATTTGTCAGTTCATCTTTCAGTTTGTGATAGTTCTCCAGGCGTGAGCTGCTTAAATTGCCATTTTCCACCGAAACTCGGACGGCACAGCCCGGCTCACTTTTGTGGGCACAATCGCTGAATTTACAACCGATAGCCAATTCCTCGATATCGGTGAATGATTCGCTTAAATCTTCCTCTTCCCCCCACAGGTGCAGTTCGCGCATCCCCGGGTTGTCCATCAGGATGCCGCCCAGCGGCAGCAGAAACAGTTCTCGGTGGGTGGTGGTGTGGCGTCCCTTGCCAACCGCGTCGCTGACGGCGCCTATTTTCTGCCGCTGTTCGCCGAGCAGGCCGTTGAGGATGGTCGACTTGCCAACCCCGGATGAGCCGAGCAGGGCCAGAGTCTTGCCCGGTTGCAGGTAGTCGAACAGAAAGTCAAGCTGCTCCGGATCTTTGGCCATGCAGAGCTGCACCACTGATTTCCCGGCGATTCCTTCAACTTCATGTTGATAGTACTGCGGGTCGGCACACAGGTCGGCCTTGTTCAACACCACCAGTGCCTCGGCGCCGCTGCCGCTGACCAGGGTCAGGTACCGCTCGATGCGGCGCAGATTGTAATCGCGGTCAAGACCGCAGACGATCAGGATCAGGTCGACGTTGGCGGCGATCACCTGCTGTTCGATCCGTTCGCGCCCCTTCCCTTTGCGACGGCCTGGCAGGTTGCGGGCAAAGGAGCTTTTGCGCTCCAGCAGGGCGTGAATCAGTCCACGCCGGCCCGGTTGCGATTCGATCGCGACCCAGTCGCCGACCACCGGCAAATCGGCCCGGCCGTCGGCACGATGACGGATTTTGCCTGCAAATCGGACGGTTAGCTCGCCGTTTTCGCTCCAGACGCGAAAATAGTTTTTTTCGCCGCGGATTACCCGGGCGGGAATTAGCCCGCGGGACTGCCAAGTGCGAAACTGTTTTGCAAAAAATGGGCTCCAGCCCCAGTCTTCTAGAGTCATGGCGCCAAGATTAGCATGAAATCAGTGCGTTGTCACAATAACCAAAAGAGCAATCCGCCCAGGCAGAGTAGCAGAGCTTTGGCTGGGCGCCAGTCGGCTGGAGGTTCCTCGCTTTGCGCCAGTAGATGCTGGAGCAGGAACCAGGAAAAGCCGAGGCCTATTAGCAGCAGGACCGGCATCAAAATGTGCAGGGTGCCGAGGTTAAGTTGGCCGCCAGGCAGCAGTCGGCTCAAGCTGCCTTCGCCAAAAAGCATCTGCGGCAACAGCGGACCCTGCACGAGCAGTTCCCGGAAGAACAGGCCGAACAGCCCGGACAGCGACAGCGGCAGGCTGGCAATACCGAGCAGGATGAAACGGGAATGCCATGGTTGGTTCTCTTGCGGTCGTGTCGCCAGGGCGAAACCGGCTAAGGTTAAAATGGTCATCAGAAAGAACGCTTCGACCCAGCTCGGTTGGGGGCTGATTTTTTCACCACCGCGAACGGCCAGAACGATTGCCAGCAGCAGCGGCGGCAGCAGCGCATCGAGAAGTGAGGCAGAGGGCGCAGCCAGAACCCCCTGCCAGGGGAAACGCAAGTCGAGCCGGATGGCGTCGTGCGGGCAGTGGCGGATGCAGGAGCCACAAAGGATGCAGTCATCGCTCTTTTCAGCAGCGGTCGGGTGCAGGCCCATCGGGCACTCTTTTTCGCGGATACAGTCATCGATCTGACACTGGCTGAGGCATACGTTGTTATTGCTGCGCAGCTTCAGCATCCCGTAACGGGAGGCCCGGCCGATCAACCAGCCGAGCGGGCAGAGGTATTTACACCAGCGCCGGCTGCCGAACAGCTGGTAGCTGAGCAGAGCCATGCCGAGCAGCGCCAGCAACAGATGAGCGGTGCCGGCGGCGCGGAAAAACAACTGCCCCTGCTGCTCCAGCCAGAGCAGCAGTATACAGCCGGAAAGTGCCAACAGGGAGCCGTATTTCTGTAGAAGTTTCGGTTCCTGTCTGCGCCCTTCCCAGGGCCACCATCGTGTCAGCCCTTCCAGCGGGCAGAAACTGCACCAGCTGCGGCCGCTGATCCAGACCCAGAGCAGCAGAAATGGCCACCAGATCCCCCAGACTAGCAGGTTCGCCGGATTCTGTTCTTTCGGGCCGAACAGGCAGCCGAGGATGATTAAAAAAAAGGCCGGAATGGTCAACCAGAGCAGACGCTGCGGGAATTTCTCTTCATCGAACAGGCGGCGCACAAGCGGCAGTTGCAGCAGGTTGAGGCGCTGACTGTCGTTCTCGGCGCTGATATTGAGGAAGATCTGCTCCGGCAGAATCAGCTCGCTGCTGCAGACCGCCACGGACCGGTCGATGACCTGTTGCAGCTCCTGGCCGTTGAGCGGCCAATGGTAATCGACCAACCGGTTGATCGCCTCCTGACTTAAGCCGCGAACCTGCTTGTGGTGCTTGCGGTTGAGTTGCACTAGCAATCGTTTGGCAATAACCGGGATGTCTTTCTTTCGCTCCCGCAGCGGCAGCAGTTGTATATTATTTTCTTTCAGCAGCTCATAAAGCTCAGCGTAGAATTGGCCTTTTTCGACCAACATGGCAAGGTTTTCATCGCTGGTAGCGATCAGCCGGACGTCGGTATGGCGGGGCTGTTCCTCCCCGCGGCGGAACAACACGCCACTGCAGAGGAAATCGGCCAGCATCTGTTGCACTCGCAGGTCGAGGAACTCGATATTTTCCAGGATCAGTTCGCCGCCAGCGCCCAGCTCCAGATAACCGCGTCGCGTTCCATCGGTATAGACCAGAGTATCGGGGGCGTGACCGAAAAGCGCCGATTCTTGGGCCAGAGCGGTCAGCAGCGGATCGCGGCGGTGGTTGCGCCGGTTATCCAATTGTTTCAGGACCGGCGGCGGGTCTGCACAGTTGAGGTAGAGGATCGGTCGCGAAGGGTCATTGCAGTGATAGTGGATCAGCCGGGCGACTAGCTCTTTCCACGTGCCTCGTTCCCCCTGCACCAAAACGTGCCGTTCTGCGAGCGCCAGCTGTGCAATCTGTTGATTCAGCTGCTTGACCCAGTGGCTGATGCCGGGGAAATTGTCGAATTCGGGAAGCACCTGCCAGCCGACCAGATTGGTCAGAAGCTCGCGGGCTTCTTTCTCCTCCCGTTGATGGCGAATGCTCCAGTTGCCGAGCTGGTGAGCGAGTCGCCGGCACAAGTTGTCGTACAGCTGTGGATACGCCTGCATCAGTTCACGCAGCTCAGGCCAGGGAACGCGGGCAATGCGAACTGTGCCGTTAGCGATGATATCCGCCGAGCGCCGCTCCTCCATCAGCAAGGCGCGTTCACCGAAAATCTCTCCCTGTTGCAGGCTGGAAATCTGGTGCTCAAAGCCACTCTCATCTGTCTGTACTACTTCCACCTGGCCTTCCAGCAGCAGATAGAGATATCTGGCCTCCCCGCCCTGCGCGGAGATGATCGCCCCATCTGCGTAGGTTTGCGCTTCGGCAAACTGCTCCAGCCTGGCGATCTCCTCGGCTGGTACCCCCTGTAGGAATTCGATTTGCAGTAAACCTTCGAACGGTTCCACAATGCCTCCCAATTCGGCTAGGAGCGCTGCAGGGAAGCAAGAAAAGTGCCTTTTGGTCAGTGGGTTGCGTATACGTTTTAAGATGTTGATTTCTTTGTATTGCGGACTTCAGAGTGGGGAGTGGTTTGGGGCTGACCGTTGTAGTTGTGGCGAAAAATGTTTCGCAACTGGTCAATCTGTCCGGTTGGCTTCACCATGTGGCAACAGAAAAGACCACTCGAAATCGAGTGGCCTTTTCTGCTGTCTGTTTGTCCCGTCCTAAAATAGATTGACAGTTTGTTGAGTTAACTGGCTGCTTCGGCGCTGCTCTGATCATCTTCTTTGTCCTCCCCATCGACAACCTTCTTTTTGCCGAACAGGCGGGCCATGATGATGCCGACCTCATAAAGAATGATAAACGGCAGAGCGATCGAGGTCTGCGAGAACAGGTCGGGCGGGGTCAGGACCGCGCCGATGATGAAGGCGAGTAGCAGGGCGAATTTGCGATTTTTCGCCAGCCATTTGTGGTCGACGATTCCCATGCGGGCTAGGAACAGGATCACGATCGGCAGCTCGAAGACCAGCCCGAAGGCAATCAGCAGGCGGCTGGCCAAGGTCAGGTAGGCGCCCATCGAGAGCATCGCGTTGATGCCACCGATGCCGGTTCCGTACTGCACCAGGAATGAGAAGACCATCGGGAAGACCAGGGTGAAACCGAAGTAGGTGCCGCAGCCGAAACAGGCGCTGCTGAACAGCACAAAGGGGATCACAAGTTTTTTCTCGTGCGCATAAAGGCCAGGGGCGATAAATCCCCAGACCTGCCAGATAATAATCGGGAAAGCGATGACCAGTCCGGCCAGAGCGGCGACTTTCAGCAGGGTGAAGAACGGTTCGGTGGCGTTGATGAAAACCAGCGAACTGCCCTCTGGCAGTGCTGAACGAACCGGTTTGGAGATTTCCTCGAACAGTCGTTCGGCGATGCTGTAGCAACCGAGAAAGGCGACGAGCCAGGAGCCGGCCGCGATCATTAGCCGTTTGCGCAATTCCTCCAGGTGGTTGCCCAAGGGCATGGCGTCGTTGTTCTCAGACATCTTGTTTCTGCTCCCCGGTATCCTGCTTGGTGACTGCAGCGGTGATAACGTCCTCTTCCAGCTGACGTTCGATTTCGGCATCCTCTTCAGCGTACTTTGTCTGGGCCAGCTTCGCTTCGCGTACCTTTGCTGCCGCCTCTTCCGAAGTGAACTGCGAGGCGATATCGGCTGCTGGTTCTTCGACCGGTAGCGCTTCCGGTGGCGTCAGTTTTCCTTCTTTCTCAAGCTTCTCGCGGGTCTGCTGAACCTCAGCTGCGCGGGCCTCCACCTCGATGGTGTTTTTAAACTCGTTGGTCGCGCGCTTGAACTCGGCAAAGCCCTTGCCGAGCGATCTGGCCAGGTCGGGGAGCTTCTTCGGCCCCAGCACGATCAACGCCAGCGCGGCGATCAGCAGCATTTCGGTCATTCCGATTCCGAACATCTATCTGTTTCCTCTCCCCCGGTAATTGGTGTTTTTCCAGGCCGCACAAGGCAGCCATTTGACCCGGCGAGAATAGCCCCTTCCCCGGTCACTGTCAAGCGCTCACAGGGGGTGAAAAGATTGACAGAACAGGGGGTTTTGTCTAGTATGCGGGGTTCGGTTCGTATACATAGACGGGAGAGAGACGATTCGATGGATCAGGAACAATTAAAACAACAGATCAAGCAGCTGGCCGTTGAGCGCAATGCTCTGTTGATGGCACATAACTATCAGCGCGACGAGGTGCAGGAAATTGCTGAAATTACCGGTGATTCGCTGGCCCTGTCGATGGAAGCGGCGAAAACCGATAAAGATGTGATAGTTTTCTGTGGTGTGCATTTCATGGCCGAGAGCGCGGCAATCCTCGCTCCGGAGAAGACCGTACTGCTGCCGCGCGTTGATGCAGGTTGCCCGATGGCCGATATGATTACTGCAGACCAGCTGCGGCAGTTCAAGGCCGAGCATCCAGGCGCCACCGTGGTCACCTACGTCAACTCGACTGCAGCGGTCAAGGCGGAGAGCGATATCTGCTGCACCAGCTCCAACGCGGTCAACGTCGCCCGCTCCCTCAACGCCGACCAGCTGTTGATGGTTCCCGACCGCAATCTGGGGCGTTACATCGCCAAACATGTTCCGGAAAAAGAGTGCATCTGCTGGGACGGCTACTGCCCGACCCATGACCGGCTTGAGGTCGAGAAGGTTAAGCAGGCCAAGACGGAGCATCCGGAAGCACCTTTCGTTGCCCACCCGGAGTGCACCCCGGAGATCCTCGCGCTGGCCGATCACATCTGCTCAACCAGCGGTATGTATGAATACTGCCGGACCAACCCGGCGCAGAAGTTCATCATCGGTACCGAGATGGGAATCCTCTGGCGGCTGAAAAAAGAGAACCCGCAGAAGGAGTTCATTCTGCCGAGCAAGGCGCTGATCTGCCCGAATATGAAACTGACCACGCTGGAGGATGTCCTCAAGTGCCTGCAGACTATGAAGCCGCGCATCATCGTAGATGAAGCGACCCGCGAGAAGGCCAAGTTGAGCCTCGACCGGATGCTAGCGGTACCACGGGATTGAGCTTTGGTGACAAATTGATTTAACATGCCAGGGGCGTGCGAGTTGCACGCCCCTTTCTGTTTGCCGAATATGGGAAAGATGGAACTAGACAACCAAGATATCCGCCACGCGACGGTCAAAAGTTTTGTTGATGCCGCTGCTCCCGGCTACCAGACCTGTGAACTGCTCGGCCTCTACGGCTCGGCCGATGCCTACCTGTTGAACCAACTGATAGGCAAGGCGGAAAAACTACAGGTGGTCCTCTGCTCCGAACTGCAACAGGCCCGGCAGCTGACCGCAGACCTGCAGTTCTTTCATCACAGCCCGGCCGCGATCGGCCTGCTGCCGAACTGGGAGCTCTCCCCCTACGATCCGCTCACGCCCCACCCGGAGTTGGAGGCGACCCGGCTGACCACTCTGGCGGCGCTTACCCGTGGGGAGCTGAAGGCGCTGGTGGTACCGGTGCGGGCGCTGATGCAGAAGCTGATCCCGCGGCAGGTGCTGACGAATATAGCCTTGGAGCTGATCGTCGAGGAGGAATATCCTCACGCTGAGTTGACCGGTACCTTGCTGCAGCTCGGTTACCAGCCGGTACCGCTGGTCGAGGAGCGGGGCAGCTTCGCGGTGCGTGGTGACATCATCGACCTGTTCCCGCCCGATACCGCGCAGCCCTACCGACTCGATTTTTACGGCGACTGGATAGAGAAGATCCGCTCCTTCGACCCGGCTACGCAGCGTTCCGGCGAAGGGACTTTTGAGCGGATCAAGCTGATTCCGTCGAAAGAAATAATCTTGCACGGCCCCTTCCTCGAGACCTTCGGCCAGAAGCTCAAAGAACGCTGCGACGAACTGTCGCTGCCGCGCACCGATCGGGAAGCGATTATGGAAGAGGTGCGCGAGGGAATTCTCGCCCCGGGGCGGCATTTCTTGTTGCCTTTCAACTACCCGGCCCTTGACCCGCTGTTTGCGTATCTCGACAATCCCCGCTGGGTCTTGCTCGACCCACCGGCGCTCGAACAGGCGATCGACCTGATGCACCGCGAGGTGCGTGACGGTGAGGCGCGGATGCTTGATCAGGGGTTGCCGCATGCCGCCCGTCGTGAACTGTTCCTCGATCCGAGTGAGCTGCAGCCCCTTCTAACCAGTACTGGGCGGGTGGAAATTTCGCAGTTAAGGGTTTTTCAGCTCGACGACGAACGGGAGCGCTTCCACTTCAACTGCTCCGGCAACGCCGAACTGCGAGCACATCCTGGCGACGGGCAAGACGGGTTGGAGTTGTTGGTACAGAAACTGCGGCAGGCCGAAGAGGACGATTGGCGTATTTTGCTGGTCTGCCACCGCACCAGTCAGGCGGAGCGGCTTCGCGATCTGCTGGCCGGCCACGACATTAGGTTGACGATCAATCCCTCTTTGCGGATGAATAATCTGCACCCCGGCTACCCGCAACTGACCGTTGGCGAGCTTTCCGGCGGATTCTGTCTGCCGGACGAGAAGCTGCTGTTAATCAGCGAAGAGGAGATCTTCGGCAAGCGAAGTCACCGGCAGAAGAAGAGTGGCCAGCAGCGAGCCCGCAAGTTGATGAGCAGCCTCGCTGAGCTGAGGGAAAATGATTATATCGTTCATACCGAGCACGGCATCGGTCAGTACCTCGGTTTGACCCACCTGCAGACGGGCCCCATAGAGGGAGACTTCCTCCACCTGTTGTATGCCGGGGGCGACAAGCTCTACCTGCCGATTGATCGAATCGAGAAAGTCCAGAAGTATGTCGGTGGCGAAGGGGCGGCACCGAAACTCGACAAGATGGGCGGACAGGGCTGGGAAAAGGCTCGCCTGAAAGCCCGCGCCGCGGTCGAGGAACTGGCTCGCCAGCTGCTTGAACTGTACGCCAAACGCGAGTTGCGTCAGGGGTTTGCTTTTTCTGCGCCAGATCAGCTCTATCGCGAGTTCGAGGCGACCTTCCCGCATGAGGAGACCGATGACCAACTCTCCGCCATCGAGGATACCCTGAGCGACATGCAGTCGGCCAAGCCGATGGACCGGCTGGTTTGCGGAGACGTCGGTTACGGAAAGACCGAAGTGGCGTTACGGGCGGCGGTCAAGGCGGTGCTCGACAGCAAGCAGGTGGCGGTGCTGGTGCCGACCACGGTGCTTGCTCGGCAGCACTGGGAAAGCTTTCGGCAGCGGCTGACCGATTTCCCGGTGCGGGTCGAGATGGTCTCCCGCTTCCGTACCGCGCAAGAGAACAAGAAAACCCTGGAGGCGGCGGCTGCCGGCAAGGTCGATATCTTGATCGGCACCCACCGGCTGCTGCAACGGGATGTGCGCTTTGCAGACCTAGGGCTGGTGATCGTCGACGAAGAGCAGCGTTTCGGCGTCGGTCACAAGGAGAAGCTGAAACAGCTTCGTGCCGAGGTCGATATCCTCACCCTGACCGCCACGCCGATTCCACGCACTCTGCACATGAGTATGGCTGGCATGCGCGATTTGTCGGTAATTGAGACCGCCCCGATTGACCGACTGGCGATCCGCACCTACGTGACCCGCTTCGACGATGAATTGTTGCGCCAGGCGATCCTGCGGGAACTGAGTCGTGGTGGACAGGTTTATTTTATCCACAACCGGGTGCAGACTATTGACGCCATGGCCGAACAGCTAAAAGAACTAGTTCCCGAGGCGACCATCGCGGTCGGCCACGGTCAGATGGCAGAGAAGGAACTGGAGCAGGTGATGCTCGATTTCATCGAGGGGAAATCGAATCTGCTGCTTGCAACCACCATCGTCGAGAATGGTCTCGACATTCCGCGCGCCAACACCATCATCGTCAACCGTGCCGACTGCTTCGGTCTTTCGCAGCTCTACCAGCTGCGCGGGCGGGTCGGGCGCTCTGACCGGCGTGCTTACGCCTACTTGCTGATCCCGGGCGAAGCCTCTTTGACCAAGGATGCCCGGGAACGGCTTAAGGTGTTGCAGGAGTTGACCGAGCTGGGCGCAGGCTTTCGCATTGCCAGTCACGACCTGGAACTGCGCGGTGCCGGCGACCTACTCGGCGCCAAGCAGTCGGGTCCGATCGCCGCTATCGGTTTCGAGCTTTACACCGATCTGCTCGAAGAGACGATCAACAAGCTGCGTGGTCTGGAGCACGAAGAAAAGGTCGATCCGGAAATCCGTCTCGGGCTATCGGCCTTCTTTGCAGAGAAATATCTGCCCGACCCGAACCAGCGTCTGCAGTTCTATCAACGGATGGCCGCGGCCGAGAGCGACGAGGACCTGTACGAACTGGTTGAGGAGCTGCGTGATCGCTACGGCGAATTGCCGAGTGCTGGTGAAACCTTGGTCGGTACCATGCGCCTGAGGGTGCTGCTTAAGCAGTTGAGGGTCGAGCTGCTCGAATACGATGGGCGTCGGCTGCACCTGATTTTCCATGCCAGTACCAAGGTTTCCCCCGAGCTGATCCGCAGGCTGTTGACCGAGCAGCCGGAACGTTATCGTCTTGGCGTCGATTTCAAACTGAGCGTCGAGCTGGGACGTCTCAAAGAGCAGGAGTTGTTGCAGGCGGTGAGAAAAGAATTGCAACTTTTTTTCTGACTGTGCTAGCTTGCTTGCCAGTTTTTTGCTTTAACTATAGGTGGTTGCGTGTTTTACCGTTCCCTGTTTATGGCGTTTTTCGTGCTACTGCTGAGCACCCTGCTGGCCTGTCAGCAGTCGCCGCCGGAAAAAAATCCGTTGCTTCTAAAAGTTGGTGACCGACAGCTGTTTTTGCGGCAGTTTGAACGTGAGCTGCGGGTTTATTATCCTGACCTGTCTGACTTGCCTTTCCCGGAGCAGGTGCAATTGAAAGCCGACTTGGTGCGCCGCTTGGTTGAGCGCGAATTGATCTACGCAGAAGCCGAGCGGATTGATGTGCAGGTAAGCCCCGATGAACTGGACGCGGCGATGAGCGAGTTGCGCGGTAACTACACCGCCGAGGAATACCAACAGGTGCTGCGCGCAGCGGGGCAGACCGAGCAGAGCTGGAAACAGATTCTCAAGCAACGACTGATTACGCAAAAGGTGAGTGCCGCAATTCTCGGTGAGGAATCGAAAATCAGTGAGACGGAAGCGGAAAAATACTATCTAGATCATAAGGAAGAGTTTCGGCGGCCGGCCGAATTGAGGGCGCGCCAGATGCTGTTTTCCAACCGAGAAGATGCTGAAGCGGTGCTGAAACTGCTCAAGGCTGGCGGTGATTTTGCGACCTTGGCCCGCGAACATTCCCTTTCCCCCGATCGCGAAGACGGTGGTAACCTGGGGTACTTTTCCAAAGGGCAGTTGCCGCCGGAATTTGATAAAGTGCTTTTTACTTTGGGTGCCGGGCAGTACAGTGATCCGGTTGAGAGCCCTTACGGGGTACATTTGTTTTTGGTGGAGAGGCGCCGCAAAGAGGGGATTCGCCCTTATGTGGTGGTAAAGGACGAGATTGTCGCCAAGCTTTCGCAACAACGGGAAGAAGATGCCTTTCAAAAATGGTTGGAAGGGTTGCATAATAAGGCGCAGGTTTCGGTGGATTGGGATCTGTTGAAGACACAATAAACGAGTTATCGACAAGAATAAAAAGACAAGGAATACTGATGAAGAGAGTTCTGCCCGTCCTGCTGCTGGTGATGGTGATGGTGGCACCGGCTTTGGCAAAGCCCCTGACCAAAGTCGCCGCAGTCGTCAACAACGATATGATCAGCACCTACCAGCTTGATAAAGCTGTTCTTGAAGCTTTGAACAAGGAGTCCAAGGGTAACCAGCTAACCAGCGAGCAGTTCGATCAGTTGAAGGCGAGTGTCCTAGAGAACCTGATCAACGAGAAACTGGTTGAGCAGCGGATCAAGGAGTTGGGACTGGAGGTTTCCGATTCGGAACTGGATGCAGCTATCGAAGACGTCCAGATCAAAAACAAACTGACCGCCGATATGCTCAAAACAGCGGTTGAAGCACAGGGGATGAGTTTTGAAGATTATCGTCAACAGCTCAAAGATGAGATCCTTCGTTACAAGTTGCTTGGTCGCGAGGTGAATTACAAGGTTCAGGTGACTAGTGGTGAGGTGCGCGACTACTTCCGTGAGCATATCGATGAGTACCGGGCCAAACCGAAGGTGCGGGTCAGTAGTCTCAGCTTTGAGATCCCGGCCAACATCAGTGACAAAGAGATGCAGGAATTGCGCAAGCGGGTTCAAGTAACCCGCGACCTGCTTGGTAGCGGAGAAGATTTTGATAAGGTTCTTGAAGGCCAGAGCGAGGGGGTTTTTGGTGGCGATATGGGGGAGATGGTCGAAGCGGATTTGACCGAAGTGCTGCGTGACGCGTTGACTGGGCTTGACGTCGGCCAGGTCAGTGAGCCGGTACAGATGAACGGTCAGATCCATCTGTTCCTGGTGACAGAACGTAACCCCGGCGATATCAATTTATACGATCGCGTTCAGGGAGAGATCGAGCAAATACTTCGTGAGCAAAAGACTAACGAGCGTTTTAAGGAATGGGCCCAGGAACTGAGGGATCGTAGTTACATCGATATCCGCATCTGAACAGGTTCCTTCTTGTTTTCATCTGCCCCGCATCCTACGGATGTGGGGCTTTTTTGTGTCCTGAACTTGTCACCGCCGCGCGAGCTTATAGTTTGAACAATAATTCAATTTTATCGGAGCCGCTATGCCGAGGCCCGCACAACAGAATCAGAATGGTTTGGATAATCTCAGAGCCCAGATTCTAGCCAGTGGTTTGCAGGTGTTTGCTGCCAAAGGGCTCCGGGCAACCAAGATCAGCGACATCGCCCAGCATGCCTCGATCTAGCGTGTTGGCTTACCATTATTTTGACTCAATGGAAGCTCTCTACGCCAATTTGCTGCGGATTTCCTTCAAGCTGACGAACCGTGGGGCGCTGGAGTTGTCCGCCCTAGAGATGCCTTCGCGACAGAAGATCGAAACAGCGGTCGCTGATTTGCTAAAGAGATCGAGACCAGGCCGGAATTTTCTCTTTCATGCTTTGTTGGTTGTCCAGACGAGCATTTCCACCACCATTCAGGGGCTGATCAAGGAATTGCTGCTCTACCGGAGTCAGATTTCCTGCATGGTGAAAGAGAAGATCTTCGCTGCGGGGCAGGAAGAGGGTTGCGAAAAAATTCCCACCGCGCGAAATGGCGATGATCAAGGTCACCCTCGGCGATGACTACCTCCCCCGATCCACACATTTTGCTGGATATGTTTCTGCTGCCTGAATAGGGCTATTCCTTGCATTCGGGAACATCTCACCCTTGTCGTTATCTGCCCCTCCTAGCGGTTCTTTGGTTGCGGCTTTTAATGGGCGGGAAAAACTGCGCGAGAGACGCGGTCATAAATTCCATTTCGTAGGACTTTGTACAGCGGATTGCTGACCCCATGCTGGTGGGCGGTCTTCTGGTTGCCCCCCTCCAGGTAACCGGTGCCGAGCAGGATCGTGATATCCGAGCGTAGCAAAGACATTTCCTGAGCCAGGTTCAGCCCGGTGATTTCAGGCATGGTCTGGTCGGTCAGGATGGCATCGAAAGTTTCCGGTGCGGAACTGAATGCTTGGAAGGCGGCGCTGCTGGAATGGAACGAGGTTCCCCGATATTCGAGCTCTTACAGGCTGGGTTCATTTGTGGGAAATACCGTCAGGCTTGGCAATGCAAAGGATATTGAGGGAATAGTTGAACCGGGATCCCGTTCTCTTTTGGCCAGCAGCGGTTCGCTGATGTCGGTCATGATGCCGACCATGTGGAGGGAAGAGCCGTTCTCAGTCCTTTTTACGGCTTTGCCGCAGCCTCTGCCCCAGACGTAATTGCCTGCCTCGTTTCGTAACTGGTGATCTTGTTGCCAGCCTACTGTTTTTCCGTTTAAATGTTTATAAATATATCAGCAATTTAATCGCCAGAGTTTGCATTTCTGAACAGATCTGACTTTCGTCTGCCAGGTTATTAGGCTATGTTTAGCTTTTCGTAACATTTGGCGATTGAGGGCATGGTATGAGTTACGTTTATCTTAACGGGGAGATTGTCGACGGCGATCGGGCGATGATCTCCGTTTTTGATCAGGGTTTTTTGTACGGTGACGGCATTTTCGAGAGTTTTCGTTCGGTCGGTGGACGGCTCTACCAGTTTGATCAGCACTACGCCCGCCTGCTGCAATCGGCACAGGCGCTCAATTACCCCGTTCTTTACAGTCAGCAGGAGCTGGAAAAAATCTTGCTGGAACTGCGCAAACGGAACCGGCTGAATGATGCCTACTTCAGGATCACTATAACCCGTGGCCGGGGGGAGATCGGCTTTCAGCGGGATATGAACAACGATCTGACCTGTCTGGTCGTCGGACGCGAATTTCAGGGCTTTGCGCCAAAGCATTATCAGCAGGGCATCGAACTGCGGGTCGCTCAGACCCGACGCAACGCTCCCGAAGCGATCAACCCGAAAATCAAATCGATCAGCAACCTCAACAGCCTGCTCGGCAAACTGGAAGCAAAGGCGGCCGGAGCATTCGAGGTGATCATGCTCAACAACAAGGACCAGATCTGCGAGGGGGCCTCTTCGAACATCTTCTGGACCAAAGACAAGTGGGTCTGTACCCCGGATGCTTCGACCGGTCTACTCGAGGGGGTGACCCGCTCGACCATCATTCGTCTCCGTGAGCAACAGCTCAACCTG